>NZ_JAANTF010000009.1:0-387766 GCF_011290655.1 Rhodococcus sp. D-46 | reverse complement strand
CATAGAGTTACGGCGGTCATAGCGAAGGGGAAACGCCCGGTCCCATTCCGAACCCGGAAGCTAAGCCCTTCAGCGCCGATGGTACTGCACTCGACAGGGTGTGGGAGAGTAGGACACCGCCGAACACCCGTTAACCGAAAGGGGACCCAACATATTGGGTCCCCTTTCGTGCGTTGTATGAGAGGAATGACTGTGTCGGAGAATGGCGACGAGCGTCGGTCCTTCCGTGGGGGAGGAGCGCCTCGATCAGGTGGCCCCCGTCGTGACAACGACGGGCGTGGATCACGCGGCGCTGCAGGCGGAGACCGCCGCGGTGGTGCCGGAGACAACAACCGTGGCGGTGCTGGAAACAGTAACCGCGGCGGCGGATTCAACGGCGGACAGCGTCGCGGCGGCGAGGGTGGGTTCACCCCTCGTGGACGCGACGGCGACCGCAACCGTCAGCAAGCACGACCTGACGAACCGGATTTGCCCGACAACGTAGAGCCCACGGAGTTGGACCCGGCCGTTCGTCGGGATCTGCTCAGCCTCGACAAGGACAACGCCAACACAGTTGCGCGTCACCTCGTCATGGCGGGCAAGCTCGTCGACGAAGATCCGGAACTCGCACTGCTCCACGCTCGCGCTGCCCGTCAGCGCGCCGGCCGAATTGCGGTCGTTCGTGAAGCTGCCGGAATCACCGCGTACCACGCCGGTGAATGGGCTGAAGCTCTCTCCGAGCTTCGTGCTGCCCGTCGAATGGCTGGCGGACCGGGTCTGATCGCTGTCATGGCCGACTGCGAACGCGGTTTGGGTCGACCCGAACGCGCGATCGAGCTCGGCCGTAGCGACGAGGCTGCCCTGCTTTCGGGCGACGAGGCGTCTGAGTTGAGGATCGTCGTCGCGGGCGCCCGCATGGATCTCGGTCAGTTCGATCAGGCAGTTGTCACACTGCAGACCAAGGATCTGGACGCAGCGCGTACCGGTGAAGCTGCGGCTCGGCTGTTCTACGCCTACGCCGATGCCCTCGTTTCAGCTGGTCGTGTCGAAGACGGACTGAAGTGGTTCCTCAACGCTGCAGCTGCTGACCTCGAGGGTGACACGGATGCTGAAGAACGGGTGGCCGAGTTGACCGGAGAAGATCAGTGACCGTGCTTCGTACTCAGTACGACGTACTTTTGCTCGATCTCGACGGCACGCTGTACGCCGGAGCTCATGCGATTCCCGGCACCCAGGCAGCTCTCGGTCAGGGCACGCAGGCCTTGTACTACGTGACCAACAATGCGAGTCGCTCGCCTTCGGCAGTGTCGGCGCATCTGACCGAACTCGGTTTCGATTCCGAAGACGATCGTGTCGTCACCAGTTCTCAGACGGCAGTGCGTCTGCTGTCGGAGCGTCTCGAACCCGGTGCCGCTGTGCTCGTCGTCGGTACCGACGCATTGGCCGACGAGGTGACGCGCGTCGGGTTGCTTCCGGTGCGCGAATTCGCGGATTCTCCGGTTGCTGTCGTTCAAGGACATTCGACGGAGACCAACTGGTCAATCCTTGCCGAGGCGTGCTTGGCGATCCGGGCCGGTGCGCTGTGGGTAGCGGCAAACCTGGACACAACACTGCCGTCGGAGCGGGGTTTGGTGCTGGGCAACGGCTCGATGGTGGCAGCTCTGCGCGCTGCGACCAAGCAGGAACCGTTGGTGGCAGGGAAGCCTGCTGCACCGCTGATGGAGGATGCGCTCGCTCGCAGCGGGTGTTCGCGTCCTCTGGTGGTCGGTGATCGTTTGGACACCGATATCGAAGGCGCACAAGCTGTTTCGATCGACTCGTTGTTGGTTCTCACCGGTGTGAGCACGCCGGGTGACGTACTGCGGGCTCCGGTTGAGCAGCGCCCCACCTACATTGCAGCAACTCTGGATTCGCTCAATCAGCCGGCCGTCGAATCGCTGGTCGGTGCGGACTCCAAGTGGTCTGTCTCCGTGAACGGGTCGGCGCTGGTTGTCGACGGCCCGGTTGTCGGGGACGAGATGTCGCTTCTACGCGCGGTTGCGCCTGTCGCATGGGCTAATCCGTCGTTCCGGACCCTGGAAGCGTCGGATGCCGGCGTGGCGGATCTGTTTGCATCCTGGCTCGTCTGATCTCTCGCAAATGTGTTCGACTCGCGGGGGTGCGGGTGTATGCGTAACCGAGAGTCATGCACTAACGTTGTGCCCGATGAGCACGCCGACACCGCACCCCGGAAACACGAGTAACGGATCTCCGTTGCCCGGGCCACGCCCTTCCGTCGATCCGGAACGCATACGTTCTGACGTCGACGGTTTGCTGGCGCGCCTCGGTGGCATCGAACAGGATCCGAACGATCAGCACGGAGCAGGTGTGATTCCGCAGAAGGCACATATTTTGGAACAGGCACACGAGGTGCTCGTCCAGGCACTCGCCTCTGTGGACAGGGCTTGACGTGGCACGTAGAGCACGGGTGGACGCCGAACTTGTCCGTCGCGGACTCGCACGGTCACGAGATCATGCGCAAGAACTGATTTCCGCCGGGCGAGTTCTCATCTCGGGAGCCGTTGCGACCAAGCCTGCGACGGCGATCGAAGCCGGAACGCCACTTCGGGTCGTCGAGGTGGAGCAGGAAGTTTCGTGGGCGTCGCGAGGTGCTCACAAACTGATCGGCGCACTCGACGCCTTCGGTGCCGAAGGATTGACGGTCGAAGGTCGCCGTTGCCTCGACGCCGGCGCATCCACCGGTGGGTTCACCGATGTTCTGCTGACGCGTGGTGCGAAGGAAGTTGTCGCAGTCGACGTCGGCTACGGACAACTGGTGTGGCGCCTGCAGTCCGATGACCGGGTGCACGTCATCGACCGAACCAATGTTCGTGCAATTGATGCAGAGACCATCGGCGGAACTGTCGATCTCGTTGTCGCGGACTTGTCGTTCATTTCTCTCAAACTTGTACTCGGGGCGTTTGTCGCCTGTACTGCTGACGGCGCGGACCTGGTTCCGATGGTCAAGCCTCAGTTCGAGGTGGGCAAGGACCGCGTCGGTGCCGGTGGCGTCGTACGAGATCCGGAATTGCGAATCTCGGCTGTGCTCGACGTGTCGGAGGCTGCTGCAAAGGTAGGTCTGCGGACGTTAGGTGTTGTGGCCAGCCCATTGCCCGGTCCGTCGGGAAATGTCGAGTATTTCCTGTGGCTTCGAAAGACAGGTTCGCCCGGTGATCACGAGCCGGACACCGAGGGAATTCCTTCGGTGGAGGACATGATTCGCAAGGCTGTAGAGGAAGGGCCCCAGTGAACGCGGTCACGAACGGCGAGTCGCGCGAGATCCTTCTTGTCGCACACCCTGGTCGACGTGACATCACGGAAACCGCCAAACGAGTCGGGAAGATTTTCGAACGGGCGGGAATCGGGCTGCGAGTCCTCGTCGACGAAGCAGACAGCTCGCGCATCGAAGCAATGACGGAACCCGCGGGCTTCTCTGCGCCGGGTCTCGACGTCACGGTTGTTCATCCCGGCCCTGATGCTGCCGTCGGATGCGAGTTAGTTCTGGTTCTCGGTGGTGACGGCACATTTCTGCGCGCCGCCGAACTCGCTCAAGAAGCGTCCATTCCGGTACTGGGCATCAACCTCGGACGGATCGGATTTCTGGCAGAAACCGAGGCCGAGCATCTCGACGAGGCGCTCGCACAGGTAGTTCGCAAGGAATATCGCGTCGAGTCCCGTATGACACTCGACGTTGTGATTCGGGTGGACGACGAGATCATCGATCGCGGGTGGGCGCTCAACGAGGCCAGCATCGAGAACCGTTCGCGTTTGGGAGTTCTCGAAGTTGTCCTCGAGGTCGACGGCAGACCGGTATCTGCCTTCGGTTGCGATGGTGTTCTCGTGTCCACTCCCACCGGCTCGACCGCTTATGCATTTTCCGCAGGCGGCCCCGTCGTGTGGCCCGAACTCGAAGCATTGCTCGTCGTACCCAGCAACGCGCATGCGCTGTTCGCGCGGCCGTTGGTCACCAGCCCGAATTCGATCATCGCGGTGGAGACCGTCGCCGGTAGCCACGACGGCCTGGTCTTCTGCGACGGGCGTCGTACGTTGGAACTGCCTGCCGGCGCTCGCGTCGAGATCGTTCGCGGCGCCACTCCCGTCAAGTGGGTCCGGTTGGACTCTGCGCCCTTCGCAGATCGGATGGTTCGCAAGTTCGAGCTTCCGGTTACCGGATGGCGAGGAAGGAAGCCTTAATCGTGCTCGCAGAGATCCGTATCGACAGTCTTGGTGTGATCTCCGAGGCCAGCGCCCAGTTCCACGAGGGCCTGACCGTCCTGACCGGTGAAACCGGCGCAGGTAAAACGATGGTCGTCACCAGCTTGCACCTCCTCAGCGGAGCGCGAGCCGATGCCGGGCGGGTGCGGTTGGGCGCGTCGCGAGCCGTCGTCGAAGGACGATTCATCGCCGACGACGTCTCACCGGCCACCGAGCGTGAGATCGTCCGAATCCTGGAATCGTCCGGCGCCGAGCGCGACGAGGACGGGACCATCATCGCCGTCCGGACAGTCGGCAGCGACGGCCGCTCACGGGCTCATCTCGGCGGACGAAGCGTGCCGGCGGGAGTTCTCTCCGAATTCACGGATCCACTTCTGACTGTCCACGGACAGAACGATCAGCTGCGATTGCTTCGTCCCGACCAGCAACGCAATGCGCTGGACCGCTTCGGGGACAAGGCAATCGGAACGCTGCTGACGAGGTACCGCAAACACCGTCGTGAATGGCTCGATGCTCGTTCGGAGTTGATCGAACGCACGTCGAAGGCTCGTGAACTGGCGCAAGAAGCAGATCAGTTGACCTTCGCGCTCAACGAAATCGACGGCGTGGCACCCGAGCCAGGCGAGGACACGGCAATCGTTGCCGAAGTTCGTCGACTCAGTGAACTCGATTCGCTCCGCTCGGCTGCGGAAGAGGCGCACGCTGCGCTCGCCGGTAGTGACGACATGGCCAGCGGCGACGTCGGGGTCATGCCGGCGCTAGACCTGATGTCCGAAGCGCGGGCGCGTATCGAGTCGGTCACCGACGCAGATCTGGACGGCCTCGGTTCCCGGTTGGCCGACGCTATTGCCGTCGTCACCGATGTTGCCGGTGACCTGAACACCTATCTGTCCGGGCTGCCCGCAGACCCGGGTGCGCTGGACTCTTTGCTGTCGCGGCAATCGGAACTGAAGACTCTGACTCGCAAGTACGCCGCCGATGTCGAGGGGGTTCTCGAATGGGCAGATACCGCTCGCGCTCGTCTGTCCAAACTCGACGTGTCCTCGGATGCGTTGTCGCTGTTGGCCAAGCAGGTCGAGGAGACGGCTGGCCTCACCGCGGAAGCCGCCACAAAGCTGAGCGCCGCGCGAGTCAAGGCAGCGGCAAAGCTCGCCAAAGCCGTCAGCGCGGAACTCGCCGGTCTGGCGATGGGACGTGCGGGTCTCGAGGTGACTGTGCGTTCGCAGCCTGCCGGCCCGCAGGACTCGGCGCCGCTCAGCGTCGGGGGAGTAGACCTTCATGCCGGGTCTGCCGGCGTCGACGAGGTGGAATTTCGTCTGTCTGCGCACAGCGGGGCACCGTCACTTCCGATCAGTAAGAGCGCTTCCGGTGGCGAGCTGTCACGCGTCATGCTGGCGCTCGAGGTTGTTCTCGCTGGTAGCGACACCGGCGCGACGATGGTTTTCGACGAAGTGGACGCGGGGGTCGGTGGTCGCGCTGCTGTCGAGATCGGCCGCCGATTGGCGAAACTTGCTCGTACGCATCAGGTTATCGTCGTCACCCACCTTCCGCAGGTTGCTGCGTTTGCCGACACCCACCTCGTGGTGGACAAGGTCGACGACAAAGGCGGAGTGGTGAGCAGTGGCGTGCGGACCTTGTCGGATTCGGATCGGGTGGTCGAATTGGCCCGTATGTTGGCAGGGCTGGACGACACCGAGACCGGTCGTGCGCACGCCGAAGAACTGCTCGAGATCGCGAATGCGGCCCGCGTCACAGATTGAAGGTTCTGTGGTGTTGGTGTGACTGATGTGGTAGTTGTCGGCGCGCCTCCACCGGTCAACGCGGTTTCAGGTTCATCATCGAAGCCATGAAGATGCCCGGATTGCTCTCACGTAACACCGAATCCTTGCCTGGGATCAGTGGCATCGCCAGGGCCGATCGGAACACGGCGAAGCTTCTACGCCGCGTCGGTCCTGGAGACATCGTGATCCTCGACGAAGTCGACATCGATCGCCGGACCGCCGATGCTCTGGTGAAAGCCGGAGTCATGGCCGTGGTCAACGCGTCGCCGTCGATTTCGGGGCGGTACCCCAACCTCGGACCGGAAGTGATCGTCGCCAACGACATCGTTCTGATCGATGCCGTAGACGGTGACGTCTTCAAGAACGTCAAGGACGGCAGCAAGATCCGCCTGCACGAGGGCGAGATCTTCAACGGCGAGAAGAGCCTCGTCAAGGGCGAAGAGCAGACCGAGGCCGAGATCTCCGATCGGATGATCGAGGCCAAGACCGGCCTGGTCGATCACCTGGAAGCGTTCTCGGGTAACACCATCGAGTTCATCCGCACCGAAAGTCCTTTGCTGATCGACGGAATCGGTGTTCCGGACATCGACATCGACTTGAAGGATCGCCACGTCGTGGTCGTCTCCGACGGACCCGAACACGAGGCCGATCTGAAGAACCTCAAGCCCTTCATCAAGGAGTATTCGCCGATCCTGATCGGTGTCGGCGCAGGTGCGGACGTGTTGAGCAAGGCCGGATACCGCCCCGATCTGATCGTGGGCGACCCGGAAGAGATCACCAGTTCCACCCTCAAGTCCGGCGCGGAAGTTGTTCTGCCCGCAGACCAGGACGGTCATGCGGCGGGGCTTTCCCGAATCCAGGATCTCGGGATCGGGGCGATGACGTTCCCGGCGACCTGCTCACCGACCGACCTTGCGCTGCTGCTCGCCGATCACCACGGAGCTTCACTGATCGTGACGGTCGGCAACGTGGTGTCCTTGGACGAGTTCTTCGACCGTGGGCGTCGTGAAAGCAATCCGTCGGCGTTCATGACACGGCTCAAGGTGGGACCGAAACTGGTCGACGCCAAGGCTGTGGCAACGCTGTATCGAAGTCGAGTGTCCGGCGGCGCGATCGCGCTCCTGGTGCTCGCCGCCCTGGTGGCAGTGATCGTCGCCCTGGTCGTGTCCAATGCCGGTAGTGAAGTTCTCGACTGGGCAATCGCAACGTGGAACAGCTTCGCGCTGTGGGTTCAGGGGCTCTTCAAGTGATTTCGATGCGTCAACATGCAATTTCCATAGCGGCAATCTTCCTGGCACTCGCGATCGGCGTGGTGCTCGGTTCCGGAATGCTGTCCAGTGGATTGCTTTCGGGTCTGCGCGACGACAAGGCGGACCTGCAGAACGAGATCGAAGACCTCAATCAACAGTCCAATCAGCTTCAGCAGCAACTCAATTCCGCGGACGGCTTCGATGCCGCTGTCGGCGGTCGCGTCGTGCGTGACAGTCTCGCTGGTCGCACCGTCGTCGTCATCACGGCACCGGACGCCGATCCCGGTGATCTCGACGGTGTCAACCGACTCGTCACTGCCGCCGGCGGTGCCGTGACCGGACGCGTCTCGCTCACCGATTCGTTTGTCGACGCCACCGGTGGTGACCGCTTGCGGACCGTCGTCACCAATGTCATCCCTGCGGGGATCACCCTCAAGACCGGTGCGGTCGATCAGGGCAGTCTCGCGGGTGATCTGCTCGGTTCGGTTCTGCTTCTCAACGGGCAGAACAGCGAACCGCAGAGCACTCCGGACGAGATGAATCTCGCGCTCGACTCGCTGCGTAGCGCCGGTTTCATCAGCTACGACGACGGAGCGGTCAAGCCGGCTCAACTCGCCGTGGTTCTCACCGGCGACAACAAGAGTGAATCCGACGCAGCCACGGGTAACCGCGGCGCCGTCATCGCCCGGTTCGCCGGTGCTCTCGACGGACGCGGCGCAGGAACGATTCTCGCGGGCCGGCCTGGCTCGGCCGAGGGCAGTGGTCCGGTTGCCGTCGCGCGTGCGGACGCGGCGCTCTCAGCGGGCTTGACGACCATCGACAACATCGACCGGGAATCGGGCAAGATCACGACGCCGTTGGCGCTGCAGGAACAGTTGAACGGCGGCGCCGGCCGCTACGGCACGGGACCGGGAGCGGCGGCGGTTACCGTCGGCGCACCCACCAACTGAACACCTCGGTATTGATACGCCGGTCACATCGGGGGCGGAAAGTCGGCGCGTTGTAGGCACCGACCCCCGATAGGTGTTACCGTGAAATCCCGTGGGTCGGCAGGCCCCAGCATGCTTCATCAGACCAAGCCCTGCACAGTCGTCACGGGAGCCCCTTTGCCACAGTCACGCACTAACACGCGTACCGCCACCAAGCACATCTTCGTCAGCGGAGGTGTAGCTTCCTCGCTCGGCAAAGGTTTGACCGCCTCGAGCCTGGGACAGTTGTTGACCGCGCGGGGAATGCGCGTGACCATGCAGAAGCTCGATCCCTATCTCAATGTGGATCCGGGCACCATGAACCCCTTCCAGCACGGCGAGGTCTTCGTCACCGAAGACGGTGCCGAGACCGACCTCGACGTCGGACACTACGAGCGGTTCCTCGACCGTGACCTCTCCGGCCAGGCGAACGTCACCACCGGCCAGGTCTACTCGACGGTCATCGCCAAGGAACGCCGCGGCGAGTACCTCGGCGACACCGTTCAGGTCATCCCGCACATCACCGACGAGATCAAGCGTCGCATCCTCGAGATGAGCGGTCCGGATCTGCAGGGACACCGCCCGGACGTCGTGATCACCGAAATCGGTGGAACAGTCGGCGACATCGAATCGCAGCCCTTCCTCGAAGCCGCTCGCCAGGTCCGCCACGACGTCGGCCGCGACAACGTCTTCTTCCTACACGTCTCCCTCGTGCCGTACCTCGGCCCCTCCGGAGAGCTCAAGACCAAGCCCACGCAGCACTCGGTTGCGTCGTTGCGCAGCATCGGCATTCAGCCCGACGCGCTGATCCTTCGTTGCGATCGTGACGTTCCGCAGGGCCTCAAGAACAAGATCGCCCTGATGTGCGACGTGGACGTCGACGCCTGCATCTCGACGCCCGACGCTCCCTCGATCTACGACATCCCGAAGGTTCTGCACCGTGAGGGCCTCGACGCCTACGTCGTTCGCCAGCTCGGTCTCCCGTTCCGCGACGTCGACTGGACCGTGTGGGGCAACCTCCTCGATCGTGTTCACCAGCCGCGTGAGACCGTGCGGGTCGCGTTGGTCGGCAAGTATGTCGACCTGCCCGACGCATACCTATCCGTCACCGAGGCACTGCGCGCCGGTGGATTCGCGAACCGGTCCAAGGTCGAGATCTCCTGGGTCCCGTCGGACGCCTGTGAGACCGAAGCCGGAGCGCAGGCCGCTCTCGGTGACGTCGACGGTGTTCTGATCCCCGGCGGCTTCGGCATCCGCGGCATCGAAGGCAAGCTCGGCGCGATCCGTTTCGCACGTTCGCGCAAGCTGCCGCTGCTGGGTCTGTGCCTGGGTCTGCAGTGCGTCGTCATCGAAGCTGCTCGTAGCGTCGGCCTCGACGATGCCAACTCGGCCGAGTTCGAGCCGGACACCAAGCATCCGGTCATCTCGACGATGGCTGATCAGGAAGACGTCATCGCCGGTGACGCCGACCTCGGTGGCACCATGCGTCTGGGTGCTTACCCGGCCGTGCTGACCAAGGGTTCCGTCGTCGCTCAGGCCTACGGAACCGAGGACGTCTCCGAGCGTCACCGTCACCGTTACGAGGTCAACAACACCTACCGCGACCGGATTGCCAAGTCCGGCTTGCAGTTCAGCGGAACCTCACCGGACGGCCACCTGGTCGAGTTCGTCGAGTACCCGCGTGAGCAGCATCCGTTCTTCGTTGCCACCCAGGCACACCCGGAGCTCAAGAGCCGCCCGACACGCCCGCATCCGCTGTTCGCCGCCTTCGTCGAAGCAGCGTTGACGTACAAGCTCGAAGAGCGCCTGCCCGTCGACGTCCACGGTGACGAGAAGATCGACACCGCCGCCACCGAGACGGCGCTCGACGCTGCAGTCGAGAACGTGGAAAAGGTCTAGCCACACATGAGCGATCCCGGTCGGCACGAATTCGACACCCTCGGCTCCAAGACGGTCTACACCGGCGCGATCATCGCGTTGCGCGTCGACACCGTTGCGATGCCTGGTGGTCAGCGTGCCGATCGGGAAGTCGTCGAACACCACGGCGCCGTTGCCGTCGTGGCACTGGACGAGCACGACAACCTGGTGCTGATTCACCAGTACCGTCACCCGCTCGGGCACCGGTTGTGGGAAATCCCTGCCGGTCTGCTCGACGCTGCGGGGGAGAGCCCGGTCGAGGCGGCAGCGCGCGAGCTGGGCGAAGAAACCGGACTCGGCGCCGATCGGTGGTCGGTGCTGGTCGATGTCGCTCTCTCACCCGGGTTCACGGACGAGGCGGTTCGCGTCTTCCTCGCCGAGGGGTTGCACGAGGTGGAGCGCGACGATCCCGAACACGAAGAAGCCGATCTCGAGATTTCGCGGGTTCCGCTCGCCGACGCCGTCGACATGGCGCTACGCGGCGACATCGTCAATGCCACAGCGGTATCAGGCATTCTCGCGATCGCCACCGCACGCGCGACGGGAAAGCCGCTACGCCCCGCCGACGCACCGTGGCCCGATCGTCCTCGCGCATTCGGAGAACGCAAGTCGCGAGCCTGAAGTGCTTGCCCGACAGGTGGACTCGTATCTCGACCATCTAGCGGTCGAGCGAGGATCTGCGCGCAATACTCTACTTTCCTATCGCCGCGACCTGAATCGGTACGCGGAGTACCTGCACGGACGCGGCATCGACGACGTCGCGGGCGTGACGGAGAACGACGTCACCGAATTCGTGACACATCTGCGCCTGGGTGACAAAGATTCCGGCGTCGTACCATTGGCGGCCAGTTCGGCAGCACGCACCCTGATCGCGGTTCGCGGATTCCACAAGTTTTCCGCCGCCGAAGGTCTGTTCAGCGTCGACGTGGCCCGAACGGTCAAGCCGCCGACGCCCGGACGCAAGCTGCCCAAGGCCCTGCCTCTCGACGACGTGATCGCCCTGCTCGACGCTTCGGGTGGCGGTGCGGCCGGTGACGGGCCCCGCGACCTGCGGGATCGCGCTCTGCTCGAGCTCCTGTACTCGACCGGAGCGCGAATCACCGAGGCGATCGATCTGGACGTCGACGACATCGATACCGAAACTCGTTCCGTGCTGCTCAAGGGCAAGGGCGGCAAGCAGCGGATCGTCCCCGTCGGCAGGCCGGCGATCGCCGCCGTCGACGCGTATCTCGTCCGCGGGCGCCCCAGCCTGGCGACGCGCGGTGTTCCTGCCCTCTTTCTCAACGCTCGCGGTGGACGCCTCTCGCGTCAGAGTGCATGGCAGATTCTTCAGGACGCGGCCGCGTCCGCCGGGATCAAGGCGGACGTCTCACCCCATACGCTCAGGCACTCGTTTGCCACACACCTGCTCGACGGCGGCGCGGACGTACGCGTCGTGCAGGAACTTCTCGGTCACGCTTCGGTAACCACGACGCAGATCTACACACTGGTCACCGTCACCGCGTTGCGCGAAGTGTGGGCTCAGGCACACCCGCGTGCCCGTTAGGGGTTGGTTGGCTCATGCGTGTCTGCGAGACCATTCGGTGATGTAAGCGGTAGCGTTCAAGGAGCGCGAGCGGCCTCCACCGCAGTTTCGGGGGTTTGCCGGCGCCGAGAGCAACCGCCGAAAGAGTAGGGGAGCATCGGACCGTGTCGACATCGCAGCCACCAGCGGCGGAGTCCGCGCCGCCGCATGTCAATGCCCAACTCTTCGAGCGCGTGAACGAATCAGCACCAGCTGTACCCTCCGAACCAGAGGCGATGTTCGAAATAGATACGACGCCAGTAGCCTCTCCACCTGCGGAAACCCTCACCGTTTCCGCGGAAGAACTCGGTCCGACGGGCCGGCCGGTCCGCGAGGTACCCCAACCGACACCGTTGGCGCACCACGGACCCGCGATGATCATCGCGATGTGCAACCAGAAGGGCGGCGTCGGCAAGACGACGTCGACCATCAACCTGGGTGCGTCGTTGGCCGAATACGGTCGCCGAGTGCTCCTGGTGGATCTCGATCCCCAAGGCGCGTTGTCTGCTGGACTGGGCGTCCAGCATCACGACCTGGAACTGACCGTCCATAACCTTCTGGTCGAACCGCGTGTGTCCATCGACGATGTGTTGATGCGAACTCGGGTCGACGGCCTCGACCTGCTGCCCAGCAACATCGACCTTTCGGCCGCCGAGATCCAATTGGTCACCGAGGTCGGACGTGAGCAGACCTTGGGACGCGTGTTGCACCCTGTTCTCGATCGGTACGACTACGTGCTCATCGACTGCCAGCCGTCGCTTGGCCTGCTCACGGTGAATGCACTGGCCTGCGCCGATTCGGTCATCATTCCGATGGAATGCGAGTACTTCAGCCTGCGCGGCCTGGCACTCCTCAACGACACCGTCGAAAAGGTGCACGATCGTCTCAATCCCAAGCTCGAGTTGGCCGGTATCGTCGTCACGATGTTCGACGCCCGGACTCTGCACGCTCGTGAGGTGATGGCGCGAGTCGTCGAGGTGTTCGGCGACGTCGTCTACGACACGGTGATCAACCGCACCGTCCGATTCCCCGAAACCAGCGTCGCCGGTGAGCCGATCACGACGTGGGCGCCGAAATCGGCTGGGGCCGAGGCATATCGAGCATTGGCCCGCGAGGTCATTCACCGGTCTGGTCGTTAGTGGAACTGATTGCATCGCAAGAAGATTCGGTCGAAGTCGAGCCGGATTCGATCGACCCGAACGTGCCGACCGACGCTCAGACCGCAGCCAAGGCTGCCGGTTTCCGAGTCACTCTCCGGAACTTCGAAGGCCCGTTCGATCTGCTGTTGAACCTGATCAATCAACGACAGCTCGATGTCACCGAAGTCGCCCTGCACACCGTCACTGACGATTTCATCGCATACACCAAGGAACTTGGCAGTGCGATGGGCCTCGATCAGACAACAGAGTTTCTGGTCGTCGCAGCTACGCTTCTGGACCTGAAAGCGGCCAGGCTGTTGCCCGCCGGGCAGGTCGAGGACGCGGAGGATCTGGCGCTTCTCGAAGCCCGCGACCTTCTCTTCGCGCGACTGCTGCAGTACCGGGCGTACAAACAAGTTGCGGCGCTGTTCGGTGAGTTGGAGGAAGCAGCGCTGCGGCGCTATCCGCGCTCGGTTGCCGTCGAGGATCAGTTCACCGAACTCCTGCCCGAGGTGTTGTTGGGCGTCGACCCTCAGCGTTTTGCGGAGATCGCGGCGACTGTGTTCACACCACGTCCGGTGCCGACGGTGGGCCTCGATCACCTCCATGTGTCCAATATCTCGATACCCGAGCAGGCCGAGCGAATTCTCGAGTTGCTGCGCGAGCGAGGCATAGGGGAGTGGACACCCTTCGGGGACCTCGTTGCCGAGTGTGAGATCACCGTCGAGATAGTCGCAAGATTTCTCGCGTTGCTCGAGTTGTATCGCCGGCAGGTCATTGTGTTCGAGCAACCCGAAGCACTCGGACCGCTGATGGTGAGTTGGACCGGAGACGACCCGGCCGCGCCGGTCACAGAGGAGGACTACGGATGAACGCCGAGCCGACGGAACCAGAGTCTTCGCAGCTAGACGAGATGATCGAGCCTACCGAACACGCCTCGGAGTCCGAAGATTCCGCCCCCGATTTCGAACTCGACGACGATCAACTCGACGCAGTGCTGGAGTCGCTTCTGCTTGTCGTGGATTCGCCGGCCGAAGTGAACCAACTCGCATCTGTCACCGGAACCGCGCCGGAACGAGTCGAAGAACGCCTGACGTCGATGTCGGCCGCATTGACCGCTCGCGGCAGCGGAATGGACCTTCGCTACGCGGGCGACGGATGGCGTCTGTACACGCGACAAGAGTTTGCCCCGTACGTGGAAAAGCTGCTATTGGACGGCGCACGCACCAAATTGACCAGGGCGGCATTGGAAACTTTGGCCGTAGTCGCATACCGTCAACCGTTGACTCGTGCGCGGATCAGTGCGGTACGAGGCGTCAACGTGGACGGGGTGGTACGCACCCTCCTTGCCCGCGGACTGATCGCGGAAGCCGGGCCTGACCCGGACACCAACGCGACACGGTACTCCACGACCGAACTGTTCCTCGAACGGCTCGGCCTGGCCTCGCTCAGCGAGCTCCCGGAGTTGGCCCCGCTCTTGCCTGATGTCGATCTCATCGACGACATCAGCGAAAGCCTGGAATCCGATCCGCGATTTGCGAGAATGAACAAGGCAGACGTGCCCGCTGACGTAGTGGACACCGAAGTCGACGACTGACCGGAATTCCGGCGCTCGTCAGCACCGAGAAAGACCCGACCACGCTCGGGAAACAGTAGAAAACTGACAGGAAAAAAGTGAACAATCCCGCTCGCCGAGATGGCACACCGGACCGTAACAACTCCCGCGACAACCGCGGCGCACGCAGCGATGCCCCCCGTGGTGGTCGCAGCGACGCCCCCCGCGGCGCACGTAGCGAAGCGCCCCGTGGTGGACGCAGCAACACTTCCCGCAGTACCTCTGGATACGACCGCAACGCCGGATCCGACCGTCCCCGCATGGACGACCGTCGCGGTGGATTCAATGATGACCGTCGCCCGCCGCGCAGCGATGACCGTCGCCCGCCGCGCAGCGATGACCGTCGCCCGCCGCGCAGCGATGACCGTCGCCCGCCGCGCAGCGATGACCGTCGCCCCGCACGTATGGACGACCGCCGTGGCGGTTACAACGACGATCGGCGCGGACCCCGCAGCGACGACCGTCGTACTCCCCACGTCGACGCCCGTCGCGCACCGCGTGGCGGCGCTGACCGTCGTAGTGACGATCAGCGCGGCGCACGCCCCGACGCTCCTCGCGGCGGCGCATGGTCGAACGCACCTCGTGGGTCCAAGTTCGACGGACCTCCGCGCAAGCGCCCGGCAGCCCCGACACCGCCGGCGACCAACAAGCGTGGCAAGCCGAAGACCGAGAAGCCGCAGCGCGTCGTCTCTCAGAACCCGTTGGTCTCCAACGCCAAGCCGGCGCGTCATCAGCATGCCGAGATCACCAAGCACGACGGCCCGCCGAAGGGCGACGGCGTCCGCTTGCAGAAGGTGCTGGCTCAGGCCGGCGTCGCATCACGCCGTGCAGCTGAAGAACTGATCGATCAGGGTCGCGTCGAGGTCGACGGCCGCATCGTGGTCGAACAGGGTCTGCGTGTCGACCCCGAGAACGCAGTGGTTCGTGTCGACGGCGTCCGCGTCGTCGTGCAGAAGGACCTCGTCTACCTCGCGATGAACAAGCCGCGTGGCTGGCAGTGCACCATGTCCGACGATCTCGGTCGTCCGTGCGTCGGTGACATCGTCTCCGAGCGCGTTCAGTCGGGTCAGCGGCTCTTCCACGTCGGCCGTCTCGACGCCGACACCGAAGGCTTGCTTCTCTTCACCAACGACGGTGACTTGGCTCACCGCCTGATGCACCCGTCGTTCGAGGTTCCGAAGACGTACCTCGCCACGGTTCACGGCGTTGTCGAGCGCAGCACCGGCAAGCAGCTGCGTGACGGTGTCACTCTCGATGACGGTCCGGCCAAGGTGGACGCGTTCACCGTGCTCGAGATCAACGAGGGCAAGACGCTCGTCAAGCTCGTACTGCACGAGGGCCGTAAGCACATCGTGCGTCGCCTCCTCGATGCCGTCGGTCACCCCGTTGTCCGCCTGGTACGCACCAACGTCGGAGTTGTCGCTCTCGGCGATCAGCGTCCGGGAACGCAGCGCGTCCTCGGACGTAGCGAGGTCGGTGGACTGTACGAGGCGGTCGGCCTGTGACCGATTCGTCCATGCCGCTGGTAGTCGCTATGGACGGACCGTCCGGAACCGGCAAGTCCAGCGTCTCTCGCGCGTTGGCGCAGCGTTTGGGCGCTCGCTACCTCGACACCGGAGCCATCTACCGGATCGCGACCCTGCACGTGCTGCGTCAGGGAATCGATCTGGCGGATTCCGCCGCGATCACGGCCGCCGTTGCGGCGTTGCCATGGTCCATCGGTACCGATCCGAGCAGCGAGCAGGTGCATCTCGACGGCGCGGACGTCAGCGAGGAGATCCGCGGCGACGCGGTAACCAAGGCTGTCTCCGCGGTGTCGGCTGTACCCGAAGTTCGCGACCTGCTGGTCGCCACTCAGCGTGAGTTGGCGGCCGGTGCGGAGCGGATCGTCGTGGAAGGTCGCGACATCGGAACCGTCGTACTCCCCGATGCAGACGTCAAGATCTTCTTGACCGCATCGGCGGAAACCCGTGCGGCACGGCGCAATACGCAGAATATCGGCCAAGGCCGTGAAGACAATTATGAAGCGGTGCTGGCTGATGTGCAGCGCCGTGACCATCTCGATTCGACTCGGGCAGTGTCGCCGTTGCGCCCTGCCGAGGATTCCATTCTGGTGGATACGAGCGAATTGGGAATTGAAGATGTGATCGCCAAGTTGCTGTTGGTGGTCAGCGACAGAACTGGAGCAGTGCAGTGAGCGACGATCTGGTAACCGAATATGCCGGTGACGGAACTTGGTCCGAGGAATCGGAGTGGGATTACGCCGATCTCGAAGCGGACGGCGAAGGCGAAGCGCACATTGCCGTCCCGACCTTGGCTGTTGTCGGTCGACCGAACGTCGGCAAGTCGACACTCGTCAACCGCATCATCGGCCGTCGTGAAGCGGTAGTCGAGGACATCCCCGGCGTTACCCGTGACCGTGTCTCGTACGAGGCGAACTGGGCCGGACGACGCTTCCTCGTCCAGGACACCGGCGGATGGGAGCCCGACGCAAAGGGTCTTCAGCAGGCCGTTGCCCGGCAGGCCGAGTTGGCCATGGGAACGGCTGACGCCATTCTCCTGGTCGTCGACGCCGTTGTCGGCGCTACCGCGACGGACGAAGCTGTGGCTCGCGTGCTTCGCCGCTCGAAGACTCCGGTCATCCTCGTTGCCAACAAGGTGGACGACGGACGCACCGAGTCCGAGGTTGCAGCACTGTGGTCCTTGGGCCTCGGTCAGCCGTACTCCGTGAGTGCGACCCACGGCCGCGGCACCGGCGACCTGCTCGACGAGGTTCTCGAGAAGCTGCCGGAAACCCCGCGTGAAGGTATCCCCGGCGGCGGTCCGCGTCGTGTTGCTCTCGTCGGAAAGCCGAATGTCGGAAAGTCCAGCTTGCTCAACAAGCTGTCCGGTGACGAGCGGTCCGTCGTGCACAATGTTGCCGGCACCACCGTCGACCCCGTCGACTCCATCGTCGAACTCGGCGGGCGCCCTTGGCGTTTCGTCGACACGGCTGGTCTGCGCAAGCGTGTCAGCCATGCCAGCGGTGCCGAGTTCTATGCGTCGCTGCGTACGAAGAGCGCGATCGAGGCCGCTGAGGTCGCGATCCTGCTCATCGACGCACACGAGCCGATCACCGAGCAGGACCTGCGTGTTCTGAGCATGGTGGCCGACACGGGTCGTGCATTGGTGATCGCATTCAACAAGTGGGACCTCGTGGACGAGGACCGTCGACTCATGCTGGACAAGGAAGTGGACCGCGATCTGGTCCGCGTTCCGTGGGCTCAGCGAGTCAACATCTCCGCCCACACCGGTCGCGCCGTGGCGAAGCTCGTGCCGGCTCTCGACACGGCTCTCGAGTCCTGGGACAAGCGCATCCCCACGGGTCGCCTGAACACCTGGCTCAAGGAAGTTGTGGCAGCAACGCCGCCTCCGATGCGTGGTGGTCGCCTTCCTCGCATCATGTTCGCGACGCAGGCAAGCACACGCCCGCCGACATTCGTTCTCTTCACCACGGGCTTCCTCGAGGCCGGCTACCGCCGCTTCATCGAGCGGCGTCTGCGTGAAGAGTTCAACTTCGACGGCAGCCCGATCCGCGTATCCGTCCGAGTGCGCGAGAAGCGTGATCGTAAGGGCCGCTGATTCTGCGTCCAATTCGGTACTGAAACGGCTCTGACCAGCCGATTGGTACTTCGGCCCGTCCCTGATGTAATCTTTCCAAGCGCCCGAAACAAGGGCGTGGGACGGGCTGTGGCGCAGCTTGGTAGCGCACTTGACTGGGGGTCAAGTGGTCGCAGGTTCAAATCCTGTCAGCCCGACCGAAGTTAGATCAAAAAGGCAGTTTCTCAGAAATGAGAAACTGCCTTTTTGTTTGTGCCTTCAAAGTTTCGGCAACGGATCATGCGGGAAGTCCTGCGGTGACGTGATCTCCGCGTCGGCAGCGTTCACGACTGCAACATATTCTTCGTCGATCTCGTACGTTATGCCCGCCGCAGTGAAGTGCGGCGTGGACGCAGTATCGACCGGGCCGAGGACGGTCATTCTCGGAAACTGGGTGAGGATCGACCTCGGTACTTTTCTGGACCGAAAGCTCGTCGAGAAGACGGTGATCGCCTTTCGGCTCACCACGACAAACACACTCGGTTTCGCGCTCATCAGAACGTCTGCTGGAAACGCGTAGTGGATCTCGTCGTCTGGATGCAAGTGGGAGCGAAGGCGCGCACGGACACTCGCGGAAACCGGCATGCGCGGAAGGCTAGCTCAGGTTCGCTGACTGAGGCGAATATTGTGAACGGCAACGGTTACTCCGAAGAGCGCGATCAGAATGGCGGTAAAGATTGCTGCCAACCACCACGGCGCCGAACCTGCTGTATTCAGCCAGATGGTCAGTGCACCGAAAATTGTAGTCGGAATGCCGACAGCACGAGACAGGTCGACGTTCCTCGGATTGACCGGCGGTGTTCTCCACCAATGAAGGCGATGTCCTCGATTCTCACGCAGCATTCGCAGGATGGACCAGACAGTAAGCGGCAGACCAATCGCGAGGATGACCATCCCGCCAATGATCGCCAAAGTGCACCCGTCTCGGAAGTACGTCACGGCAGCGCCCACAACACCTGCAAAACCGATGGCCGTGAATACTTTCCACGCCGGGGTTATGGACTGGCCATGCGGTTGTGTTGCCATGCAAGCACCCTTCCACAAAACATAATCGAAAACTTCAACCCTGTTGCGGCCGTCGATTGTGCATCATGGTGACAATCAAACTCGGTAGGCCGTTAACTACTCCGAGTACAGCGACTGCGATACCCGCACTCAAGAGAGGTGCTGTCTCCCAATAGTTGTCGACGATGGCAGATGCTCCGATCAAGCTCGATACCCAGCCCGTGAGTTGAGCACGTCGGACATGTTGTGCCGCTCGCGAGGAGGTCGGTCCTACCGAGAGAGGTAATCTCCGCCCGTAGTCGCCGTGAGTTGCGAGGCGAGCGCCATAGATATGGGCACCAGTGGCAAGCGCCAGTGCTCCCCATGCGATCAACATAGTTTGATCCATTCTTTGATTAGCGTTGACGGTATCGACCTTCCACGCAGTTCGAGTCGTAATTGCTTTCTTCTCCGGAGCGCAATTTCGCCTACTGGCATGATCTCTTCGTATGATTGGGATTCGGATCGCGTGGGTTGTATTGGCGGTCGCCACCGGGATTCTGGGATCCGCGACGGCACAGTGGCCGCTGTACGAGATCACCGATTGCGAAATAGGCCTCGGCCCGCTCAGTTCTGCCGATTGTTACCGCTCGATTCACGACTATTTCGGGCGGGAGCTCTTCTTGGTGCTGGCGTTTCCGGTGGCTCTGTGCGTTATTCCAGCCGTGATCCCACGACCATTAGTTTCCTGGATCGTCTCGGCGACAATGCTTTGCGCTGCAGTACTGGGTTTCTTTACCGCTTTCAGCTCTGATATGCCTTCTCTGCTGTCGATGGTGGGGAGCCTCCCTGCTGCAGTGCTGGCATTGGTACTTGCTGCGGTGCATCAGGGGATCGCATTGCGCAACAAGGGCGCCATTGCGCGTGCGCGCAATGGGGTTCGCGATACGCAGCCGAGTGAGTGATCAGTCGGGGCTGAAGAACAGTTCCATCGAGATCCAGAACCACGCCACCATTGCCGCGACCGGCAGGAACGCGAGCACCAATGGCAATGCAAATTGCCGGCCGGTACGACTGGGAATAGTCATAAGTCCGAGCAAGACGAACACGGCGGCAGGCGCCGCCCAACTTATCCAGTAGGTGAGCGGTGGCGGGTTGGGCCCGAACGACGTGAACGAACGGTTCGGATACAGCTGCGGCTGCGGGACATCTGCGAAATGTTGCCACAGGAGTACCAACGGCAGATAGCCGAACAGCCAGAGCAGAAGGCCGACGACGAGTCCCGCGAAGATTCGCTCGCCCCTCATCTCGATGCGCCCGTCGGAATCAATCGTTCCACCGCCTATGCCACTTCTGGAAAGTCACGAGCCTGCATCCGTAGAGCCCACGCCCGGGCCGCAACGAACGTCACGGCCAATACGAGCACCACCAGCAGTACGACCGCGATCCAGGTGGGAGTGGTGGTGGAAAAGCCCAGCCTCCACGCAGTACCGACACCTACAGTCGTCGCCGCCAACGCCCCGACCGGAAGCATCGCCGCCACCGCTCGCGTCGTGCGAACAGTAAGTCGATCCCCGGCAGCGCGGAGGACTCCGAACACGGCGGCGACCGAAATGCCATACGCCAGGAGACCGCTGACGGCATAGACCAGGAGCGGGGACCATCCGATATCAACCGACCCGGTGAATGCCATGCCGATCAAGACCAACAGGGGCGTCAACCCAAGCGTGACGCCTGCGAGGCCTGCTACCACAGTTGGAACCATTCGATTGTCCTGGCCTCCGGAGATTCGCACGCCCGCGAGGCGGAGCACGAACCCGGTCAGCGCGCCCAGAAGGGCGCCGATCACCGCAGCCTCGATGGGCCAGGTCCATTGCGATTCACCCGCGAAGCCCGAGATTGTGGTGCCACCCGAAAAGAGGGTGATCGTGGCGGACGCCTGTGCCGATCCCTGTGTCAGCGCCGCCGTGACGATGGCAACGGTCGCACCGAACAAAGCAAACCCGAGTGCCTGTTTCCACATCTAGCCATCTTGACCCATCCCGCGGGAGAATTCGGCACAACGGCAGTCTCATCCGGATGCCTTCTCACTGTGCAGATTGGGGCGCAGCCGACTTCGGCGATAATTGTGTGAAGGGGCTGGTGGTGACACCCTCGTCGTATCACCACCAGCCACGTTCGACACTCACGACCTGCTGTCACGCACGCAATCGGCGACGTGCTGCCAGTGCTGCCGGAAATCCGAGATCTGCATCGATCACTTCACCGGAGAGACGTTCCGAGATTTCGATCAGTCGACTGCATCCGGTCTCTCCGATCGCCTCGTACGGGTACGACCCCAGCACATCGGTCTGATGCTCAACCCGCTTTCGGCGATCGCGACCCACCTCGTTCAGGTGAAGCTCGGGGCCGTCTTCGAGCCATCCACGCGCCCGCACACTTTCGACGCCTTCCGCCCACTGATCGTTGTCCCATGCCCGGCTCATTTGCAGAGCAGCAGCAGGAACATCACCGGTTGCGGCGTGGACTACCAACGCTTCGACACCGTTGAGTCCCTCGGCGTGAAGAAGTGCGACATGAGAATCTCCGCGAAACTCCCGGAGCAAGGATTGGGCATGCCACAACACGAGATGAGGCTCCTCAGGCCACGGCAATGATGCGTGCCCACCGAACAGGGGTCGCCCTTGTGGTCTGTTGCAGGCGCGTTCCGCGGCTCGACGTGCGAGTTCGGCAGCTTCGCGAACTTCGGTGCCGTCGACATGTTCTCCCCAGGCCTTGCGCAGCGAACGGTCGACAGCGTCGAGTCGAGCGGTGAGGATCTGTTCGGGGGTGGCGATTGTCCAGGCTTCCGGCAGCACCGCGTGTACCAGTTCGGGGTTGAAGTTGAAGAACGTAGCGATGGTGACTTCAGCCGCTACTGCGCCCATGGGCGCAGACCGCGAAGCGAAGTAGCCCATTCGAGGGTGTGTAAAGCCCAGTGCGGCATATGCTTCCGCGCCGAAAGGGGTGAAGTAGATCATGCCGTGTATTGGTTCGGCTCCACGGAAGACGCGGCGCGCGGTTTCTGGTGCGATCGAGGTCATCGATAGTCCTTCATGCTGGTGGTGTGGTCTTCGAACAGTCGAGTCGGATGGTTGTTCTACGCCGGCTATCTCCCTCTGACATACATGCGGTCCCGGACGGCATCACCCACTCGGTAGACGGCCAGGACGACCAATGAAATCAGAATGCCGGAGGGGAGAATCTGTTGTGGTGCACTCAAGATGTGCAGGTACGCATCGGATAAGTCACCGCCCCAACTCGGAGTGGGGGGCTGTATTCCCAACCCCAGGAATGAGAGTGCCGCCTGCGCGAGAAAGGTCAGGCCGGTGAGCACGGTCACCTGAACGACAACCGGCCCGATTGCGTGCGGAAGAAGATGACGCAGCAGCACTACGTGCGGCGGGCATCCTGAGAGTCGCGCGCTCAGAACGAAGTCTCGGTTCCTCGTTTCGCTGACCCCGGCAGCCAGAATTCTTGCAATTGTGGGTGCATAGACGACTCCGAGCGCTGACATCGACGTGATCAGGCTCGGCCCCAGAACACCGGTAATAGCCACTGCGAGAACCAAACCTGGGAATGCCAGCAATGCGTCCGCCACCCGGAGGAGTGACGCGCCGATCCAGCGTGGCCAATATCCGGCGATCAACCCCCACGGAATTCCCAACAGCAGACTGACGGCGACAGCGATCGCGACGCCGAAGAAGGCGGAGCGTCCTCCCCAGATCAATCGACTGAGCACGTCACGACCGAAGCCGTCAGTGCCAAGCAGGTGCTGTGCACTCGGACCGGCGAACGTGTTGGTCAGGTTCTGATCGGTCGGACTGTGTGGAGCCACGAACGAGGCCAAGACGGACGCCGCTATCAGCGTGCCGAGAAAGCAGTAGCTGAGCCATAATCCGGGGTGCAGTCGAGGGAGAGCCCACTTGGAGCGGGTCTCGCCTGCGGTGGTCAACGCGAGTTGGCTCACGAGATCGTTCCCTTCCTCAATTGTGGGCTGATCATGTTGTTGACGACGTCGACCAGGATGTTCACGAGAAGCACGATCACGACGAACAGCAACACAATGCCTTGAAGCATCGGATAATCTCGCGTGTCGATCGCAATGACGAGAGCGCTCCCGAGGCCCGGCAGCACGAAGATCTGCTCGAGAATGACCGTCGCACCCAGCATCGCCACGGCGAGCAATCCATAGACAGTGACAATCGTGGGAACGATGTTTCGTAGCGCGTAGCGCCACACGATCTTCCGCTCGTCGATACCCATCGCACGCGCAGTTCGTACGTAGTCACTTGACAGTGTCTCGATCATCGCAGCCCTGGTCTGCCGAACCGCAATCGATGCTGCGCCGGCAGCGAGCGCCGTTGCTGGTAGGACCAAATGGCTCAGGTTGTCGATCACACTGTTCTCGAGAGGAACCCAGCCGAGCACCGGTAGAACTCCCAAACCGAGGGCGAAGACATCGACCAGCACGATAGCGAGGAAGAAGTCCGGTACCGCGAGTCCGATCCCCGAAACCGTGCGGGTCAGACCATCGCTGCGTCGTCCCTGCCGCGTCGCGGTCCACACACCGAGCGGTATAGCGACGACGGCGGACAGTAACAGTGCGAGTACAACGAGCTCGGCGCTCGCCGGCAGGCGCGCAAGGATCTGTGGGCCGACGGGGGCGCTGTTCTGTAGCGACGTTCCCAGATCTCCGTGCAGAGCCGACACCACCCAGTTCCAGTACTGGACCAGCAGAGGTTGATTCAATCCGAGGCGCTCGTTGAGTGCGGCGATCGATTCATCGCTGCCGTTCGGACCGAGAAGGGCCTCGGCTGGTCCACCGGGGATTATCCGGATAAGGGCAAAGGTTATGAAACTAGCGATGATCGCGGTAGGAATTATCTGTGCGAACCGGACGCCGATCATCCGTATGTAAGGATTCACCGGCGATCGGTGAGGGTTTCGGGTCGGAACGCTCTCAGGCTCGGGGGCCAACGAATTCTCTTGCGATACAACGGTCGTCGTCATGACTTCGAGAGGTACGTCAGATTGGGGGAGCCGTTCAGTGCAGGAACGGCCCCGTGGACGTTCTTGGTGTAGGCGACCACGTCGGGAGTGAAGTACAACGGTACGTACTCAGCGGACTTGATCACGACTTGATTGATCTGTTTGACGATGTCGAGCTGAGCGGTTTCGTCATACGTGTTGTTCAACAGTGCGATCAACTTCTCCAAATCCTCGTTGGGGACGGAATTCTGCCGGAAGTACGACCGCGAACCCAGCGAGGCTTCGAAATTGAGCGGTGCGGATGCTCGCGTGGGCCATCCCACGCTGAAGACGTCCGCGCTGTTGTGTGCGACGAACTCCGTAATCGCCTGAGGTCCAGTCATTTCGACGAAGTCGACCTTGATGCCGACCTTCTCCCATTGTTCTCCGACAAGGACCGCGTTGGTCGAGTACGGCGGTAGATTGCCTGCTAATCCGCGCACGGTGACCCCGTTCGGATACCCAGCCTCCGCTAGCAGCGATTTGGCCTTCTCCGGGTCGTACGGCCATGCATCTTCGGTTTCCTCGTCGTAGAACTGCGAACCGGGAGGATATTGACCGAACGCCGCAGTTCCTTCCGTGCTGTCCAGTGCGGCTCGCGCAATTGCCTTGCGGTCGAGCGCGTATTGCATCGCCAGACGAACGCGGACATCGTTGACCACGGGGTTCTTGTTGTTGATCACGACGAGCGCAACTCCGAGTCTCGGATCGTGACTGACGTTCAGGTTGGGGTTGCGTTCGAGGATCGGAGCACTCGACGGTGTGAGCCCGTATGCAAAATCCGCAGCGTTCGATGTCAGGGCATTTGTCAGCGCTGTGGGATTGGAGATCACCTGGATCTGGATCTTGGCGAGCTGAGGGCTGGGTGGACCCGCCGGTTTGTAGTCGTCGAATCGACTGAATGTGTATGAACTGTTCGGGACTGCGCTGGTGAATGTGTACGGCCCTGCGCCTACAGGCTTGTTGGCGAAGTCTGCCCCTGCTGCTGCCAGCGCAGTGGGGGAGACCACCATTCCCAATCTGCCGTTGAGCCACCCTGGTAAGCCGGAGGTAGGTGAACTCAACGAGATCGTGATGTGATCTGGGGACGTTGCTTCGATGCTCTTGATCGTCGGGACGGAAACGATTCCGAGACTCAAGCAGTGTTCCATGCTTGCCTTGACTGCTGCTGCATCGAGAGTTGTACCGTCGTGAAAGGTCAAGCCGTTCTGCAACGTCATCTCGAACGTCAGGTTGTCCGGTCCGGAGAAGCCCCACTCGCTGGCGATTCCGGGCCGCAACTTCTGGGTGGCAGGTTCCGCATCGATCAGTGGTGCATACATCAACTGTAAGTAGTCGATGTCGTATCCGATGTTTCCCGCACACGGGTCGAGCGAGGCGGGCACGTGCGATGTCGCGACCTTGAGTTCGGCGTTCGGATCGGCAGGTCCGGTATCGCCGGCGGTACCGGTGGCGCTGCTCGAACAGCCGCTGAGCACGAGAGCAGAAAGTGCAAACGCAGCTACCAGCACACGTGGGCCACTTTTCCCATGATTCTGGAAGCGTGTGATCGGATATCGGGATCGCAAAGACAGACGCGGATTCATATGGTGGACTTTCGCTTTGGTCTTCTCGGAAGGGGGAGACTGACGCGGCACGCATTTACTGCGGCGGGTTGGAGATTCCGATCGATGTGGCCGGGGACGATAGATGGCAGGCGGAGCTGTGTGCGGAATTCGAGGCCGCGCGAAGTGACGGCGCTTCCGACGCACAGCGATCCATCGCAAACGGGCAGCGGGTGCGGAATCGACAGCCCGAGGGTGGATTCCGTGGGTCGGGTAACTCGCCCCGCACCAATGCTTTCCGACGACTGCGCCGCTCGAGTTCGATGTGCGGGGCCGCGGCGAGAAGCGCCTGCGTGTAGGGGTGCGATGGAGTCCTCAGGACCGTGGCAGCCGGTCCGATCTCGACGATTCGGCCGAGGTACATCACCGCGACGCGATCGGCGATCCGTGCCACCGAACCCAAATCGTGCGAAATGAAGATGTACGTGAGGTCATGTTCTTCTCGGAGATCGGCAAGAAGTTGCAACACCTCTTCCTGAAGCGAAACATCCAGGGAGGCAACAGGTTCGTCGCAGAGAATCAGTGGCGCCTTGGAGGCAAGTGCACGAGCGATGGTCACGCGTTGGCGTTGGCCACCGGAGAGCTGGGTCGGGAGGCGGTCGGCAAGCTCAGCGCCGAGACCGACCCGACGCAACAGCTCGACGGCTTTCGGCCGCAAGGACTGTGGAATGCGCAGACGCCCTGGCGCCATCGGCTCGGCTACGCAAGCCCATGAGGCCATCCGATTGTTCAAGGCCGACGTAGGGTTTTGAAAAATGAGATGGGAAGATCCACCCTTGCCGAACGCCGGGTCGTCGAGATTCATAGTGATGGAGCCTGCGGCCGTAGCCACCAGACCCGCGAGAGCGTGAGCCGTCGAGGATTTTCCCGATCCTGATTCACCGATTATCGCAAGGGTTTCGCCCCTCTGTACGGAGAAGCTGACGTCGTCGACCGCGCGAAGAGCTTTGCGTCCGCGTCCGTACTCGACTGCCAGATTCCGAACGTTGACGATGACGTCGGTGTTGCTCATCAGCTCACCAGTCCGAGCAACTCGAGTTCGTCGCTGCGGTGACATCTTGTTGCCGATTCCGGTGATCCGATCAGAAGTGGATGATCGGATATGCAGAGCTCCTCGGAGTAGTTGCACCGGGCGACGTATCGGCAACCCACGCCGTCAGCAGGGGCTTTGCTGGTGAAATCGCCTCGCGCCTTGGGTGATTGGGAGGAGACTTCTTCGAATGTCGAGCGTGCCGCCTCGAGAAGGCTGAACGTGTAGGGATGCGCGGGCCGCCGAAGCAGCACGTCTCGTGGCGCGACGTCGACGATCTCGCCGCGAAACATGGTGATGACTCGATCCGCGACCTCGGCGACAACCGCGAGGTCGTGACTGATCAACAACACGGCAAGATCGCGCTGTTCGGCCAGTTCTCGAAGGAGATCGACAATCTGAGCTTGGATGGTGACGTCGAGCGCTGTTGTCGGTTCGTCCGCGATCAGCAACTTCGGACCGCATGCCAGGGCCATCGCGATCATCACCCGCTGACACATCCCGCCGGAAAGCTCGTACCCGTACGACTTCAAGGTTCTGCTCGGGTCGGCCAGTCCGACCTGGTGGAGAAGATCTGTAGCCACGTCCTCCGCATCGACTTTCGTGATGTCGCGGTGGGCCTTCAACACATCGACGATCTGGCGACCGATGCTGACGGAGGGGTTGAGAGCCGAACTCGGGTCCTGGAAGACCATACTGACGTCGCGACCGCGTATTTTCCTCAACTTGGCGGCGGGCAGACCCACAAGTTCCTGTCCTTCCAAACGGATGCTTCCGCTGGTTGTTGCCGTACGGGGCAAGAGACCGAGCAGAGCGAGTCCGGTCAGTGTCTTTCCGCTCCCGCTCTCTCCTACGAGGCCGGTGATTTCGCCCGACCCCAACTCGAAGCTCACTCGGTCGAGGAGTCTGTTCGAAATCGATTCTGTCCCAATGTCAACCGTGAGGTCTCGTACTTGCAGAAGTGGGCTCATCGTCGGGTCGTCCACGTGTGATCGTTCATCGCATTCCTCCGTAAACAACTGAATTGTTGTGACTGGAATCACGTACCGGGGAACAATAAACACTCACCTGCAACAAAGTCAATGAATGTTGCAACGATTGCCGTCGATGGCGCCGTCTGATCGCCTCCGGCTACCGACCAGCACGTCGTCAGCGATACATTCACTCCATGGCCGAGACACGTGACATCCGCGCGGAAGCGTTGAGTGCCGCCCGACGACAGTTCGCAGCCGGAAAACCGCTCGATGTGAACGCTTTGGCCACCGAGTTGGGGGTGGATCGGACCACCTTGTTCCGGCGTGCAGGGAATCGCGACACAATTACCGGTGACGTGCTCGATTCGCTGGCGCGCCGAACGTGGCGAATGGGCCTCGAGGAGTGCGGTGGAAGCGGAGCGTCAAGGGTTGTCGACGTCCTCACTTACCATGCACGGGCGACAATCGAGACCGAATTCTTCCGGACGTATTTGACTCGGGAACCGCAAAAGGCGTTGTGCATACTCACAACTGGACTGGGGCCGATTCAGGGCACGATGGTCGAATCCGTGCGAAGGCTGATCGAAGCTGAAATACCGGAGCAGATTCGGCCAGACCTGCCCGTCGAGGACATGGCATATCTGCTGGTTCGCGTGGGTGAGTCGTTCATCTACAACGATTTGCTCACTGGTGGCACTCCGGATACGGAGAAGGCTCGCTTGGCGTTCCGGCTCATCCTCTCGCGTGACTAGTGTGCCGAGTTTCCGTTTTCTCAGTTTTCGTGAAAGCGCTTCGAATGCAAGCTATTTCATAGCTACGCCTGGTTGTATGACCCAATCAGGCTGGTGGGATCGGCACAAAGTTCCGCATCTCGTCCCGTCCGGGCCGGATGACGCCTGCGGCGGATTCGGGAACCTCGTTCCAGGCGCCAGGAAGGTCGCGCAGAGGCTCGGAGACGACGATTCGGGTCTCCTCGCTCAGATGGTGCAGGGCTTCCACCTCTGGATGGAGCTTGCGCAGCGTGGAAATCTCGGTGGAGAAGAACAACGACCTCGACTGGTGCTCGCTGGAATAGCGAAAGATCCAGGTGGAGATGCCATCCGACGTGGCGACGGTCATCTGAACCGGATTGTCGATTCCCTGCGAGTGAGCCGTGTGCTCGACGAATCCGACGGCCCTCGCGACACCTTCGAACGGATCGTTGGTCAGGCCGAACGTCAGCGCGAGGAAGAACAGAGTTTCCGAGTCCGTCGATCCTTCGAGATCCGGAAAGAGCGACGGATCAATGGCAGTCACCAATTCCCGTTTCATATCGTGGAATCCGTGTAGTGAACCGTTGTGCATCCACAACCACTGCCGGTGCCGGAACGGGTGGCAGTTGCTGCGCTGCACTGCAGTTCCCGTCGAGGCGCGGATGTGGGCGAACAGCAGAGGGGTACGCAATTGGGAGGTGACCTCGCGCAGGTTCGAGTCGTTCCACGCGGGTTCGATGCTCTTGAACACTGCCGGTTGTGGGCCTTCCCCGTACCAGCCGATTCCGAAGCCGTCGCCATTTGTCGTCGTCGCCCCGAGTTGAGAATGCAGGCTCTGGTCGATCAGCGAGTGCTGTGGTCGGAACAGCAGGTCATGGGCGAGTATCGGTTCTCCCGAATACGCCATCCACCTACACATACTTTCAACTCAAGCTGATCGAGTCGGCGTTGACGATGCGTGCGCCGTGGCGTTCGTCGTCTGGGTGGGCTTCCATGTCGACACCGCCCAGATCACGACGATGTTCAGCGCGATGATGAGAGTCGACCACCAGGGGTAGTACGGCAGCCACAAGAAGTTCGCGATGATCGAGATCGCGCAGATCACGACGGCCGACACCCGTGCCCAGGCCGCTCCGGTGAACAGTGCGAGCCCGACGAGTGCGACGAGCGCGCCCAACACGAGATGGATCCAACCCCACGTCGTCAGGTCGAACTGATAGACGTAGTCGATCCCGACTACGAACACTTCGTTTTCGGCGACGGCAGCGAGTCCTTGGAAGAACTGCACGATGCCGACCGTCACCAAGATGACGGCTGCCCCGATCGATGTTCCTACCGCGAAACCCTGCTTGACTGATGTTGTATCCGACATGACGGTTTCCCTTGATTCGGTGGGGGGCGACCGGACACGTGCCCGGCACGCTCGTTGTAGTGATCGTTGTTCCACCGGCTGACCGCTATGAAACGGAAATACCTGTCCAATGCGGTGAGAAATCAGTGCGATCTGCTCCGATGTGCGGGCGAAATGTAACTTCTGACCCCAGTTGATCCGATGTACCCCTTGCCGGAACGCGTGTGCGGAGAAATTGCTCGTAACCGAAGTTCACAGAAAACAAGAAGAATTCGGCACGGAATTCGACCTATTTGTCCAGCTGTACTGGTATTTTGACTGAATTGACCGGAAGCTACGGTCCGCGGAAAAAGGTAGCGAGAGAATGACGATCTTCGGCAGGCGTACCGCGGGCATCACCGCGACGGCCTTCGTCTTGGCGACCGTTGTGTCGACAGCACTCCCCGCAGTGGGATCGGCTGCCCCCGTTTCGCTCACCCGCGCGTGCAACTCGGAAATCAACGAAAATTCGATGTCACTCGATCCGGCCGTGATCGACGGTTGGTACGACATCTCGACTGGATCGCCTGGAACGAAAATCAACTCGATCGAGGCGTGGCGGACAGTGCCGGGAGACATCCTCGAGTTTCGCGCATCGGTGACGATCAGAGCCCACGGAAGTCCCGTCCGAGGGACCCTTCGGATCGACGGCGCCGGCTTGACCGGAGATCAGGATTTGATCTCCAGAATGACGTTGACCCAAGATCTCGGCCGGTCAGGGTCAACGGTCACCGACGCTGACGACGGTTCGGTCATCCCCGTACGTGCCAAGCTCGCATTCGACGTCACAACTCCTGGACAAGTCGCGCAGAACCAGACGGTCAACCTCTCGGCAGTCAAGATTGTCTTGGCAGGCGACACCACCGATCCGGGAGGTGAGTGCCCCGGCCCCGGCCCCGGCGGCGGGGGGAATGGAAGCGGTGGCGGAAACGGCAGCGGTGGTGACGGTTCCGGTGGGAACGGTGGGGATTCCGGTGACCCACTTCCCGGTCGTGACGTAGGAAACCGAGTACCAATTTCCCAGATTCCGTCCGGCCCGACTTCTCGTCCGTGACAGCGGCACCTGGATCCACGGCCAGCCGAACGTGGGCCACTGCAGTAGTGGCGACAATGCTCTTGATCGGCGGATGTTCCGACGACGGTGACTCGCCGACCCGCGTCCTCGCGACCGGCCAACAAGATTTACCGCCAGAGATTCGCGCGGTGGTCGACGGTCCGGATGTCCCGACCACGCTGCGCACAGGCAACAGCACCGCTGACATCCTGCCGATCAAGACGACGACGGACGGCTCGCTCATTCCGCCCGAGGATGTCAGTGAGATCGGATGGTGGGCAGATTCGGCATTTCCCGGCTCCGGCGCGGGCACCGTGGTGATCACCGGACACATCAACGACATCTATCAGGGTGACGGTTTCGGAAAGAAGTTCTCGACACTGGAAATCGGCTCGGTCGTGACCGTGGCGGGCGCCGGGGGACAGACCTGGAACTACCGTATCGATGCGGTCGATCACTACGGCAAGGACGGCGAGCTGCCGGTCGAGCGATTGAACAGCCTCGACGGACCCGAAACCCTCGCGCTGATCACCTGCGGCGGCGAGTTCGTCGGTCCGCCGTTCGGATACGAGGACAACGACGTCGCGTGGGGAAGTCCGGTGCCCGCATAGCCGAAAACCAGACGTCGGAACGGTTGATAAACTGGGTCCCGCGTTCGTGGCCATCCACGCACGTTTCGAAAGTCCGAAGAAGGAGATTGTGCTGTGGTTGACCTCGCCTATGTCATCGCTGGGTCCGAAGCGACTGGCGGTGCCGGCCTGCAGGTCGACCTGAAGACGTTCCAGGCATTGGACGTCTACGGCGTAGCGACCACCACATGTATCGTCTCGTTCGATCCCAAGAACAACTGGGGTCATCGCTTCGTACCGATCGCTCCTGACGTGATCGCTGATCAGATCGAGGCTGCGACTGCGGCTCACGATCTGGACGTCGTCAAGATCGGCATGTTGGGCACGCCCGCCACCATCGAGGTTGTGGCAGAGGGCCTGCGTCGGCAGTCCTGGCGCCACGTCGTCCTCGACCCGGTCCTGATCTGCAAGGGCCAGGAGCCCGGCGCGGCTCTCGATACCGATACAGCACTTCGTGATTCGATCCTCCCGCTCGCCACAGTCGTCACACCCAACCTGTTCGAGGCACGCACCCTCGCCGGAATGGACAGCATCGAAAGCGTCGACGACCTCATCGAGGCCGCACGTCGTATCCACGACCTCGGACCCAAGTACGTGCTCGCAAAGGGCGGTGTCGAACTCGCCGGTGGCGACGCCGTCGACGTGTTGTTCGACGGGACCGACGTGACTGTTCTCTCCGCCCCCAAGGTCGGCGAAGAGCGCGTCTCGGGTGCCGGTTGCACGCTGGCCGCCGCAGTGACCGCGGAGCTGGCAAAAGGCGCCGACGTGGGAGAAGCCGTCGCTCTGGCAAAGAAGTTCGTCACGGCGGGCATCGAAGGCCGCGTCTCGGCACACACGCCGTTCGACACCGTCTGGCAGGGCGCGTTCAAGGGATAGGCGCACGGCGGCTCACATCGCCGCGCGCGGCCTGGCAGGATCGAGTGCGTGAGTACTGCGAACCTGAATCGAAGCGAAGTCGCCGAACGATCTCGAGCCATCTCCGTCGCCGGTTACCGGGTGGAGTTGGATCTGCGATCGGCGGTCGACTCCGCCGTGAAGACCTTTTCGACGGTCACGACAATTGATCTGACGTCCTCGGTGGAGTCCACGTGGCTCGATTTCATCGGTGCTGCAGTCGATTCCGTGGACGTCGACGGTGCGTCGATTCCGGTGGAGTACGACGGATCCCGGATCGTGCTGCGCGGACTCGGCGGATCGAACGTCGTTCGGGTGGCAGCTCACGGCAACTACAGCCGTTCCGGTGAAGGGCTGCACCGATTTGTCGACGACGCTGACGATCAGACGTATCTGTACACGCAATACGAGCCTGCCGATGCCAGGCGTGTTTTCGCCTGCTTCGAGCAGCCGGACCTCAAGGCGCCCTTCACATTCGAGGTGACAGTACCTGACGGCTGGGAAGTCCTGTCGAATCAGCCCGCGACCCAGACTCTCTCCGTGGACGGTGCACAACGCGTCACTTTCGCCCCGACGCTGCCGATCTCGACCTACATCACCGCGATCGCGGCCGGGCCGTATCACCGCGTGGCGTCGTCGTGGAGTCGCGGCGAACTCACTGTCGAGTTGGGTGCGCTGTGCCGGGCGTCGTTGGCTCCGTACCTCGATGCGGAGAACGTTTTCGACATCACCCGTCAGGGGTTGGACTTCTACGCCGAGTACTTCGACTATCCGTATCCGTTCGGCAAGTACGACCAGATCTTTGTCCCCGAGTACAACCTCGGCGCCATGGAGAACCCGGGACTGGTGACCTTCACCGAGGCATACGTGTTCCGCGGCACCGCAACCGACGAGCAGCATCAGCGCCGCGCCAACACGATCCTGCACGAAATGGCGCACATGTGGTTCGGCGATCTCGTGACCATGGTCTGGTGGGACGACCTGTGGCTCAAGGAATCCTTCGCCGACTTCATGGGATCGCTGGTCAGCGCCGAAGCTACTCGCTTCACCGATGCCTGGGTGGCATTCGCCATCAAGCGGAAGGCGTGGGCGTACCTCCAAGATCAGCTGCAGACCACGCATCCTATCGTCGCCGACATCGTCGATCTCGAAGCTGCGAAGCTGAACTTCGACGGAATCACCTACGCCAAGGGCGCCAGTGTCCTCAAGCAACTCGTGGCGTTCGTCGGCCGTGACGCGTTCTTCGAAGCGGCACGACGGTACTTCAAGGCCCACGCCTTCGGGAACACCACGCTGGTTGATCTGCTCGACGTGCTCGCGGAGACTTCCGGACGTGATGTGCGCGAATGGGCCCGAATCTGGTTGCAGACCACCGGAGTGTCCACGCTGTCGCTCGACGGAACAGACCTGGTCCAGACGGACCCGAGGCCGCATCGGCTCGCAGTCGGAATCTACGACTACAACGAGTCCGGAGACCTTGTTCGCACCGAACGTGTCGAACTCGACATCACCGAATCACGCACGTCGGTCGACCTTCCGCCCGGAGCACTCACACTGCTCAACGACGAAGACCTCACCTACGCCAAGGTGCGATTGGACGCGGAATCTCTGTCCACTGTCGAGGCATCCCTGGACCGCGTGAGCGATCCGCTTGCGCGCGGGGTGATCTGGTCGTCGCTGTGGAACTCGGTGCGTGATGCGCAGCTCTCGGTGTTCCGGTACCTCGACATGGTGGAACGATTCGCTCCCGCGGAGACAGATCTTGCGATTCTCAGCTCGATCCTGACCGATGCCCAATACGCGGTTCTTCACTACGTTCCGAAAAGCTTGCGGCCCAATGTAAGTGCAGGCTGGTTGGAAACGACCTGGAAGGCGGTGTTCGAAGCCGAACCGGAGTCCGGAAGACAGCTGGCATGGGCACGGGCTCTGTCGGCCGCTGCAGCGGTCAACGATGCTCGCGCCGACGAGGTGCGGTCGATACTCGACGGCACCTGCCCGGGGCCGGTCGGACTGGCTCTCGATCCTGATCTGCGGTGGGCATTGTGGATCGCCCTGTCGGCGACCGGCCATGCGAGTGTGAGCGACTTCGATGGTGAGCTGAGCAAGGACAGCACGTCAGCGGGTCGAACGGCGTACGTCCGCGCCGCGGCGTCGATTCCCGATGTCGAGACCAAGGCGGCTGCCTGGGCGTCGGCGACCACTGACGGCTCACTCTCGAACGACCGCCTGGATGCGACGATCGCCGGATTCCGTTCGGGCACGGACCCGTCGTTGATCGAGGGATATGCGGCAGAGTACTTCTCGTCCCTGGGGAAGTGGTGGTCCGAACGCAGCATCGAGATCGCGCGACGGTTGGTGAACGGGCTCTTCCCGGCAGCTGAAGACACCTCTGCTGCCGATTCCTGGATCCAGGCCAATGCGGAGGCGCCCGCGTCGCTGCGGAGGCTTGTTCTCGAGCGCCGGGATCACCTGGCCCGAGACCTACGTGCCCAGGCATCGAACGCAGTGATCTGACGCCATCAGCTCCGAAATGTCCTGTTCTTGGATATTGTCTAAACAGGGCTGCGACGGGAGACGACGTGCACACGATCACGGATCTGTCGCTGGTCACGGGCCCGGTTCCGCCCGCGGTGACGGTGCTCGGAATTCTGGCACTTCTCTGGCTGATCTTCTCGAGATCGAGGCGTCACGTGCTGATCTCGATTCCGGTCTGCATCGTCGCGGCAATCGCGATCACTCTCGTGCTGTACTGGCTGATCGAGAAGGTGTGGCACCCGTTCCCCGATCCGATTGCCCGTCCGGTCTACGTGTGGATCGGGTTGGGCATTCTCGGCGTGCTGCTGGGTGTTTCGCGGGTATTTGCGGCGACGCGGATCGACGGTCGCGTGCTCACCGTGGTCTCGGTGCTCCTGGTGGTCGTGTCGAGCGCGGCTCACGTGAATCTGCAGTTCCAGTCGTATCCGACGTTGGGAACAGCGCTGGGACTCTCGGACGCGGAGAAGGTTTCACTCGCCGACCTGGACGACGGCAAGGACGGGGCGGTACCGGTTTCGCAATGGAAGGATCCCGCGGACATGCCGTCGGCGGGCAAGGTCAGCACGGTCACGATTGCGGGGACGGTCTCCGGATTCAGCGCCCGCGACGCCGAGATCTACCTACCGCCCGCGTATTTCACCAACCCACGACCGGAGTTGCCGGTGTTGGTCCTGCTGGCCGGCCAACCAGGCGCGCCCGAGGACTGGCTACAGGGCGGACGTCTCGTCCAGACCATGGACGCCTACGCCGCTGCGCATTCGGGCTTGGCTCCCGTTGTCGTCGTTGCTGACGGGACCGGGTCGGAACTGGCGAATCCGCTCTGCGTCGATTCTCAACTCGGGAACGTCGCGACGTACCTTTCGCGCGATGTTCCCGACTGGGTGCGCGGGAACCTCCAGGTGGATCCCGACCCGAGGAAGTGGGCGATCGGGGGACTTTCCTACGGCGGTACCTGCGCGTTCCAGATGGCGACTAACTTCCCCGCGGTCTATCCGACGTTCCTGGATCTGTCCGGTCAGATCGAACCCACACTCGGCGATCGCAAGCAGACGGTCGATGCAGCGTTCGGCGGCAATGAAGCCGCGTTCGTGGCAGTGAATCCGCAGGATCTGCTCCGGGAGAAGAAGTTCCCCGACAGCGCCGGGGTGTTCGTGGTCGGCAAACAGGACAACGACTACCGCCCAGGTCTTCAAACGCTCTACGAAGCCGCAAAGGCCGCAGGGATGGACGTCCAGTACGCCGAGGTCGACGGAGGGCACAGCTTCCAGGTGTGGTCGGCTGGATTGGCGAGTCAATTAGGTTGGCTGGGAACGCGACTCGGCCTGCCCGGATGAACGATCGTCCGGAAGTTCCGAAGACCCGATGATCAGCGGGTGAATTCTTCCGGTCGCCCCGGCTTCGGAGCCCAATCCCTGCGGATCCGCCACACTCGCGAGCCGAAGGTCGAGTGCGCCGGTCCATTCTCGGGTCAATTGCGCATCGAGTGCGTCGACGCGCTCGAGTAGCGGAGGGTGCTGGTCCGGCGGGCAGGCTTCGAGCAAGGTTGCGAATACCGCGCGTAGACGACGCTGGACCTGCGCGGAATTGGTACTGAAGTGCCGGATCTCGTCGGTGGCGACGGACACGTAATCGGTCCAGGTGCGTTGCTGCCCTCTGATCAGCGTGAGATCCGAGGTTGATGTGTCGAAGCGGACCCGCGGGGCGAGAAGTACCAGAAGATCTTCGATGTGGTCGAGAGCCTGGACGGCTCGGCCCGGGTCGTTGATGGCGGGTGACAGTGCCTTGAGCGCGATGTCCACGATCGACTGCAGCGCTGCACCGGGGCTGACGACCGGGCTGTGCGTGTCACCGAAGATCAAGCACGACATCAAGGTGTCCGGGCGTACCTTCAGCGAGGGTCCGCGTACCTCGAAGAGGGGCGCGTTCTGGGCGACGAACTCGCCGATGCTGGGGACGACTTCGACCGAGACGTCCCAGCGGCCGGCCAACCGCTGCAGTCGTGCGAGATCGATCGCCAGCAGAATCCGGCCGTCGGGTGAGAGGTGGCGCAGGCGAATCACCAGTGCGTCGGCGCTCTCGGAGTTCTCGGACTCGCGCGGTTGGGGTAGGGGGAGCGGCTGACTGGGTTTCGGTGCGCCAGAGGGCAGGTCCTCGTATAGCGGATAGGCACGAATCGTCGCGCTCCGGCCCTGGGCCGCTATCCAACGCAGCAACCGACTGGAATTGAGAATCGACCCGACCTTCGCCACCAACGCGATGAACAGGATCGCACTGGCCAATGCCAGAAGCAGTGCGATCGCCGTGGAGATGGTCGGTGAGGAATTCTCCGAATCGAGCGCCAGATCGAGCGCAATGATCAACGAGAAGACGAACGTGGCCAGAAACATGCCGATCGACCACCGCATCACTCGCTGTTGCGCAAGCATCGGGACCACCCGCACCGAAATCTGCGAGGCGCCGAACTGCATTGCGAGGGTGATGGCGGTGAACACCAGACCGGTGAGAGTGATCATCCCGCCGGCGATGACGCTGAGCAGCGTCGCGGTGGCCCCGGCGTCGACGCCCTCGGAAATGGTACCGACGTCGCCGTCGCTGACCAGGTCTCCGTCGATCCCGACGAGGATGTTCGCGGTGACGACGGACAGGACGACGAGGATCACGGGGAGACGCCAGACGGGGACTGTTCGTAGTCGTCGGCGAGTTCGACGCCAGCGAATTCTGTCCGAGAGCCGCCGCGACAATCCGACCTTCGACGTGGGGGTTGTGGTGTCGACGACGGGGAGCGGTGGTGGGGGCGGGGGAGTGGAACCGAAACTTCCCGACACCGTTTCCTGAACGTAGATCTTCGCGTGGATCATCGGCTCGCGATAACGCTGTTCACGGGCCACTGCCCGGCTCATCTTCGCCGGCTTGTCGCGGTAACGCGAGCGCGCCCACGGGGCACCCGGGCGACTCAACCGAATTGCTCCGATCAACAGAAGTGGGGTGAAGAACAGCCCGATCGAGCCGGTCCAGAGTTTGCCCTTCATCAACGTGATCACGGCGAGTCCGAGTTGGATGACGATCGCGACGACAACGCCGATCAACGTCGCCAGGCTACGGTCCTGCTCGTACGGGTCGAACTCTCCCGCGAACCCGATCGGGTGGACCCCGAGAAGGAAAAGGAACGAGATCGCGATGGCAACGAACACCGCGTCGATGGACGAGCGACCCTCCTCGGCCCAGTAGACATCGCGCAGATGCAACACGAGCGCGTACTCGTCGAGGACCAACGCGCTGCCGATACCGAACACCGACGCGAGAACACAATTGGCGATCGGGGTGTGATAGTCGGCCAGAGCGATGAAGGCGAAGCCGGACACGAGCATCATCATCAAACCGAAAACCATGTGGTGGATGTGCATTCCACCGGGCGTGACGTTGCCTGGCCACCACGAGACCTCGGCCCGGATCATCCGGACGCTGAAGCGGATGAACAGGAACGTCAGGACAAAGGCGAGTAGGAGGAAGAACAGCGGGAGCCTGCCGGTGTCGACGACCGTGTGCTCGAACCAGGACCGCACGGCGTCAACTCTTGCTGGTGGCGAGCTTGATCAGCTGAGGAGCCGTTGCGTCGGGCAGGTAGGCACGCGTCAGTGCGATTCCGATCCGAGGCAGGTCGGCCTCGTCGCGGAAACACAGGAAAACGGGTTCGTACCTCGGCTTGAACTTCTTCTTGAACGCGTGAAGAGACCGGAAGCCGTAGAGCGGTTCCATCGCGGCTCCGAGCATGTCCAGCAGGCGGTCCATCGATGCGGCGTCGGCGCCGTCGTCGCTGCGGGCGAGCGGTGCTCCGGACAGTGAGACGAATTGGGCACCTTGTTCTTTGAACTCGAGGGCCGACGATGCGATGAGGAACTCGACCACCGGACGGAACCCGTCGGGACGTCGACGCATGACGTCGAGTGTCCAACCCTGAACCACGCCGCCTTCGCCGTACACCGGCAACCACGAGGTGACGCCGTGAATGCTTCCGGTCGGGTCGACGGCCAAGCCGACCCGGACGTCGCGGTCGAGCGCCTCCTCGACGCTTCCGAGGGTGAACCCCATCTCGGGTAGCCCCTTGTCGCCCACCCATTCCTCGGAGATGGCGCGCACCTGAGCCAATACGGAGAACGGCTCGTCGGCCAATGTTGTCATCCGGAAGGTGATGTCGTCCTTCTTGGCCTTGTTGAGCGCCGAGCGGATGTCCTGCCAGGATTTACCGGTGAACTGCAGTTCTGGTAGGTCGACGATCGTGTCTTCGGCGACCTGAACGGTGCGCCAGCCACGCCGGGTGGCGGCGTCGGCTGTCTCCTTCCCCACGGAGAACAAGCAGGGAGTGAGGCCGTTGGCTTCGGACATCGTCGTGAATTCGTCGACCGCTGCGGCAAGTCGGTCGGGGCTCGCTATCGGATCGGCCAGGACCACGACGACACCGACATGCCGTTGGAATGCAACGACGCTCTCACCCGACTCGCCGAAGTAGTAACTGTTGCCGTCCCACGTCGTCATCCACGACATGGTTCCGCCGCCGTGTCGTTTGAGCAGTTCCCGAGCGGCGGCGCGCGGATCGTTCCCGGACAACGGCCCGCCTCGAATCTTGCGCCGCATCGGTACGTGAAAAGCGTGGCGGCCCTTGATCAACAAGATGAGTTCGAGAAGCCAGAGCAGCGCGGTACCGACCGTGACGGCGCCGGCGCTCTCGTAGTCGAAGAAGATGACCGAGACGAGGACGAGGGCGGTGGCCAAGACCGTCAGTGAACCGAACACCACGGCAACCCACCAGGCCCAGCGGCGACCTCGTCGCAACTGGTCCGCGATCAGGGCAACGATGACCACGTCGATCAATGCCGTCCAGCCCGAACCGGTTTCGGCTTCCGTCGGCCCGAACGGTCCGCTTCCGGGGAACAGCCAGACGGCGATCTCGACCACGCCGATCAGGAGCAGGCCGATGAATCCGAGCAGGCGGATCTCGCGTCGCGTTCGGGGGATGAACCCGCGCGCTCCGTCGCCGAAGAACTTCTCGCCCACCGGCAGGAATATCGCGACCGCGATGAGGTGCTGCACGTCGGCGAGGCGGCCTTCGAAGAGGAACGCGATCGCAATGTACGCACACAGAATGGCGCGGACTCGCATTCGCCAGGGCGAGCGGAGTGTTGCTGTGGTCGCGGCGAGTGCGGCGATGATTGCGGTGGTCACGCCGACGTCGCGGTGGGTGGCGAGGTTGCGAGCCCAATCCCAGTCGGTGTGGCTGCCCGCCCAGAGGAGGAGCGATGCACCGAGTTCGCCCGCCAACTGACCGCTGATCGTGACGATGGCCGCGTTCTTGGTTCCCAGGCGCCATTCGCACCAGCCGACCGCGAAGGCAAAAACGACGATGATCGAAACATACTGACCCGGCGTCAATCCGAAGAACCACCCCGTGACGAGAGTCCACCACTTGCCTTCCTGCAAGGCAGGAACTCCGTAGGCGATGTCGTTGAACCACGAGTAGGTACGGACGTGATTCCACAGGGCGCCGGTCGCGATCCCGACGACGGTGATGGTGAGCACGACGCTCGCGGTGAACGGCACACGCCGCAGGACGCTCAGCGTGTCGGAGGCAAAGCGAGAGGCCCGATTCGACGCGCCCGGCGCGCTCTGGTCGGTCTGCGGGGTGGGGGTCTGGGACTGCTCAGCCATCGAGGTTCTCTTCTCGCCATGCCGCACGGTGGATTCTGCCTGTTCAGCATGACAGGAATACAGACCGATAATCAGGCGAAGCGGCCAAAATGGACCAGACTGGCTGAGGGTCTCAGTCTCGTGGCGCTACTGTCGAGCCATGGTGAACGGAGATTTACTGAATCGGGACCACGTGGTCGCCTCACTTGCCGCTTTCGAACCTCGGTCGGTCGAATTGGACGGAAGGCGCTCGGCGTCGGTGGTCATCGTCGTCATGCGGACTGCGGACGGAACACCAGTGTTCCCGGTGACGAAGCGGCCGAGCAAGATGCGCGCCCACCCCGGTCAATTCGCGTTGCCGGGCGGAAGCGTCGACCCGGGCGAGTCGTCCGAACAGGCAGCGGTTCGGGAACTTTCCGAGGAGCTGGGTGTCGACGTTCCCGAGTCGAAGATCATCGGCCGGCTCGACGACTACGTCACTCGTTCGGGATTCGTGATCCGGCCGTTCGTCATGTGGTCGGGCGACGACATCGGGGGACTGGTACCCAATCCCGACGAGGTGGCCCAGGTGTATGCCGTCACGTCGGAGGAGCTCGACGTGGACTCGCGCTTCGTCACCATCGAGGAGTCACCGAACCCGGTGATCCAATGGCCGTTCCGAACGAGCTTGATCCATGCGCCGACCGGAGCCGTCATCTATCAGTTCCGCGAAGTGCTGAACGGACGGCACACGCGCATCGACAAGCTCGAGCAGCCGGTGTTCGCCTGGAGATAAGGGCAGCTCGACACGCTCGGGACAGTTCAGGCTACGGCGCCTCGGCGAATAGTCCGTCGTGCTGTGGAAAGCTGGCCGCACGGCAATCGAACGACGCGAGGTGTGTGCAGTGAACTCTGGCGAACAAGAACCGATCCCCACGGATCGGATTCTCACTGTTCCCAACGTGCTCAGTATCGTGCGTCTACTCGCTCTGCCACTGTTCGCCTACCTGCTGCTCGTCACGCACTCGGACGGCTGGGCATTGGCGCTGCTGATGCTCAGCGGGTTCACCGACTGGCTCGACGGCAAGCTGGCCAGAGTGCTCGGACAGACCTCGCGTCTGGGAGCGCTTCTCGACCCGCTGGTCGATCGTCTGTACGTCGTGACGACACTGGTCACCTTCGTTGCCCGCGATTTCATTCCCTGGTGGGTCGCAGCGATACTCATCGGCCGTGATCTTCTGCTTGCGTTGACGCTGCCGATCTACCGCAGGCGTGGCCTGCCACCGCCCGAGGTGGTTTATCTCGGCAAGGCTGCGACCTTCCTACTGATGTTCGCGCTGCCGTTGATTCTTGCCGGGCACGGAGACTGGGCCATCGGACCGTTCACCCATGCCTTCGGTTTCGCTTTCCTGATCTGGGGAACCGTCCTGTACGTGTGGACTGCCGCGATCTACGTGCTCAAGGCCGTTGACGTTGCGCGAACCCACGAGGTCGTGCCCCGATGAAGTCGACCGGGGAGGACGTCCGTCGTAACCCGGTACCGTCGCTGCTTCGGTCACTCATGACCGAACATCTCGACCCGGGCTACGAGGCAACTGCATTCGAACGCCAGCACGAGCACACCAAGAACAGATCCTCGAAGACGGGGCCGTGGCTGGCCCTCGGCGCACTGTTGATCGGGTTCATCGTCACGGTCTCGGCTGTTCAGGCGACGAAGCAGGTGACCGGCACCGAAGAGGTTCGAAGCGAGTTGGTGGCGAAGGTCCGTGATGCGGAGGATCGAATCGATTCACTGGCCGCGTCCCGCGATTCACTCGGCGGCGCCGTCGACGCCGCGCGCGGCGTGGCGCTCGAAGGCGATGCACGCGGCAGCGCCGTCCTCGACCAACTGCGAGCGGTCGAATCCGGCGCAGGAGCCGAAGCTGTTCACGGGGAGGGACTGGTGGTGACGTTGACCGACCCGGCCGGACGCCCGAACCTCTCGGATGCGTCGCAACGGAGTGTCGGCGGTAAGACAGTTGTCCTCGATCGCGATCTGCAGACCGTCGTAAACGCCCTGTGGGCTGGGGGAGCGGAGGCGATCGCCGTCGGCGGCGTGCGAATCGGGCCGACGGTGACCATTCGTCAGGCGGGCGGCGCGATGCTCGTCGACAACCAACCTGTTTTCTCCCCGTACCTCGTCGAGGCGATCGGAGACACGCGAGCACTGCAGCGGAAATTCGTCGTCAGCGACGCCTACGTGAGAATGTCTAGCGTCTCGCAACTGTACGGAGTCGGTTTCGCGGTGGCCGAAGACGATTCGTTGACTCTGCCGCCTGCGGCGCCTCGCGCCGTCCGAGTGGCAACAGAACCAACAGAACCCAAGTGACAGAAGGAGTTCGATGAAGGCCGGTTCCGCCCTGTACGGACTCGCAGCACTGGTCGTCGGCATCGTCCTGGGCGTAGTTTTCAGCCCGCAGGTGCCCGACGTGATCCAGCCCTATCTTCCGATCGCTGTCGTTGCGGCGCTCGACGCCGTCTTCGGTGGACTACGCGCGTATCTGGACGAAATCTTCGACGCGAAGGTGTTCGTGGTTTCCTTCGTCTTCAACGTGCTCGTCGCGTCGTTGATCGTCTGGCTCGGTGATCAGTTGGGTGTCGGTACTCAACTCTCGACGGCGATCGTCGTCGTGTTGGGTATCCGGATCTTCGGCAACGCAGCGGCATTGCGACGCCGACTGTTCGGAGCGTGAGTCATGGCGGAACATTCCACGACCGAACCGGAAGAAGAACCTCCCGTCACCACTGCGGGTGAAGGTCGTCACGAGTTGCGTTCACCGTCCAAACACCGCACCAACGTCGTCTTCGCAATCCTCGCTGCTGTGCTGTTGGGCGTGCTCGGCGTTGCGATTGCCACACAGGTACGCAGCACAGTGGCCGGAGATTCACTCGACGCCGCGCGCCCTGCCGACCTCCTGGTGGTTCTCGACAATTTGAATCGACGCGAAGCCGCGCTGAGGCAGGAAGTCGCGAATCTTCAGGAATCGCTTGCCACTTTGGAAGCCGGTGGCAACACGGGAGCAGCGCTGGACGAGGCGCGGGCGCGGCTGACCTCACTCTCCATTCAAGTGGGGACCGCTCCGGCCACTGGACCGGGTGTGACGATGACCCTGACAGATCCGGCGGGCGGCGTCGGATCGGAAGTGATTCTCGATCTCATCCAGGAACTGCGTGCTGCCGGTGCCGAAGCCGTCTCGATCGCAGGTGCGAACGGCGAACCCATTCGTATCGGCGTGAACTCGTGGGTGAGTGGGCGCGGCGGCGAGATCGAATTGGACGGAACCCGGATCGAGCAGCCGTACACTGTGACCGCGATCGGAGATCCGCCGACATTGGCGGCAGCGTTGAACATTCCCGGAGGCGTCTTCGACAATGTCGCACGCAATGGCGGAACGTCGTCCGTCGAGCAATCGCAGCAGGTCACGATCTCCGTCTTGCGACAATTGAATCCGCGCCAATACGCTCAACCCGGAAATTGATCTTTTTGCGTCCGACTTTCGGACGGCCTGTGAAAGGAAGCCACTGTGAGTGAGCTCGATACACCTACCGATCTGCGCTACACCGCGGAGCACGAGTGGGTGAAGCGAACCGGCCCGACCTCAGTTCGAGTCGGTATCACCGACTTTGCTCAGTCGCAGCTCGGTGACGTCGTGTTCGTCCAGCTTCCCGCTGTCGACGAAGACGTGACCGCCGGTGAATCGCTCGGTGAGGTCGAGTCGACCAAGAGCGTCTCCGACATCTTTGCTCCGTTCACTGCGAAAGTTCTTGCAGCGAACGGTGAATTGGACGGACAGCCCGACCTCGTCAACACCGACCCGTACGACACGGGTTGGTTGGTCGAACTCGAGGTTGCCGACGAGGCCACACTCGACGCCGCACTCGCGGCAACTCTGGACGCGGAGGCATACAAGGGACTCACGTCCGAGTAGAAAACCTGCGCGTGGACCGGCCAACTCGTGTTGTGTCGCGGCCTGTCTCGCTGCACACGGCGGTCTGCGCAGGGTACGGTCGTTAGGTACGCATGTGCCGAGTCGGGGCGCAGGGCCGTATCGAACGTGACTGTGAAAGATGCTCGTGAAGAAAGTGCACTGCGTAGTCCAGTGATTCATGATCTGGATGATTGACCCAGGAGGAGAAACAGTGAGCGAGAACGGTAACGACGCGGGCTATGGGGAGTCGCCGGCGGAGACCACTTCGGTTTTCCGCGCGGACTTCCTCAATGAGCTCGACAACACCTCCTCTGCAGCACCGGCCGCCGAGCAGCCGGTTTCGGGTGTGGAAGGCCTTCCCGCCGGAGCCGCACTTCTGGTGGTCAAGCGGGGACCGAATGCAGGATCCCGCTTCTTGCTCGATCAGCCGACGACGTCGGCAGGTCGGCACCCGGACAGCGACATCTTCCTGGACGACGTGACCGTCAGCCGTCGTCACGCCGAGTTCCGTCAGGAAGATGCAGATTTCCACGTCGTCGACGTCGGAAGCCTCAACGGCACCTACGTCAACCGTGAGCCTGTCGATTCGGCAGTTCTCGCGAATGGTGACGAGGTTCAGATCGGCAAGTTCCGTCTGGTGTTCCTCACCGGCCCTCGTGCCGGCGGTTCGCAGGTCGGCGAGTCGTCAGCAGGTGCGGGTAGCTAATGACGGCAGTGCGGCAGCAGAGCCAGCCCGGAATGTCGATTGGTTCCGTGCTGGATCGGTTGCGTCCAGATTTTCCCGACGTGACGATTTCGAAGATCCGTTTCCTCGAGTCCGAGGGCTTGATCAGCCCGCAACGGACACCGTCGGGATACCGCAGATTCTCTGTCGAGGACTGCGAGCGTCTTCGCTTCGTGCTGACCGCTCAACGCGATCAGTACCTGCCGCTCAAAGTGATCAAAGAACAACTCGAAGCGATCGACAGTGGCGCAGCGACGGTGAGTGCAGAAGTTCCTGCGCCTCGTCGTGCTCGCGTCCTGTCGATCGCTACGGGCGATGTCTCACCCGAGGCGTTCCGGGTCGATCGCGAAGTTCGAGTCGGTCGTCAGGATCTTCTCGCGCGCGCTGACATCGACGATCGGTTTCTGACCGATCTGATCCGCACCGGTTTGGTCGTTCCCGGCGCGGCGGGCTTCTTCGACGAGGATGCCGTGACGTTGGCGCGCACCGCTAAGGCGATGTCCGAGTACGGCTTGGAGGTTCGCCATCTGCGCGCGTTCAAGTTGGCTGCTGATCGCGAAGCGGGACTGGTGACTCAGATCGCCGGACCGGTTGCCAAGGGTCGTGACGCCGGAGCACGTGATCGTGCCGAGGAAATGGTGCGGGAGCTGGCAGCTCTGTCACTGACTTTGCACACGTGTCTGGTCAAATCGGCAGTTCGGGGAAGTCTCGATCGCTGAGTTCCTCGATCAGCGGGGCACACTCGAATAGAATTTCAGTACGACCGCATCGGAGTCGGTCGGCTGGATCACGTCAGGTTGGAGGCAAGCTCGATGGGCGAAATGCGTGTGATCGGAGTTCGTGTCGAGCAGCCTCAGAATCAGCCGGTCCTGTTGCTGCGAGAGTCCGACGGCGATCGGTACCTGCCGATCTGGATCGGGCAAACCGAAGCTACCGCGATTGTTCTCGAACAACAGGGAGTCGAGCCGGCGCGGCCGCTGACTCACGACCTGATCAAGATCTTGATCGAATCTTTCGGTCGGAGCCTCAAGGAAGTTCGGATCGTGGACCTGCAAGAGGGCACTTTCTACGCGGATCTCGTCTTCGACGAGCAGACCACTGTCTCGGCACGTCCGTCGGACTCGATTGCATTGGCCCTGCGCATCGGCGTTCCGATCTTCGCGTCGGAGGCTGTTCTCGCCGAGGCCGGTCTGGTCATTCCCGACGAGCGCGAAGACGAGGTCGAGAAGTTCAAGGAATTCCTCGACACCATCTCGCCGGACGATTTCAAAGCCACTGATGGTTAGCCTGAATTGACTGGTTGCGGACTTTAGTCTTCAACTCTCAAGTAGAGGTTGAGTCTCGGTCGGCGTGTTGCGTTGACCATGCACCCTCCTGGACTTACCGTTGCGTGCGGTGGAGATCTTCTCGCCTTGTCGATCGAGGCGTACTCTGGGTAAGTCCACTCATGGAATTACCTGCCTTGGATTCACATCTGAAAGTTCGGTCGGCACGGGATTCTCGTGACTGCTGATAGCACAGGTTGGTTACATGATGGCGAAGCGAGAGGGAGACGGCAGTGGAAGAACAGTCGAATGAGCGCGGGACGGGCATAGCCGGTAGTGCCGCGACTGCAGAAATGTCTTCCGAAGAGCTGCAGCCGGGCCTGTTCCCGGACGATTCCATCCCCGACGACCTCGTCGGATATCGAGTACCCAGTGCCTGCCAGATCGCCGGGATCACGTACCGCCAACTCGACTACTGGGCACGGACGTCGTTGGTTGTTCCGTCGATCCGTGGCGCTGCCGGATCCGGAAGCCAACGTCTGTACTCCTTCAAGGACATTCTCGTTCTGAAGATCGTGAAGCGTCTGCTCGATACCGGCATCTCACTGCAGAACATCCGCGTTGCCGTCGATCACCTCCGTAAGCGTGGCGTCCGCGATCTTGCCAACATCACTCTGTTCTCCGACGGCACCACCGTGTACGAATGCACGTCCCCCGAAGAGGTCGTCGACCTCCTCCAGGGTGGGCAGGGCGTATTCGGCATCGCAGTCAGTGGCGCGATGCGTGAACTCACCGGAACGATCGCCGACTTCCCCGCCGAGCGGGCCGACGGCGGCGAAAATGATCCCAACCCGGAAGACGAGTTGGCTTCGCGACGCAAGAATCGCGCCAGCCGCAAAACCGGATAACGTACGTCACATCTCTTTGGAGGATGCCACGGTGCAGGTAGGCGTTTCGGTCAACTAGACTGGGCCTGCGTCGCCGGCGTACGGGAGAGCCTCGGATACCGATTCACCGAACTTGTCTTTGATTCAGTCTTTGTCTCAAAGGTCAGTCGTGAGCGGGATCAGGGCGCCGAAGGAGCAATACCTCCCCGTCAATCTCTCAGGCACCAAGGACCGTACGGGCTCCGACGCCTCTGGAAAGCGGTGGGACAACCCACCCGCCGACGGGGAAAGGCTGTGGCTTCCGCCTTCGGCGGATCACTACCGAATCTCTCAGGCGCTCGGGAATCGAGCATGCGACAGAGGGGGAGGAACACACCGCAGTTCGGTGTGTGTCCTGATCCTCCGATCTGTCTGGGAGTAGTCGTGATCGACGCTGCAAGCCGTATATTTGCCGACCGCCATGTCGGTCCGAACGCCGCGGAACTCGCGCGCATCCTCGAACTCGTCGGGGTCGATTCACTCGACGAACTGGCAACCAAGGCCGTTCCCTCCGTCATCCTCGACGCTGCCCCGAACGGCATCGCTGCCGGACTCGACGCTCTGCCGCTTCCGGTCGGAGAGCACGAGGCACTTGCCGAACTGACTGCACTCGCAGCCCAGAACACCGTCGCGACGTCGATGATCGGCCTCGGCTACTTCGACACGTTGACGCCGCCGGTGTTGTTGCGCAACATCATCGAGAACCCGGCCTGGTACACCGCGTACACCCCGTATCAGCCGGAGATCAGCCAGGGCCGTCTCGAAGCCCTCCTCAACTTCCAGACCATGGTCGCCGATCTCTCCGGCATGGAACTGGCAAACTCGTCGATGCTCGACGAGGCCACCGCCGCTGCCGAAGCCATGACGCTCCTGCGCCGCGCGAACCGCAGCAAGTCCCCACGATTTGTCGTCGACGCCGATCTCTACCCGCAGACCCTCGCCGTCATCGAGACTCGCGCCGAGCCGCTCGGAATCGAGATCGTCTCTGCGGACCTCACCGCTGGTCTTCCGGAAGGTGACTTCTTCGGCGTCATCGCCCAGATCCCAGGTGCCTCGGGACGAGTCGTCGATTACACCTCGATCATCGCGGAAGCTCACGAGCGCGGCGCACTGGTTGCCGTCGGCGCAGACCTCCTCGCGATGACGCTCATCACCTCACCCGGTGAGCTCGGCGCGGATGCGTGCTTCGGAACCACCCAGCGTTTCGGTGTTCCCATGGGATACGGCGGACCGCACGCCGGTTACCTGGCCGTGCACTCCAAGCATGCGCGTCAGCTGCCCGGCCGCTTGGTCGGCGTCTCCATCGACGCCGACGGAGACAAGGCATACCGCCTGGCGCTGCAGACACGTGAGCAGCACATTCGCCGCGAGAAGGCGACGTCCAACATCTGTACCGCTCAGGTGCTCCTCGCCATCCTCGCTGCGATGTACGCGAGCTACCACGGCGCCGAGGGACTCAAGGCGATTGCGTTGCGCGTCGCTGCCCGCGCACACGCGTTGGCAAACGGCCTGCGCGAAGGCGGCGTGACCGTTGTCCACGATTCGTTCTTCGACACCGTGCTCGCTCAGGTTCCGGGCAAGGCGGCCGACGTCGTCGCTGCGGCCAAGGAATCCGGGATCAACCTGCGTCTGGTCGACGCCGATCATGTCGGTATCTCCTGCGACGAGGCCACGACCGCCGACCACGTCCTTGCCGTGCTCGACGCGTTCGGGATCGAGGATGCTGTTGTCGCCATCGAAGCCGAGGGCAATTCGGTTCCGGTTGCTCAGGAGCGCACCTCCGACTACCTGCAGCACGAAGCCTTCACCCGTTACCGTACGGAAACGGCAATGCTTCGCTACCTGCGCGCGCTGTCCGACAAGGACATCGCGCTCGATCGCAGCATGATCCCGCTGGGTTCGTGCACCATGAAGCTCAATGCGACCGCCGAGATGGAATCCATCACCTGGCCCGCGTTCAACGCGATCCATCCGTTCGCGCCGACATCGGATGCGCCCGGTCTGCTGAAGATCATCAAGGATCTCGAAGACTGGCTGGTCGCGGTCACCGGCTACGACAACGTCAGCCTGCAACCCAACGCCGGCAGCCAGGGGGAATACGCGGGCCTGCTCGCGATCCGCAACTACCACCTCAGCCGGGGCGACGACCACCGCGACACCTGCCTCATTCCGTCGAGTGCTCACGGCACCAATGCGGCTTCTGCCGTCATGGCCGGGATGCGCGTCGAGGTTGTCGCCTGCCGTCCCAACGGTGACGTCGACGTCGACGATCTGCGCGCGAAGATCGCCGATCACGCCGAGCGTCTCGCCGCGATCATGATCACCTACCCTTCAACGCACGGTGTCTACGAGCACGAGATCGCCGACATCTGCGCAGCGGTACACGACGCCGGTGGCCAGGTGTACGTCGACGGCGCCAACCTCAATGCGCTTGTCGGCCTTGCCCGTCCGGGCCGATTCGGCGGCGACGTCAGCCACCTGAATCTGCACAAGACCTTCTGCATCCCGCACGGCGGCGGCGGACCCGGCGTCGGCCCGATCGGTGTGCGCTCACACTTGACGCCGTTTTTGCCCGGACACCCGATGGCGCCCGAACTCGGTGGTAGAGGAACGATCTCGGCAGCGCCCTACGGCAGTGCGTCCATTCTGCCCATCACCTGGACCTACATCCGGATGATGGGAGCTGCGGGCCTGCGCCGCGCCAGCCTGACCGCCATCGCGTCGGCCAACTACATCGCGCGTCGACTCGACGAGTACTTCCCGGTTCTCTACACCGGCGAGAACGGCATGGTCGCGCACGAGTGCATCCTCGACCTCCGGGGGTTGACCAAGGACACCGGCGTCACCGTCGACGACGTCGCAAAGCGTCTGGCCGACTACGGTTTCCATGCTCCGACCATGAGCTTCCCCGTGGTCGGCACACTGATGGTCGAGCCCACCGAGAGCGAGAACCTCGAAGAGATCGACGAGTTCTGCGAGGCGATGATCGCCATTCGCGGCGAAATCGATCGCGTCGGAGCGGGCGAGTGGACGGTGGAGGACAACCCGCTACGCGGTGCTCCCCACACTGCGGGAAGCATTGCAGCGCAGTGGGATCACCCGTACTCGCGTGAGATCGCCGTCTTCCCGCGTGGCAAGGCTCGCCCGAAGGTGTGGCCGTCCGTGCGTCGTATCGACGGTGCACATGGCGACCGCAACCTGGTCTGCTCCTGCCCGCCGATCGAAGCGTTCGCAGGCAACTAAGGCGTGTGCCCGCCGGAGATCATCACCTCTCGTGTACGAGTTCGAGAACAGTGATCTCCGGCGGGGCGCCGACGCGTACCGGCGGACCCCAAGCCCCGGCGCCACGCGTCGTGTACAGCACTGTGTTTCCGACCCTGTCCAAGCCTTGCACCGAAGGCTGCTGCAGCGGAACGAGATACCGCAGCGGCCACATCTGACCGCCGTGAGTGTGCCCGGACAGTTGCAGATCGATACCCATCTCGGATGCCTCGATCGCTTGACGCGGTTCGTGCGCGAGAAGCAAGGCGAAAGTATTCGGATCGCGACCTGCGAGCGCGGCAGTCAGGTTCGGCTCGTACGGGGCCGGCGACGTGTAGTCGTGGATGCCCACGATGTCGATGGTATCGCCGCCATGCTGGATCGAGGTGCGGCTGTTGCGAAGTGTGGTGATCCCCAATGTCTCCCACACGTCGAGCCATTTGCCGCCGTCGTCGGTGTAGAACTCGTGGTTTCCGCTGACTCCGAAGATTCCGTCGGGCGCCCGAAGATCGGCGAGCGGAGCAAGATCGGGAGCAACTTTCGCGACGGTTCCGTCTACGAGGTCGCCGCCGATCGCGATCAGATCGACATTCTGCGAGTTCACGATATCGACCACCTTGCGGGTGAAGTCGACCCCGCGGGCCGGTCCCACGTGCAGGTCGGTGATCAAGGCGATCCGGTATCCGTTGAAGCCCTCAGGTAGACGAGCGAGCGGCACGCGGACGCGGGAAATCTTGGGGCCCGACGCCTCGTAGACGCCGTAGCCGGCGGTGCTGATCGCCGCGAGAGTGACTGCTGCTGTAGCCAACTGCAACGTACGACGCTTGGCTGGGTCGACTTCGGTCGTGGTATCCGTGTGGCGTGCACGTAGTCGACCGATCCCGGCGAACAGGCCGATCACGAGCAGTCCGGGAATCAGATACAGCCACGAAGCCAGCCAGACCCATCCGACAAATCCGATCGGTCGCGCCCACGATGTCGGAAAGACTTCGCCGCTGCCGACCCCTATGAGCGTCGAGACCGCCAAGACGACAAGCGCAGTGTCGGCGAGACGAGCCCATCGCCTCGGGATGCCGGTGGCGCGAACGAGTCGGCGATGCAGGAACCAGGTCAGAAGGGCGAGAAGGACTGCAAAAACCGCGACGCGCCCCATCAGGACAGCATCTTGGTCACTGCGGCCGCGAGAGCGGGGTCGGACGTCGAATCGACCCGAACCAATGTGCCGCCCGTCCGATCCGAGACGTCTTGGAGTGTGGAGACGTCGTCGCCCGCACCGACGACGATCACGTCGACCTGTACCGGACGCGACGGATTGCCCGCAGCGGCGATCGCGCTGAGCAGTTCGGCTCGCGTCGTGGTGGATTCGTCAGGCGTACTCGAGGTGATCAGCAGCACCGAGTTGACTCGCCCCGCGTCGAAACCGTCCACGGCGGCTTTGTAGGAGCTGGCAAGCGCCGGGTATTTGGAGGTCTTTCCGCCGGCCCGAAGCCCGTTGAGGAAATCGGTGATCGTGGCACGCCGATTCGGCTCGGACAGTGAACCGCCCGGAACCAGGATGCGCTCGGACGGTTTTCCGTCGGTGCCCGTGCTGAACTCGCGAAGGCCGATGTCCGAAGCGTCAGGGCTGCGACCCAATTGGGTGTTCACCGCCGAGGCAACGTTCGCCAAGCGGGTAGTGCCACCGTCGTCGGTACCCATCGACGCCGACGTGTCCATCAGGATGGTGGCACTACGCGGCGAGACCGGGTTGGCGACTATGTCACCGAGCGCCGCTGCGGTCTCCGCCGAAGCCGGTTTCAACGTGGACGAGATCTTGGCCGGGGACACCGCCCCGAGATCGGGAAGGTCTTGGCCCTCGACCCGGAAACCGGCGCCGACGAACAACTGTGACTGATTCGGCTCACGCATGAAATCGGCAAACTGTGCCGCTGCGCGCGACGCGGTTTCGTCGATCCCGCTGCCCGAGACGATGACCGCCGGATAGTCCGCGACTGGCGTTGCGCCGGCGGGGGAGTACGTCGTCATCGCCGCGTTCGCGCTCTGCGCTATCGACTGTTCCGTGGCCGGAACGGCTTTCACCGAATCCGGTGTTCCGGCGCTCAGTGCTCCGAGGGCTTCGGCGGTGGACGAGGGGGGAGTCGGCAAGGATTGGAACTGCAACGCCCGTGCACTGAGCGCAGCGTTGACCTGAGCGGACTTCGCCTGATCCGTCGTGACCGGACCGGCACCCGCATCGGCGACGTCGGCAGCGATCGCCTGTGCAGCCATCGAGGTTTCAGTACTTCCGATCGGCAGGGCGACCGTCAGATCGGAAGGCAAAGACTTCCAACTCGATGCTGCGCCGGCCAATGCTGCCGCGGTCTCGGGACCGGCTGCCAGAACGATCGGGGAACTCGCGAGCGAGCGAGGATCACCGTTGATCACGGCCTTGCCCGACAGTGGCGCGAGTTCGAACGAACTCGTCGGGATCCACAGGGAGGGACGCGGTCCCAATGCTGCGTCGTCCCAGGGGGCCGCCGGACCGGCTTCGAGTGCCGTCGAGACCGACGCGGACGGCGCACCGTGCACCACGACGGCGATGCAGTGATCACGCACCACCGGCGAGGTCTGGGTGTACCGCTTCGCCAGTTCCTCGACCTGTGGGGCTATGGACGGATCCGCGGTGACGTCGAGTGTCTTGTTGCCCTCGACGCACGTACCGGCTGCCTGCTGTCCCTGATGGTCGATCCGGTTGCTGAGGGCCTTCCATCCGAAGAAGCCTGCCACGATCAAGACGATCAGCACGACGACGAGAATCGGCCCCTTACTGATACCTCTGGCGCCTGACCCGCCGCGATGTTCGCCCACGTACCTTGCCCTACCTTGGTCACTCGAAGAATGTCTGTTGAACGGACTTTGTCCTCGGCCAGTCTAGTGACGAAACTTCGGGGCCTACGCGAACAGCCTCGACACCGGGAGCGGTGCCGAGGCTGTTCGGGTTCAGCTTCGAGTTCGAAGAAGGTGAAATCAGGCGTTGGCGGCCTTGTACTCGCGGCGGCGGCGATGCAGGATCGGCTCCGTGTATCCGCTGGGCTGCTTCGCGCCTTCGAGGATGAGTTCCTTGGCAGCCTGGAACGCGATGTTGGAATCGAAATCAGGTGCCATGTTGCGGTACTCGGCGTCGCCCTCGTTCTGACGGTCGACAACCGGGGCCATGCGCTCGAGTGCACTGACAACGTCGCTCTCGCTGACGATGCCGTGACGCAGCCAGTTGGCGAGCAGCTGGCTCGAGATGCGCAGCGTGGCGCGATCCTCCATGAGCGCGACATCGTGGATGTCGGGAACCTTGGAGCAGCCGACGCCCGCGTCGATCCAACGGACCACGTAGCCGAGGATGGACTGGCAGTTGTTGTCGAGCTCTTCCTTCTTCTCCGCGTCCGTCCAGTCGGTGCTGGGAGCGAGCGGGATGGTCAGGATGTCGTCGACGCTCGCGCGAGGCTTGCCCTTCAGGCTGTCCTGAACTGCGAATACGTCGACGCGGTGGTAGTGCGTCGCGTGCAGCGTTGCGCCGGTCGGCGAAGGTACCCATGCGGTGTTGGCGCCGGCCTTGGGGTGACCGATCTTCTGCTCGAGCATGTCTGCCATCAGCTCGGTCATGGCCCACATGCCCTTGCCGATCTGCGCCTTGCCCTGCAGGCCGCAGGCCAGTCCGGTGTCGACGTTCCAGTCCTCGTACGCACCGATCCACTTCTGCTTCTTCATCTCGGCCTTGCGCACCATCGCGCCGGCTTCCATGGAGGTGTGGATCTCGTCGCCGGTGCGGTCGAGGAAGCCGGTGTTGATGAACACGACGCGGTCGACGGCTTCCTTGATGCAGGCGGCGAGGTTGACCGTCGTACGACGCTCCTCGTCCATGATGCCGACCTTGAGCGTGTTCTCCGGAAGCCCGAGGACCTGCTCGACACGGCCGAACAGTTCGGTGGTGAAGGCAACTTCCTCGGGACCGTGCTGCTTGGGCTTGACGATGTAGATCGAGCCGGTGCGGCTGTTGTCGAGCGGTCCGTTGGCGTCACTGATCGAGAGGCCGTGCACTGCACAGGCACTGGTGATCAAGGCGTCGAGGATGCCCTCGGGGACCTCGTTGCCGTCGGCGTCGAGGATCGCGGGGTTGGTCATGAGGTGACCGACGTTGCGGACGAACAGGAGCGAACGACCGTGCAGGCTGAGTTCGCTGCCGTCGACTGCGGTGTACTTACGGTCGCCGTTGAGCGTGCGGGTGAAGGACTTGGCGCCCTTCTTGATCTCCTCGGACAGGTCACCACGGTTGAGACCCAACCAGTTTCGGTAGCCGACAACCTTGTCGTCGGCGTCGACAGCGGCGACAGAGTCCTCGAAGTCCATGATCGTGGTGACGGCGGATTCGAGAACGACGTCCTTGACGCCGGCGGCGTCGGTGCTGCCGATCGGGGACGAGGCGTCGATCTGGATCTCGGCGTGCAATCCGTTGTTGAGCAGCAGGATGCTCGTCGGTGCGTCCTTCTCGCCGAGGTAGCCGACGAACTTCTCCGGCTGGGCGAGCGTGGTGACAGTACCGTCTGCCAACGTGATCTTCAGTTCACTGCCGTCGACAACGTACTTGGTTGAATCTGCATGCGATCCCGACGCGAGAGGTGCTGCCGCATCGAGGAATTCACGCGCCCAGGCGATGACCTTGTCGCCGCGGACCTTGTTGTAGCCGGAACCCTTCTCGGCGCCGTTCTCCTCGGAGATGGCGTTGGTGCCGTACAGCGCGTCGTACAACGAACCCCAGCGGGCGTTGGACGCGTTGAGAGCGAAGCGCGCGTTGAGGATCGGCACGACCAACTGCGGGCCGGCCGTCGAGGTGATCTCGGTGTCGACGTTCGCGGTGGTGACCGAGAACTCGGCAGGCGTCGGCAGGAGGTAGCCGATTTCCTGCAGGAACGCCTTGTACGCGGCGGCGTCGATGGGAGCGCCGGCGTGATCGCGATGCCACTGATCGATCTGAGCCTGCAGATCGTCACGCTTGGCAAGCAAGTCGCGGTTCTTCGGTGCGAGCTCGGTGATGACCTTGTCGGCGCCGGCCCAGAACGTTTCGGCGTCTACACCGGTGCCGGGAAGAGCCTCCTCGACCACGAAGTCGTAGAGAACCTTGGCAACCTGAAGACTGCCGACCTGAACGCGCTCAGTCATGAATAGCCTCACTTTTCCGAAAGCGGAGCATCACATATGGATGCCATGAACCAACATCAATGTTACCTGGGAGTATTCCCACCGCTGTCCGCGCCCTGAGCTGCGATAATCGGGCGCGAAGAGCTGAAACGATCAAGTGAAATTCGTTCTGTCTAGAGTTTGCGCGCGGAAATCTCGAAACCAGCCGCGCGTAGACGCTCGACCAGGACGTCGCCGAGCGCTGTCGCTGGAGTCAAAACGCCGGTGGCCGGGGGAAGAGCCTTTTGGTCCTTCGCCAACGACAACGCAGATTCGCCGAGCATTACCGCCGTCGCGCTGTATCCCGGGTCGCCCTTCGCCTTCACTCGTGATGTGTATCGGGCGCCGGTCGTGGTCGTGTTGAACACGTCGAGCGTGAAGTGGCCCTTCTTCTGGGTGCTCTCGCTCGGACCTTCACCGGGAGCCGGCAATACCTTGTCGAGAAGGAAACGTGTCGGAGGTAGAGCGAGTCCGGCGACCAGCGCGCCGAGGCCGACCGCCACGCCGCCCGCAATCACCGGTGACACCACCGATGAGCCGACGCTCATCACCTCGCTGTACTTGAACTTCTTGCCGTACGCCCACTCTCGGAGCGCATTGCTGCGACGGACGACTCGTGTGTTGTACGACGCCATCACGAACGGCGCTTTCCACCCCTTCAACGACGGATCGATCTTCTTGCCGTCGACCACGCTCACGTCGCTCTGGCGTCCGAGTTCGGGCTCCCGGTCACGATCGGGGCTCAGCGAGTACGGCGAGGCAGCAAGTTTCCGCAGGCGCGCATCGTCTTTCGACACGTCGATTTGGTTGCGAAGCGAATCGATGGTGCCACCGCTCACGCCGCCGCGCAGGGCCGTGACCACCAGGGTGGTGTCGGTGAGCTCGCCGGCGCCGTCGGCGGCGACCTTCTCGTGCAGGACGTGAACTCCGAGATCGGAAGGGATGGAATCGAATCCGCAGGAATGGACGATCTTGGCACCGGTCGAGACCGCCAGCTCATGGTTGTCGTCGATGCTCTCGCGGTGGAACAGCACCTCACCGGTCAGGTCGACGTAATGAGTTCCGGCGGAGGCGCATTCGTGAACAAGGGCGTGGCCGTACTTGGCATACGGGCCGACCGTGGTGGCGACGACCCGGGTTCGCTGGGCGAGTGCCTTCAGTGCGGTGGCGTCGTCGGCGTCGGCGATGATCAGGGGGAGATCGGCAGCGGCAGTGCCCAGATCGGCGCGAGTGGCTGCCAACTTTTCGAGGGAGCGGCCACCGAGGCCGATCTTCGTGCCTTCGGGAGCATGTTTGACGAGGTAGTCGGCGAGTAGCTTACCGACGAAGCCGCTCGCTCCGTAGACGATGATGTCGAGTTCTCGGGCGGGCGAGGTTCCAGTCATGGAGCCAGCCTACAAACGAGTAGTCGAAAGTGATGTGACCGAGGTCACTCGGCGGGGAGGGGTTCCTTGACGACGAGGATCGGAGCCTCGACTTCGAGCAACAGGCGTTGCAGCGGGCGTTCGAGGAGGAACTTGCCGATGGGGGACATCCGGCGTGTTCCGACGATCAGGAGATCGACACCCGCGCCGTGCACCAGGTTGACGAGCGCGGTAACCGGATCGCCGTCGTGCTCGGTGGTGCGCAGATCCCACTTCGTCTCCGAGAATCCACCGGCGTCGAGCGCTGACTGGATCTCGCCGCGAAGAGCGGCCCGATCGTCCTCGGTGTCTCCGAGGTTGACCGTGCCTCCGATGTTGACGTCGTCCAGGACGTGCAGAACCAGCAGTTCCTCGCTTCGACCCACGGATTCCCGTGCAGCGGCCACGATTGCGGCACGGCCTTCCGGGCTGTCCTTGTGTACGACGGCGATCGTCATGGTTCCTCCGAGTCGGTGAGCAGTGTCGGCTCCATTATCGCCTGCAATGCTGTGCTCTACCTGAAATGAGCTACTCGACACGGGGGTTTGGGGGTGACGAGATCGCCACATCGGGGCGGCTAGGTGCTGCCTGTCACCACCGCGGCGGTGCCGCCCATCACCACGGCGAGGGTTTGTAGTCCTTGAGGAAGCAGCCGTGCAGGTCGACGCCCAGTTCACCCTGAACGATGGGGTCGTAGACGCGGGCGGCACCGTCGACGAGGTCGAGTGGTGCGTGAAAACCTTCGTCGGCCAACCGCATCTTGGTGAAGTGTGGGCGTTCGTCGGTGATCCAGCCGGTGTCGACGGCGGTCATGAGGATGCCGTCGTCGAGCATTTCCTTGGAGCTGGTGCGGGTCAGCATGTTCAGTGCTGCCTTGGCCATGTTGGTGTGCGGGTGGCCAGGGCCCTTGTACGCGCGGCTGAACTGGCCTTCCATGGCGGAAACGTTCACGACGTACTTGCGTCGCGCAGCGGCCGCAGCCATCGACGGGCGCAAGCGCGAAACGAGGATGAAGGGCGCGACCGAGTTGCAGAGCTGGACTTCGAGAAGCTCGATCGGATCGACCTCTTCGACGGTCTGAACCCAGCTGTTGGTGTGCGCGAGGTCGGGCAGCAGCCCGCCCGCGTCGATGGCGATGCCCTGCTCGATGCGATCGGGTGACGCCGACTTGGCGACGAGGGCGAGTGAACTGACCGCGTCGGCGGACAGATTTCCGGAGGTGATGCTTGCGACGTCCGACAGCGATCCGGCCAGAGCCGCGGGGTGGGCGTCGCTCGTCTTGCCGAAAGTCAGGACATCAGGCAGTTCACCGGCGGGAAGCGCACCGGACTCGGCGTCGACCAGAGCGCCGTAGGCACCGGGGGAGCGTCGGACGGTTTGCGCGGCGTTGTTGATGAGGATGTCGAGTGGACCCTGTGCGGCAACGGAATCCGCGAGTGCAACAACCTGGGCGGGGTCGCGGAGGTCGATGCCGACGATGCGCAGACGGTGAATCCAGTCGTTGCTGTCTTCCATCGCTTTGAATCGGCGGATCGCGTCGTTGGGGAATCGCGTCGTGATGGTCAGATGTGCGCCGTCACGCAGCAGGCGCAACGCGATGTACATGCCGATCTTCGCGCGGCCGCCGGTCAGAAGTGCGCGTCGGCCGGTGAGATCAGTGCTGGCATCACGTTTGCTGCGGCTGGTGGCAGCGCAATCGGGGCACAGTTGGTGGTAGAAGGCGTCGACTGCGGTGTAGCGCTGCTTGCAGATGTAGCACGGCCGCGCCTTGATGAGCGTGCCGGCGGAAGCGCCCGCGGTGTTCGACTTGATCGGAATGCCTGCGGTCTCGTCGTCGATGCGATCGGGTGAACCGGTGGCAGTCGCAGCGACCACTTGGCGGTCGGCTTCGTTGACGGCTGCGCGCGAGGCGAGGCGACGCTTCTTCTTGAGTCGCTTGAACAGATGGCCGACAGCGCGCTGCATGGTGATCGAATCGGGATGCTCGTCGTCGAGTTCGGCGGCTTCGGAAAGGACCTTCAGGCAGATTTCGAGTTCTGCGGGGTCGAGTCCGGTGAGTTCGGCTCGAGCAGATTCTGAATCGGCTGTTTCCAGCGAATCTGCCTGCAGTGCATCCGACTTCTTGGTGTCTGTATCCACTTCGAACTTCTGTTCCATCTCGATCGCCGCTCGCGCGGACTGTTCCCTGGTGCGGGAACTTCGCCAATTACGAGAAAAGCTCCGGTTCGATGAACCGGAGCTTTTCCTGTCTGTCTCAACACAGAGTGTCCGAGGGGGGACTTGAACCCCCACGTCCGTTAATAGGACACTAGCACCTCAAGCTAGCGCGTCTGCCATTCCGCCACTCGGACTCGGCCCCGATTTCTCGGTGCTGGGAAAGAGTATCCGATGCCATCCCCAGGTCCCAAATCGCCCCACTGCTGTGCGCCTTTATTAACCGCCGGGGGTTAATAAAGGCGCACAGCAAAAAGACCCCAACCTGATCAGGCTGGGGTCTTTTTGCTGTATTCGAGTGTCCGAGGGGGGACTTGAACCCCCACGTCCGTTAATAGGACACTAGCACCTCAAGCTAGCGCGTCTGCCATTCCGCCACTCGGACTCGGCCCCGATTTCTCGGTGCTGGGAAAGAGTATCCGATTAGGTGAGCTGCCCCAAATCGCCAGGTTGCGGGGCATTCCGGTCGCCCGCGTCGTTTGATTCGATGGTAGGAAAGTGGAATGACCACAACCCCGAATAATCCGAATCCGAGCAGAGCCGAAGCAGAAGTAGTCGAACTGGTCAGTTCCCTCATCCGCTTCGACACCTCGAACACGGGAGAACTCGAAACCACCAAAGGCGAGCGTGCGTGCGCGGAGTGGGTTGCCGCGCAGCTTCAAGAAGTCGGTTACGAGACGGAATACGTCGAGTCCGGAGCACCCGGCCGTGGGAATGTCTTTGCTCGCTTGAAGGGAGCCGAGTCGGGTCGTGGTGCGTTGATGCTTCACGGTCACCTCGACGTAGTTCCGGCCGAGCCCGCCGACTGGAGCGTCCATCCCTTTGCCGGCACCGTCCAGGACGGTTACGTCTGGGGGCGCGGCGCCGTGGACATGAAGGACATGGTCGGGATGATCCTGGCCCTGGCCAGACAGTTCAAAGCGGAAGGCGTCGTACCGCCGCGTGATCTGGTGTTCGCCTTCGTGGCGGACGAGGAAGCGGGCGGAAAGTACGGATGCCAGTGGCTGGTCGAGCACCGCCCGGATCTGTTCGAGGGAGTGACCGAGGCCGTGGGTGAGGTCGGCGGTTTCTCGCTGACGGTTCCGCGGCCTGACGGAACCGACCGCCGGCTCTACCTCGTGGAGACTGCGGAAAAGGGCCTCGGTTGGATGCGTCTGACTGCCAAGGGACGCGCCGGACACGGCTCCTTCCTCCACGACGACAACGCGGTCGCGACACTCGCCGGCGCGGTCTCGAGGCTTGCTGCCCACCAGTTCCCGACCGTGATCTCGGATTCGGTCGCGGAGTTCCTGACCGCCGTCGGCGAGGAGACCGGATTGGACTTCGATCCGGGATCACCCGACATCGACGGGACTCTCGCGAAGTTGGGGACGATCGCCAACATCATCGGGGCGACGTTCCGTGACACGGCGAACCCGACGATGCTCAAGGCCGGATACAAGGCGAACGTCATTCCGCAGACTGCCGAGGCGGTCTTCGACTGCCGCGTGCTGCCGGGACGGCAGGCCGAATTCGAGCGCACGGTGGACCAACTGATCGGTCCCGACGTGACCCGCGAGTGGATCACCAAGCTGGATTCGTACGAAACAACGTTCGACGGCCACCTCGTAGACGCCATGAACGAGGCGATCCTCGCCCACGATCCGGAGGCTCGCACAGTTCCGTACATGCTCTCCGGCGGAACCGACGCGAAGGCATTCGCGAAACTGGGCATTCGCTGCTTCGGCTTCGCGCCGTTGCAGTTGCCGCCCGAGCTGGATTTCAGCGCGCTGTTCCACGGCGTCGACGAGCGAGTTCCGGTGGACGCACTACTGTTCGGGACACGTGTTCTGGAACATTTCCTGCTCAATTCCTGACGAGCACGTAGATAGATCCGTGAGCTCGACGCACATCGAGCTCTCTTGTCACAGAAAGGATTCGCATGGCGCACGATCCGTACGAACCATTGCCGAAGTTGCCGAGTTTCGAGCTGACCAGTGACGACATCACTGCGGGCCAGCCGCTGAAGCTTGCTCAGGCCAGTGGAGCCTTCGGTGTCCCCGGTGGCGAAGACATCTCACCGCAGCTCTCGTGGTCCGGCTTTCCGGCCGAGACGAAGAGCTTCGTGGTGACGGTGTTCGATCCGGACGCACCGACTGCGTCGGGGTTCTGGCACTGGGCCGTGGCGAACATCCCCGCTTCCGTCACCGAGCTCCCGGCCGGTGCCGGCGCGGCGGACAGCGATGTCCTGCCCGCCGGAACCGTCACCCTCCGCCACGACGGTGGTGGGTTCGGTTTCATCGGTGCAGGCCCGCCTCCCGGGCACGGTCCGCATCGCTACATCGTCGCGGTGCATGCCCTCGACGTGGAGGCGCTCGACGGAGTCACCCCTGATTCGTCGCCGGCGTTCCTCGGTTTCAACGTGTTCCATCACGCGATTGCGCGTGCAACCCTGACCGGGACGTTCGAGGTCGAATAGTCACTTTGCTGTGCGCCTTTATTAACCGCGGGCGGTTAATAAAGGCGCACAGCACTCTCTAGCGAGGGTTCTCAGCTCCCACAGCCTGGGCAATTGACGAGAAGCCGGCTGCGCGCACGCGCTTGGCTATCCCCTTGTGGATGCTGCGAGCCCAGAACGGTCCGCCGTAGATGAAGCCGGTGTATCCCTGCACCAGTGTCGCGCCGGCGAGGATCCGTTCCCACGCCTGATCGGCCGTCTCGATACCGCCGACCGAGATGATGGTCATCTTGTCGCCCACTCGGACGTACAGGCGCCGAAGTACTTCGAGTGAGCGCTCGGCGACCGGTGCACCGGACAGCCCGCCTGCGCCGAGTGCAGCTACCTCGGCGTCCGGGGTCTTCAAACCGTCGCGACGGATCGTGGTGTTGGTCGCGACGATTCCGGCAAGCCCGAGTTCGATTGCCAGATCGGCGACCGCGTCGACGTCCTCGTCCGAGAGGTCGGGCGCGATCTTCACCAGTACCGGCACGCTGACGGTGTCGAGCACGGCCTGCAGGATCGGGCGCAGTGATTCGACGGCCTGCAGATCACGGAGTCCGGGCGTGTTCGGCGAGCTGACATTCACGACCATGAAGTCGGCCAGCGGACCCAGAAGCTGCGCGCTGGCGGTGTAGTCGGCCGCGGCGTCGGCGGCTTCGACGATCTTGGTCTTGCCGATGTTGGCACCGATCGGGACCGTGACGCGGCGCTGTCGCAGGAAATTCGCCGCGTGACCAGCGCCGTGGTTGTTGAAGCCCATCCGGTTGATCAAAGCGCGGTCGGCCGGAAGACGGAAGAGACGCGGCGCGGGGTTACCGGGCTGAGCCTGGGCCGTCACTGTTCCGACCTCGGCGAAACCGAATCCCAACGGGCCCCAGGCGTCGACGCCGGTGGCGTCCTTGTCGAATCCTGCGGCGAGGCCGAGAGGTGCCGGGAACGTCAGACCGAATGCCTGACTCCGCAGAACCGGGTCGTCGACGACAAGGACTTTTGCGACCAGCCAGCGAAGGGGAGCGAACCGTGTCACCAGTTTCATCGCGGTGAAGGCAATGTGGTGGATGCGTTCCGGTGGGACCCGGAACATCAGGCTCAGCAGCAGTTGGTACACGATTCTCCAGCTCTTCGATGGTGTGATTTTGTCAGCGGTTTCGACAGCGGCGGGCCCTGGTCGTCTGTTGGACGATCAGTGCTGAATGCCGTCCGGATCGGTCACGTGCAGCGGCGTCTTCTTTCGCTTGAGGAGCACGCGACGACTGCCGTCGGGGTAGAGACGGACTCGGGAGAGTTCCCATCCGCCGAACTCGGCGGAGATCGCCAGACGCATCGACGCCGTGACCCGCGAAACGTTCGGCGGTAGTCGAAGGGGCACATAGTCGAACTTGTCGTCCGACGTCTCCCACTGCGCGGGGATCCCGCGCGTACGCTTTTCCATCAGTTCTCCCGTGACGGGATGACCTGCAGCCCGTCACCGGTTGCCGATCCGACGATCAGATTGCCGTTGGAAGAGTCTACGGCCAACGAATTCGGCTGTCGCACCGTCTTGAACCGTCCGGTCTCCACGGGGATGCCGGACGACAGATCGAAGCCGACCACTTCGTTGGTCGCGGTCAGCGTGACCCACACCCGATCCGCGGCCTCGTCGTAGGCAACGGCGTACGGCGACTCGCCGACGGGGTAGCGCTGGTGCATCAGGAGCGGATCGGCAGTGAAGACGAGCAGTTCGTTGCCGGTGGTGTCGGTGACCAGAATGCGTCCGAAGCGATCGGTGGCCAGATGAGTTGCGCCCTCACCGGCGCGGAGAGCGACGCCGAGTTTGCCGTCTTCGAGGTTGATCGCCGTCAGCGAGGTCTGACGGTGATCGAGGGCGCTCAGGTTGTCGCCGGTGACCGCGAGTTCGTCGACGGATGCGAATCCCGAAACCGTCTGTGACTGATCGGTCTTCGGGTCGACGATGTGAACTGAACCATTGTCCGTGCCGATCGCGATGCGGCCGTCGTTGAGTTCGACCGCTGAATTCGCCTGCCCGTCTACCGGGATGGACGTCTGTTCGCCCGAAGTCAGATTCAGCTTCACGACCTGGCGATCCATCGACAGAAGAGCGCTACCGTCAGAGCCGATCGAAACGTCGCGTACGTCGGAATCCAGGGCTGTTGGACGACCTGCAGAGGCGGGGTCGGCGCCGGCCAAACCGTCCGAAGGAACGACCAGCACCGAACGGGGGTCGTTGGCAACCACTACAGCGCTGCGCGTGATCGGGTCGAATGTGATGGAATCGATCAGACCTGAATACGGGTGAACCACGCCGTCCGGGGTACTGGTGGTGGCCGGTGAGACCGCTGCCGTTGCGGGATCGATCGTGATGAGGTCGTCTCCGCCATCTCCGGAAGAACATCCTGTGACCAGCAGAACCGCCGCCCCCATTGCTGCTGCAGTGGTGCGGATCCCTAGGCGAGCCATGTGTAGTTCCTCTTTTTCTTGTCATCTGTTCTTCACGCAGTGCGACTGTCATCGATCATCCCTGATCGCAGTCGGGCGCCGTTCATCGCGTCGAGGAACTACCGACCATTCCGCTCACACCCCTGACGCGATACCGTACGAACAGCGATTGCGGTTGACGCTGCAATCACCGAGGAGATCATTGTGATTCCCACAGAACCCACCGATTCCGGCGCGCAGTCGCCCGAACCGGCGCGGCCGGGCTTCGAGATCGAGGACCTCACCGTCGGCGCTCACGCACACGGTTTCGGCAGGTCCGACGGTCGAACTTTCGCGTTCCGCGTACGAAAGAGCATGCTGTTCGTCGAGGTATACGGCGAATACTGCGAGCACAGTGTGCCGACCCCTGCAGACGTTGTCGCCACCGCGGAGCGATCGGTGACCGACATCGATCTGACCGACGAGCGAAGCATCGCCGGTGTGGTCCGCGACGCAGTTCTGTCCACCGAGGCTGATTGGTCACAGCCCGGTCCCGGTGACGGAGTTCGCGAGGGCGACGGCCGCAGCCTGCCGACGGTGAGAGCCGTCCTGAACAGGCTGGGATCGATCATCGATTCTGTTCGGTGAATTCTCGGCGCGGGATGACCAGGGTTGCTCCGGTTGTCGGATGCGGGAACACCTCGACCGGATAACCGTAGACGCGGGTCAGAAGCTCTTCGTGCAACACCGATTCCGGGGGACCGTCAGCGGCGATGCGGCCGTTTTCGAGCACGACGATCCGATCCGCGTACGCCGCTGCCAACGCGAGGTCGTGCAAAACGACGACGACGGCATCGCCGTCCGCAGCGCGAGCGCGCGCCACGGACATCACCGCTTCCTGGTGTCCGAGGTCGAGAGCTGCAGTCGGCTCGTCCAGCAGGATGGTCGACGTTTCCTGTGCCAGTACCCGGGCCAGCGCGACCCGCGCTTGCTCGCCGCCGGACAGCACGGCGAACGGCCGATTGGCGAACCCCTCGACATCGCAGGTCTTCATCGCCGCGGTGATAGCAGCGCCGTCGCGGTCTTCTCGGCGAGTTCCGGTCCATGGCGCACGTCCCATACGAACCACCTGGCGAGCGCTGAACGAAAATCCGATGGTGTGTTTCTGGGGGAGCACCGCGCGTCGGCGCGCCATGTCGATCGGCGACCACTGAGTGAGGTCGGTGCCGTCAACGTCCACCCGCCCAGCGATGACGGGCTGATCACCGGCCAACGCCGCAAGAAGAGTCGACTTACCGGCGCCGTTCGGTCCGACGAGAACGACTAGCTCGCCTGCCCGGACTTCGATGGACACGCCTTCCAGAATCTGCCGACCACCGCGTTCGACTGTGATGTCGCGCGCCTCGAGGGTGACATCACCGACGGCTGGGCTCTTCGGTTCGGGGGTGACGCGGCCGAACAGTTCGCGCCAGTTTCTTACGAGGCTGCTCATGCCCACCCGCCCTGTTGCGCGCGCGTGCGTCGGAGAAGCCAGAAGAAGAAGGGGCCGCCCACCAGAGCGGTCAGCATTCCGAGGGGCAGGTCTGCGTTGTCGATCAGCGACCGCGAGCCCAGATCTGCGACAAGCAGAACCAGTGCGCCGGCGAGGGCGCTCGCCGGAATCAGCGCGCGGTGGCCAGGTCCGACGAGAATGCGCATCAGGTGCGGAACGACCAGACCGACGAAGAGGATGATGCCGGTGAAGGCAACACTCGCCGAGACCAGGAGAGCGACGATCAGTACCGCGAACTGGCGAAGCCGTTCGACGTTGACGCCCAGATGACGGGCCGCGTGTTCACCGAGCGCCAGCAGGTCCAGACGTGGGGCGATCATCATGGTCGCGGCGATCCCGACGACGGTCATCGGCGCCACGATCAGGACTGCGTTCCAGGAAGCGCCGTTGAGTGAGCCGAGTTGCCAGAACACGATCTGATCGCGAGCGGACGGGCTGGCGACGAAGGTGAAGAACGCGATGAGCCCGCCGGCGAACGCGTTGATCGCGACGCCCGTCAGCACCAACGTCACTACTTCGGTTCGGCCTTCGTGCCGAGCCAGCAGGTAGACCGCCGCGGTGGTGACCAGCCCGGCGACGAACGCAGCCGCAGCAACGGCCCAGCCGGCCACGAACGTTCCCCCGACGACGATGACAGCACTCGCGCCAACTGCCGCGCCCGCAGACACTCCGATCACTCCGGGTTCTGCGAGCGGATTGGAGAACACACCCTGCAGGAGCGCACCGGAACATCCCAGCGCCGCGCCGACACAGATGGCGAGCACGACGCGGGGGAAACGAACCTCCCACAAAGTCACTTCACCGCTGGGATGGGCGGGCATCGGACCGAGGTCGAGCCCGATGCGATGCAGGATGCTGCCCAAAACCTCGAGAGGCGACGTCGGAACTTGGCCGATGCACGCCGACAGTACCGCGACGATCACCAGGGCGAGAGTCAAGCTGACCAGAACCGCACTCACCCGCGACCGCGACGCGGGGCCAGACGCCGACTTGTCGGCGCCCCCGACGTCGTGTGAATCCTCGGCTGCGGACACAGTCTTACCTGCTTCGGAACTACCTGTCTCTGTACTCACGAATCAGCACTCACGAATCTTTGCTCACGATCCACCGGGCTCGTAGATCGCTTCGGCGAGTGCCGCCATGACGCGTCCGGTGTTCGGCCCGAAGCTGAGCAGTACACCGTCCGCCATGTCGACTACTCGTTTGTTCTTTCCAGCCGGCGTCTGAGCGATGCCAGGGACCTTTTCGAGGCCGTCGATTCCGCCGATCGATGCCAATCCGTCCGTCATCATCAGCAGGGCGTCAGGCGCTGCGGCGATGAGCGCTTCGCTGGTGATGGGCACGAACTGTTGTGTGATGCCCGAGGCGGTTCCTGCATCGGTGGCGCCGAGTGCCTCGATCAAGGAATCTGCTCCGGACCCTTCACCGCCGATCATGGTGATGGCCGATCCGCGCATGTAGAGGAACGCGATTTTCAGTGGATCGCCCTCGGTGGGGACCAGGTCACGAGCTCCAGCGATTTCCGATTCGGTCCGATCGACCAGCGCCGCGCCCTGGGCTGGGACGCCGAGCGCGTCGGCGACGGCCTGGAGTTGTCCTGGCACACCCTCGAGTGTTCGGGTCGGATCGAAGAAGACGACGGGAACACCGGCGGCGCGCAACTGATCCTGGACGCTCTTGGGCCCGATACTCGTGTCGGTGAGAACTACGGTGGGATTGAGGTCGAGAATTGCCTCGGTGTTGAGCGATTGGCCGCCGACCGTGACAACCGGCACGTCCGCGACTGCGGGGAACTTGGCTGCGGTGTCGCGGCCGACGAGATTGTCACCGAGGCCGAGCGCCACCGTCGTCGTCGCGAGCGTCCCGTAGCGGTCGGCCGCAACGATCCGGCTGTTGTCGGTGATGGTCACGTCGACGCCGTCGAAGCTCTTCACCGTCACGGGCAGTGTCGCGGTCGGGTTGTCGGACACGGGAACCGGGCTGGAATCTTCGAGTACCGCGGTCCTGGCACCCTGAGATGTCGTGGAATTGTCGCTGGGACCGCAAGCCACCAGACCGAAACCGGCTGCTGCGACCAGAGCCGCCGCGGCCAAGCACTTCATCATTTGACGAGGTAGCTCTCGATGTCGCCTTCGAGGTCGGCGAACAGGTCGCCGTTGAGGCGGTATGCCAGATTCACCTCGTCGATGAAACGCTGCTGTTCCTCGGCGGGAATCTGCAGTGCATCCAGATTCGAGCGGTAGTCGTCCTTGAAAGGCTTCGGCTTGGGGATGCCTTCGAAGATGTAGAAGCGAAGTCCGTCGGTCTCGAATCCGTAGGCGCGTTCGAGCATCCGGCGGATGATCTGTCCGCCCGAGAGATCGCCCATGTACCGAAGGTAGTGATGTGCGACGAAGCCGGCAGGCCAATCGAACGCCACCTCCTTCAGGCGGGCGATGTAACGCTCGGTTGCCGGCAGGGCCACGAGTTCGTCGCGCCAGTTCGGTCCGCCGAGGAACTCGAGATCGGCTTCGAGTGAAGCCACGCGCAACAGATCCTCGGACAGGAACGGGGCGACCAACTCGTTGTCGGCGTGTGTGCGGCCGGCCTCTTCGAGGCTCGTGTAGACGAGGTACGTCTGTCCCAGAAGTGCGGCGTAGCCAGCCGTGGTCAGCTCACCGCCGAGTAGTGCGCCTACGAATCGCGACTGCTCCGTCTCGCGGTGTGCTGCGTCCGTCTCGGTCTTGATTCGTTCGGAGAACGCTGGGCCTGCGTCTGCGGAAAGGCTGTCTACGTCGAGCGTGGTCATTGATTCTCCTGAGGCTGTAGTCAAGCGTTGCCTACTAGGTTAGCCTGCCCTCGCCAACACGATACCTCCGGTATTTCGATCAGCGGGACAGATCAAGCGCTCACATCGTCGAGAGCCGCGGCAATCGCTTTCGGAAGTTCCAATTCTTCGGTTGCCAGTACTCCTGTCAACTGGGCGAGATCACGCGTGCCGACGACGGCGCTGGCCACCCCGGCGCGATCGCGCGCCCAGGCCAGTGCCACCGCCAGTGGGGAAGTACCCAGACCGTCGGCAGCGGTAACGACTGCGTCGACCACCCGGATCGAGGAATCGGTCAGATAGCTCTGCACATCCTGCGAATGTGCTTCGTCGGCGCCGCGGGAATCGACGGGAATGCCGTCGCGGTACTTGCCGGTCAGCACACCGCCAGCGAGGGGTACTGCGGCGAACACTCCGACGCCGTGATGGGCCGCCGCTGCGAACAATTCTTCCTCGACGCCGCGTGCGAGCAACGAGTACTCGGCCTGCGTCGCGGCGAGTGTTGTTGCGCCACCGGCTCCTACGGCCGTCGCGAGCTGCCAGCCGAGGTAGCCGCGCACTCCGACGTACCGCACCTTACCGCTCGAGACGGCGTAGTCGAGGGTTGCTGCAACCTCGTCGACGGGCGTGAGCGGATCCCAGGTTGCGACCTGCCACATGTCGAGGAAGTCGGTTCCGAGTTCACGAAGAGTCGCGTCGAGCTGGCGGAGCAATCCGCGCCGCGAGCAGTCGACGCGGTCGGTGCCGATCGGTGTGGGGTCGATGCCGGCGCTCGAGCTGATGATGAGTTCGTCACGTGGAACGACGTCGTCGAGCAACTCGGCGAGGATTCGTTGCGCCGCACCGGCGCCGTAGGCGGGCGAGGTGTCGACCAGGGTTCCGCCGGCCTCGGCGAACGCGAGTAGCTGCGCAGCAGCCTCGTCGCCGTCCGTGTCGCGTCCCCATGTCAGTGTGCCGAGCCCAAGTCGCGAGACCCGAAGTCCGCTCGTTCCGACAGATCTGTGCTTCATAACCGCCTGCATCTCGCGCCCGACTCGTGTGCGCAAGTGCGGCACCCGAGAGATCTCACCACGTGCAGACTAGTAGGCGCTCGCCTCGAGTCGGGGTATTCGGACACGGACGTGCCGGGCGCGGCGCGGCGCCGTGGGCCCCGGTAGCGTGGCGCCGGTGAAACGTGAACCCGACACACGAAACCTGTGTGCAGTAACCCCATTCGAATCAGCCGGGATCGGTGAGTGATGGGCGAAGCGATGACCTGGCTCCAGGCCGTGATCCTGGGCCTCGTGCAGGGCTTGACCGAGTTCCTGCCCATCTCGTCTTCCGGACATTTGCGAATCGTGTCGGAGATATTCTTCGGCAGTGACGCCGGCGCGTCGTTCACCGCGGTGACGCAGCTCGGCACCGAGTTGGCGGTCCTGATCTACTTCGCACGCGACATCGTGAGGATCATCACTGCCTGGTTCCGAGGTGTGTTCAATGCCGAGCACCGGGGCGATCTCGATTACCGGATGGGCTGGTACGTCATCATCGGCACCATCCCGGTCGGCATCCTCGGGTTCTTCTTCAAAGACCAGATCCGTACCGGCGCACGCAATCTGTGGCTGATTGCCACGATGCTGATCGTGTTCGCGCTCGTCATCGCTGCTGCCGAGTACTACGGACGCAAGACGCGCCCGATCGAATCGCTCACAGCGCGCGACGGCATCATCATGGGTTCGGCTCAGGCGCTCGCGCTCATCCCGGGTGTCTCACGTTCGGGTGGCACGATCAGTGCCGGCCTTTTCCTCGGACTCACCCGTGAGGCCGCAGCCCGTTACTCGTTCCTGTTGGCGATTCCGGCAGTTCTCGCCTCCGGTTTGTTCAGCCTCCCGGATGCCTTCGAGCCGGCCGGTGAGGGTCTGAACGCGAGCGGTCCGCAGTTGCTGGTGGCAACCGTCATCGCCTTCGCGGTCGGTTACGCAGCGATCGCCTGGCTGCTTCGATTTGTTGTCGATCACTCCATGTACTGGTTCGTCGGATACAGAATCGCTCTCGGCGTAGTCGTCCTTGCGTTGCTGGCCACAGGGGTCGTGTCCGCGACATAGGGCCCGTTTCGACGTCGACCACCCGTCCGTGCGGCCACCGCCCCATTAGGGTTGTGGAATGACAGTTGTCCTACTGCGGCACGGGCGGTCGACGTCCAACACTGCCCATACCCTGGCCGGTCGAACGCCGGGTGTGGAACTCGACGACCACGGCCGGAAACAGGCCGAAGGCGTCGTCGATCGGCTGGTCGGTCTGGACATCGCGGAGATCGTACGCTCGCCGCTGTTGCGGTGTGAGCAGACGGTCGGCCCCATTGCCGTCGACCGTGGTCTGACGCCGGTGGTCGAGGATCGCCTCATCGAGGTCGATTACGGCGACTGGACGGGTCGCCCGCTCAAGGAACTCTTGGAAGAACCGCTCTGGAAAGTGGTGCAGCGCCACGCTTCCGGTGCAGTGTTTCCCGGCGGTGAAGGGCTGGCCCAGGTACAGGCGCGAGCCGTTGCCGCGATCCGAGAGCACGACGCACGGCTGGCCGAAGAACACGGCAAGGACGTCGTCTGGATTGCGTGCACGCACGGTGACGTCATCAAATCGGTTCTCGCCGACGCGTTTGCGATGCATCTCGATTCGTTCCAGCGCATCGTCGCCGAGCCCGCCTCGGTCAGTGTGATTCGCTACACGGCGACACTGCCGTTCGTTCTTCGCGTCAACGACACCGGAGACGTGCTCGCCGCGATCGGTGCGGCGAAGGCCGCGACCAACGGTTCGGCTCCCGCGCAGGAGTCCGTCCCCGGCGGAGAGGTCGGTGCGTGAGCTGTGACGGATAATGGGTGTTCAGTGATGTTCTGCTCGAACTCGAGGAGGTGCAATGTCGCGCGCGATTCACGTATTTCGCACTCCTGACCGATTTGTCGCAGGAACGGTGGGCGAACCCGGTGACAGGTCTTTCTATCTCCAGGCCGTGCACGAATCACGGGTGGTGAGTGTGCTGCTCGAGAAGCAGCAGGTTCAGGTTCTCGCCGATCGCATGGGCTTACTCCTCGAAGAGGTGCATCGACGCTTCGGAACCGAGGTTCCGCCACAAGCCGACGACGTCTCCGACCTCAGCCCGCTGGTCACACCACTCGACGCGGAGTTCCGGGTCGGCACGATGGGGCTCGGTTGGGACGCCGATGCCGGGGCGGTCGTCGTGGAGCTGCTTGCCGTCAGCGAGACGGAGTTCGACGAATCGGTTGTCCTCGACGACGCCGACGACGGTCCGGACGCAGTCCGTGTGTTCCTGACTCCGGAGCAAGCGCGCGAGTTTTCGCTGCGGTCCGAACGCGTCATCGCGGCGGGACGCGCGCCGTGCCCGCTGTGTGGTGAACCGTTGGCGCCCGAGGGGCACGTCTGCATCCGCACCAATGGGTACCGACGCGGCGAGTCCTTCGGTTTTGCGATCGACGACGCAGACGACGACGAGGTCTGACGTCGTGTCCGAACCTGGTGTGCCGGACGTGCTGCTCGAGGGTGATCTGACTCTGATCGGTCAGATCACCACGGCGAGCAACGCCACGCTGGTATGTGAGTCGACTCTGGGGGAGAAGTCCACCCGCGTGGTCTACAAGCCGGTCCGGGGTGAACGCCCACTGTGGGATTTCCCGGACGGCACTCTGGCGGGGCGTGAGGTCGCGTCGTACCGCGTGTCCGAGGCGCTGGGTTGGGGAGTGATTCCGCGAACAGTGTTGCGGGACGGCCCCTTCGGTCCAGGCATGGTGCAGCGATGGATCGACACCGTCGATCGCCGTGCGGATGGATCTGGCGGACTCGAGATGGTGGACCTGTGCAGTCCCGGCAACGTTCCACCGGGGTGGTTCGAGGTCCTGCAGGCCTTCGACTCGGAGGGTGAACCAGTCTCCCTGATCCATGCGGACGATCCACGGCTGCAGCGAATGGCCGTTCTGGACGTCCTCATCAACAACGCCGACCGCAAAGGTGGTCACGCCCTCGAAGGCGTCGACGGCTCGGTGTACGGCGTTGATCACGGAATCTGTCTTCACTCGGAGAACAAGCTGCGGACCGTGTTGTGGGGGTGGGCCGGGCAGCCTGTACCCGGTGCCTTGATTGCCGACGTCGCCGAATTCGCGACAACTCTCGACGGGGATCTCGGCGACGAGTTGTCCGAACTGATCACCGAGGAAGAGATCGTGGCTTTGGCGGTGCGGGCGATGCAGTTCGCAGAGTCGGCCGTGATGCCTGAGCCGAACGGCCATCGAACGATTCCCTGGCCGGCCTTCTAGTCGCGAGACGTTTCCTGCTGTTCGCGAGTTGCCGTCTTCAATCCGGGTGAGCGAACCAATCGCAGTAGTTGTTCGCGCAGCGCGGCGACGTCCCCGACGCCGACGGTCAACGCCGCATCTTCCTTCTCGAGCGTCAGTAGTCGCTCGTACGTCAGTCTTCCGGCGTCGGTTATCGCGATCACGCGCCGACGCTCGTCCCTCGGATCGGTGTCACGAGTGACGTAACCCGCTCGTTCGAGACGGTCGATCGTGCGGCTCATCGTCTGATCGGTGACTCGGGCGTTCTTCGCGATGTCGCGTTGAGACGCTGCCCCACCGGCGATCGAGTGGAGCACGATCAGGCCCGCGTGCGTCATGTCCTGAGACCGCAAGACCTTCTCCCACGAGTGCTCCACCAGGCGTGCAGCGGTGGACAACAGCCGGCCGGTGGGCCAGTCGTCCAGGCCGTCGCTGCTCATTTTTCTGCCTTCCGTTTGCAATTACTCAGCATGCTGAACAAAATAGTCGGCAAGTCCTCTGCTGCCGATCCCTGGAGACCCAGTGAGCACACCAGTACAAAATCGTCCTGTTCGTCGCCTTCGATGGATTGTGCCAGCTCTCCTCGTGATCGGCTGGCTGGCAATCGGAGGATTCGGCGGTCCGTTCGCCGGAAAGCTCAGCACGGTGCAGCAGAACGACAACACGTCGTTCCTGCCCGCGTCGGCCGAAGCGACCGAGGTGGCAAAGCTTCAAGAGAGCTTCACGGACACGCGCTTCGTGCCGGCCATCATCGTGGCGGAACGACCGGGTGGCCTCGAGCCCGCCGACTCCACCTTCCTGTCCCAGACCGTCGATTCGTTCGTCGGTACCGAAGGATTCGGCGACGCCTCATCGCCGCCGATCCCGTCGGCCGACGGCCAGGCACTCCAGATGTTCCTGCCGGTCGACAGCACCCTCGAAGTCAAGGACAGCGTGAAAGCGCTGCGCGCGGCGCTGGAGTCGAGCCCTGACGGACTGACGGTCAAGGTCACCGGCCCCGCTGGGCAGGTTGCGGATCTGTCGGCAGCATTCGCCGGTATCGACGGATTGCTGTTGTTGGTAGCCGGATCCGTCGTGATCGTGATCCTGATCATCGTCTACCGAAGCCCGATCCTGCCGTTCGTGGTGATCTTCTCGGCGATCTTCGCACTCGGATTGTCGAGCTTGCTCGTGTATCTGCTCGCGGACGCGGACGTCATCGCACTGAACGGTCAGAGCCAGGGCATCCTGTTCATCCTCGTGTTCGGTGCCGCCACCGACTACGCGCTACTGCTGGTCTCTCGCTACCGGGAAGAGTTGCGGATCGAGAAGGACAAGTACGCAGCAATGCGCACTGCGTGGCGCGCGACGCTCGAACCTGTCGCAGCGTCTGCAGGAACGGTCATCGCGGGCGTTCTGTGCCTGTTGCTCTCCGACCTGAACTCGAACCGCGGACTCGGTCCGGTGGCCGCCATCGGTATCGCCGCGTCCTTCCTCGCATCGATGACCTTCCTACCTGCTGTCCTGGTTCTGTTCGGGAGGACGGCGTACTGGCCGACCAAGCCGAAGTTCGATGCCGACCGCGAGCACCACGACGAGGCGAACGATCACCGGTTCTGGGCCGGGCTCGCTGCTCGAATCGGTAGGCATCCGCGCCGCTTCTGGGTGGCGTCGACGCTGGTGCTGGTGATCTTCGCGATGATGATGCCGCAGTTCAAAGCCAGCGGTGTCTCGTCGTCCGACATCTTCTTGCTCGATGTCGATTCGGTTGCAGGCCAGGAGATTCTCGGCGAGCACTTCGACGCGGGTTCGGGTTCACCGGCCGTGGTCATCGCGAATGCAGACCAAGTGGATGCCGTTGCGGCAGCCAGTCGCGTGGAGGGTGTCAGCGACGTAAGCGTCGTGCAGAACGGGGGAGCGCCTCTGGTTGTCGACGGGCGAGTCTCCCTGCAGGCGACGTTGACTGACGCTGCCGACTCGCTCGAGGCCGAAGACACCATCGTGCGACTGCGTGATGCAGTTCACTCAGTGGAGGGCGCCGACGCATTGGTCGGTGGCGTCACTGCGACCGACCTCGACACGAAGACCACCTCGACACGGGACCGGACACTCATCATTCCCGTGGTGATCATCGTGGTGTTCGTGATTCTCTCGCTCTTGCTGCGTTCGCTTCTCGCACCGCTGCTTCTCATGGGCACCGTTGTGCTCTCGTTTGCTGCGACACTGGGCATTTCGTCGCTGGTGTTCGACCACATCTTCGGTTTCCCCGGCGCGGATCCGGTGGTCCCGCTCTTTGCGTTCGTGTTCCTCGTGGCTCTGGGAATCGACTACAACATCTTCCTCATGACGAGGGTGCGTGAGGAAGCGCTGAAGATCGGCACCAGGGCGGGCGCTCTGCGGGGACTCACGGTGACCGGCGGGGTGATCACATCTGCCGGAGTTGTTCTGGCAGCAACCTTCTCGGCGTTGGCGGTGATCCCTCTGTTGTTCCTCGCCCAGATCGCGTTCATCGTGGCGTTCGGTGTCCTGCTCGACGCTCTGATCGTCCGATCCTTGCTGGTCCCGGCCTTGACCTACGACATCGGTCAGAAGATCTGGTGGCCGAGCAAGCTCGCGTCGACGCCCGAACCAGAGCAGGATCAGCCAGCACCTTCCCAGCCTCAGAGCAGTCTCCACTAGGCTCGGCAGCATGCAGTCTTGGTCCGATACCGCACTCCCGTCCGTTCCCGGTCAGGGGCCGCCGTTGCGGCTGTACGACACAGCCGACCGTCAGGTTCGCCCCGTCACCCCGGGCGAGAAGGCGACGATGTACGTCTGCGGCATCACCCCGTACGACGCCACCCACCTCGGCCACGCGGCCACGTACCTCACGTTCGACCTCGTGAACCGCATCTGGCGCGACGCCGGACACGATGTCCACTACGTCCAGAACGTGACCGACGTGGACGACCCGCTGTTCGAGCGAGCCAATCGCGACGGCGAGGACTGGATCGTCCTCGGCATGCGTGAGACGGCACTCTTCCGCGAGGACATGGAAGCGCTGCGTGTGCTTCCGCCGAAGGACTACATCGGCGCCGTCGAATCGGTGAACGAAGTAGTCGAGTTGGTGGAGAAGTTCGTGGCGTCCGGTGCCGCGTACATCGTCGACGACGCGGAGTTCCCCGACGTCTACTTCCGTGCCGACGCGACCGAGCAGTTCGGCTACGAGTCGGGCTACGACCGCGCGACGATGGAGAAGTTCTTTGCCGAACGCGGCGGAGATCCCGATCGCGTCGGAAAGCGCAATCCTCTCGACGCACTTGTCTGGCGTGCGGAGCGTCCGGGCGAGCCCTCGTGGCCCTCACCCTTCGGGCCGGGGCGCCCCGGCTGGCACATCGAATGCGCGGCCATTGCACTCAACCGCATCGGCTCCGGCTTCGACGTCCAGGGCGGTGGCAGCGATCTGATCTTCCCGCACCACGAGTTCTCGGCGGCGCATGCCGAATCGGCAACGGGTGATCGCCGTTTCGCGCGGCACTACGTGCACACCGGCATGATCGGTCTCGACGGCGAGAAGATGTCGAAGAGTCGCGGAAACCTGGTCTTCGTCTCCAAGCTGCGCGGTGAGGGGGTGGACCCAGCGGCAATCCGTCTCGGACTGCTGTCCGGCCACTACCGCCAGGATCGCGCGTGGACCGATCAGGTCCTCGCGGATGCTCAGTCGCGCCTGAAGGTGTGGCGCGAGGCAGCAGCTCTCGGTTCTGCGCCGTCTGCCACTGACACTGTTGCGCGTTTGCGTCAGCACCTGGCTGACGATCTCGACACCCCGAAGGCGCTCGACGCGCTCGACGGTTGGGCCCGCCGCGCCATCGAGGGCGGCGGATCCGACACGCAGGCACCCAGCGAGTTCGCCGATGCCGTCGACGCCCTACTGGGTATTTCGCTTCGCTGAACCCCTGCTGTGCGCCTTTATTAACCGCCCGCGGTTAATAAAGGCGCACAGCAGTTTCTAGGCGTAGTCCAACGCACCTTCGGCGGGTGTCGGCACCCGGCGCCGTAGCGGCGAGCCCAATGCCCTCGCCAGATCCGTTCCGTCGTGCTCGGCAAGCAGCTCACCGTTCGACCAGACCAGCAGCGCGGCGCTGACAGCCTGTTCGGCCGTGGAGTGCGCGAGGTCGTAGTGCGCACAGCCGGGGACGTCTGCGTATGTGATCCACAGGTCGTAGCCGGTCATGAAGAGGTCCAGGTCGAACTGAACGCTCAAGCCGAGAAGCTCGCTGCGACCGTTGTCGTCGACACCGGCGAAGGCCTCGTCGAGTGCCAGCAGACGCGGGGCGTGCGGGTCGGCCGAGTCCAACATGACGTGCGCCGCGGCGAACAAAGGAAGGTGCAGCGAGACGGACTGCTCGCCACCGGACAGCGCGCTGTGCCGCGCGACGGTAAGACGGTCTTCCTTGCCCTCACCGCTGATGAGGGTGAACGAGAACACGCGCCATTGACGGTAGTCGAGCGCCGAGGACAGAATCTCCGGGTACGAGCGTTCGGGGTGCGCCGCGCGGGCGGTACGGATCTGCGTCGCGAAATGTGCTCGCAGAGTTGCCAGTTCATCGACGCCGAGGGCCGACGCGTCTCGATCCAGCAGCTTGGAGATCGCCCGCGAGCTGTCGTCGAGGTTGTCGGCGAGCACCCAGTGAACGCCGATGGTATTGCCTGAGGACATCCGACGCTCACGCATCTCGGTGCCCATCTGTGCGATCAACTCGCGTGCGTCGACCGTGCGCTCGTGGATCTGCTGAGCCAATCCCGTCAACAGGGCATCTTCGAGAATGCGACGCTCGGATTCGGTGAGCAACTGCTCCTGATCGCCGCGAGCGTCGTGGATCCGCGTTGCGAACTCGCCGATCGACGAATAGCCCTGATCGTCCTGGACTCGTACGACGGTCAGCCCATCCGGTGCATCCCACTGCAGACGGTAGTCCTGTCCGGCTGCTGCGAGTTGCGCGTCGAAGTCCTGCAGCGCCGAGGTCAGTGCCGTGCGGGTTGCCTTTCGGGCGCCGTCGGTGACTCGGACTGCCGAGGTCGCAGCCTCGAGCGCTCGGTACAACTTGTCGACGTCTTCGGGGAGGACAGGCGGGTGGGCCGCGTCCTCGCTGCGATCTTCGTTCTGGATGCGGTAGACCAACTGATCGGGGCTCATCCACGCCGCTGAACTGGCCGGCCAGCTCAGATGTTCCTTGACGCCCAACAACTCGAGAAGGTCCGGGCGCGCGTAGGGTGCGAGTCGCTCTGCATCACTGCGGGTTTCGGTCAGGGTGTGACGCAAGGTCTCCACGGCGGTATTGTACGCACCCTCCGCCGTGCCGATCTGGAGGACGGCGGCGTCGTACGCCTTTCGCGCCGCACGCTGTTCGACCTTGCATTCTTCGATCTTCGCGCGGGCTTTTGCCAGGTCCAGGTCGATCTGCTCGGCGCTGGCACCGAGGGTGTCGCGCAGCGTCTCGAGACGCTGCACCTGCTGGAGCAGACTCTGCTCGGCGATGGCGGCTTCCTCGGCGAATTCCTCCGCATTGGCGCGTGATTCGTCGAGACGGTCGCGAGACTCGCGTTCGAGTTCGACTTCCTTGGCATGCTCCCGTCGGCAGCGCAGCGCCAGTTCCCCCTGCTTCTCGAAATGACGGATCGCCGCCGCGAGGGAGTCGAGTTCACGGCCGATATGCGGCGTCCGGTGCTGCGACGCCGTCGCTCGGAGTTGCTTTTCCTTCGCCGCGAGATCAGCGATCGCCGCATCGAGTTCGCGTTGTGCCGTTTCCGTGGCCTCCGAGCGAGTACGGAGTGCGCCGGCGGATTCGGTGACCGTCTTGAGTGCGCGCAGGATCGAACCTGTCTTCGGCAATTCCTTTGCCGCAGAGTTGATCCGGCTCAGTTGCTCGTTGGTCTGCGCCACCAGTGCCTTGGCCGTATCGACTGCCGCGGCAAGTTCTTCCAGAGCCGCGTCGATCTCGGTGATCCGAGCCTCGCGTCGACGCGCCCGTGCTGTGGTGCCGATGTACTCGGCGTCGGCCTTGACGTGCCGGCCACGCGCGACGCCCTGCCAGAAGCGGCCGTCGACGCCGATCGCGACGCTTGCGTCGGAGTCGCCCGGCGCCTCGACGAGACTGATCGACGCGAGAATGTCCTGTACCCGAGCGTCGGGTACGTCGGCATTGCCTTCGACCTCGAGGACGTCGGCCAGCGTTCGTCCCTTCGGACGCTGCTTGACGGGCAGAGCCGTCAGGAACTGCTCGCTGACGTGCTCGGGAATCTTCTCGTCCGGGCAGACCCAGCCGTCGAGCAGATTTGCCGCCTGGAGTGCGGATTCGATTCCCGTGGCCACGTCTGGTTCGACGGAATCGGCGAAGCGCACCAACTGCCACAGCGGTGCACCACCCAGTTCACTGCGGTTGTCGGAGCGTGCGTGGAAGGCAGGCGGAGCGTCGTCGTGTTCCGCGGAGACGGCCTTGCGCTCGGATTTGAGAGCCGCGATGGAGGCGTGTGATGCAGATATTTCAGCTTCGGCCTCACGTCGACGCTCGCGCAGCGTCTCGGTGCCGGCCTCGGTGTGCTCGGCGAGAACTGCGGACAGCGCCGGAGCGTCTTCGTCGCCGACCTCGGCGAGCGCCGCGTCGAGAGCTTCGAACAGCGACGTGTCGGCGCCGACAGCCGAAAACAGGGAGGAGTGATCGGTCCACCACGCGCGCAGCCCGCTGGCGCACTGACTGCGTGCGAGTTCCACGGCAGCTTCGCCCTCGAGTACCGCGGCCTTGGACGCTTCGAGCAGCTCTTGTCCACGGCGAGAGCTGTTTTCGGCCCGGGTTCGTTCGGTCGCCGCCTTCTCGACGGTCGCCAGTGCGGTGCGGACGACGCGTACGTCACCGTCACGCTCCTCGGCATGGCCACGGACGGCTGCCGTGATCTGGTCACTGCGTGAGCCGTCGGGCAGGGGAGTCCAGACGATGCCGGCGTCCTCGGCTGCTGCCTGAAGTTCGTCCTCGGCGCGCGAGAGTGCTTCGGCCGCACGCTTGACCGACGATGCAGCCTTGTCGGCTTCGTCGCCGCGTTGAGCGAGTGCGGCCTGCGCTTTCCGGGACTTGTCTGCCTGCTGCTCGGTCGAGAGCTTGAGCGTCGCGACGGCCTGGGCGAGGTCGTCGAGTTGCTGTTTGCCTTCGTACGCGCTCGAGCGTTGCAGTGCTTCGACATTGGCGCGCGCGTTCTCGAGTGCCTGCTCGGCCTGGTTGAAGCGCTCCTCGGCTGCTGCCCGCGCCTCACGGCTGCGGGTCTGGGCGAGCGACGACTCGTCCATGGCGGCAACACCTCTGGTGACCGCTGCGAGGCGGGTGCTGACCTGTTCGATCTCTCCGCGAGACTGCTGACGCAGGTACTTGGTGTAGACCCCGATGAAACTCTGGGCTGCCTGATCGGCGGCCGCGAGCCCCTCGAGCGCGCGGCCGACTTCCTCCATGTCGCTGAACGAACGCGCAGCTTCGAGGACCAACTGATCGTCGAGTGGACGGAGACCGTCGGTGAGTGCCTGCGAAAGGCCCTTCGGGTCGAGGTTCTTCGCGAGCTGGGGGCGGCGAAGCGTGAGAATGAGATTGATCAGCTGGTCGTAGCGCTGCACTCCGAGACCGAACATTCGCGCGTCGATGGCTGTGCGGTAGTCGAGGGGACGGTCGGTGATGGAATCGCTGCCGAGTTGTTCGGCCAACTGCTTCTTGGTGAGAGGACGATCGTCGTTGCCGATCAGCGAGAAGTCGACTCCGACGCGGCCGTCGGCGACGAAGTACCAGCGGGTGACCTTGTCGTTGGTTCGGGTTGCCCGCATGCCGATTCCCACGGTCACCGACTCGGGATCTTCGAGGGAGCCGCGGCAGAACTCCATCCACACGTAGGAGTGCGCGCTGTCCTGGCCCCGGTAGAGCAGGTTGGACTTCATCGTGCGCTCTTCACCGGCGAACGGATTGAGGCGCCGCGGTTCGATGCGGCCGTCGAAGACGAACGGGAACAGGACCTCGAGGGCCTTGGTCTTGCCGGATCCGTTGGGTCCCCGCAGAACCAGTCGACCGTCGGCGAACGAGAACTCTTGGTCTCGGTAATCCCAGAGGTTGATGATTCCAGCCCGAGTAGGTCGGAAGCGGGCGTTGCTCATACGTTCTCTACCTCTGATAGTTCGCCGTTGGGGGAAGGTTCGGGGCCGAATTCGTCGACCGGATCCGGTGCGGAGTTGTCCACCGCGAAGTCGATCTGAGGATCGCGTTCGCGCACGGAGACCACGACGTCGCGGTACCGGGCAAGGACGGGCAACACCAGTACGCCGCCGTCGACCGCATGCGTTAGGCGCAGACGTTGCAGCAACCCGAGCGCCTGCTTGCGCAGCCCGTTGTGATCGGCCTGCCACTGCGCCGCGAAAGTTCGCCCGAACTGGTCCACCAACTCGGTGACCTTGTCAGCGAGCCAGTCGTCGTCGATTTTCGGGTACGTGACGGGTGGCGGTGGCTCGGCCGGTTCGCCGGCGGGCAGCACGAAGTCGTCGTCCTCGTCGGCGAGGTCCTCGAAGATCCCGGCCTCGGGGATGGCGGCATCGAGTTGTTCGATCAGGTGATCGTCCGACACGTGCGGGATCGGAAGTTTCGGCAGTTCAGGAGCGTCGACGTCGAGTACGCGGTCGGCAATCTCGCCGGCCAGGAGAAGTGCCACCTGAGCGATCGTTCCGGTGCTCGGGAAGCGGACGTCGGAGAGTCGGCCGGTGGGATCGATCATCGCGATTCCCTCGGCGCGGCGCTCGGCCACCAACCCCGTCAGTAGTTCGACTTCCGACGCGGTCTTGGGCTGCGCCAACGCGATCAATTCGTGCTGATCGAGTTCACCGGCCAGTACGACCGGCCGCTCGACCAGAGCCCGACGCACTCGGCGTCCGATCTCTTTCGCGTCCACAGGAATTCCGTCGTCCTCGGAGGCGCTCGAGGTCTCGACGGCCAGGAGTCCGCGGATGGAGTGTAGGTGCTGCAGGGCGCGCGGTGGACGGAACAGCGCTACGACGACGGAACGGTCGATGTCGTAGAGCGCTTCTCCCGCTTCGGGATTGGACGCCCAGCCGTTTGCGTCACCGTCGGCGAGGGCGATAGCGCCTCTGACTCCGAGCCAGCCCACTGCGTCGACGAAGGCGTCGCGGTCGGACGCACGATCGGTGGAGAGTTCGACGCCGTCGACTTGTGCAGCATCGGCCGCGACGTGATCCGCCAACTCCGACAACGTGATCTGGTTCCCGGCGCGGCCCAACGCGGCCAGGCACAATGCCAGGTAGGCGTAACGCGTGCGATCGAAGGTTCGCTCGGAGGCAGTTCGGGCCGGTGCCGACGGGTTGAGTCGATCCGACACCGTGAACAGGCGAGCGGTGGTCTCTGTCACCTCGAGGCGGTATCCGAACAGCTCCAGTAAGTCGTCACGTAGCTCGGTGGCCCAACGGCGCAAGAGCGGCAACGCAATTCGATCCGGGTACGTCGAGGTGATCAGGTGATTGGACAGAATCACACGCGCCGCTCGTTGGTACGAATCGAGGGCTAGGGGCGTGATCTCGCGAGCTCTCATCGAACACTGACCTCGATGCCGTCGAGATGCATTCGTCCGCGAGCAGTCTTGATGGTGGTCGAACCGTCCGAGGGACTGAGCGTCAGCTTCACCCCGTTCTCACTACCGGTGGAGCTCTTGACGCGTCCCACCACCGGAACGCGCGCGGTCAGTGCTGCATTGAGCAGACTCAGCAAAACTTCGGTCTCCTGCTCGTTGAGTTCGCGCTGATAAACACCGTTCGACGCGAGGGATTGCGCCGCGGCACTGCGCGAACGTTGCGCCGCCAACTGCTCTTCGCGCAGGCGGCGGATGCTGCCGTCGTTGCGGGCGACTTTGCTCGGCAAGCCGGGTGAGGGCGGGCGGCCGGTTTCGGCGAGTGTTCGCGCGATCTCGACCGGCGGTGCCTCCCACCACGAGCGTGAGTGCGAAATGATGTCGGCGTCCGGATGCACCATCGAGAGATGGCGTGGACGACCGAGGTCGAACACTGCCTGGAACAGAGCATGAGCTGCGTCTTCGGACGGCGTGGCGGCGAACCAGCCGGCGAGGTGCCGGAGCTGGCTCTCACGGCTGACGCCGCCGCGACGGGTTTCCGTGACGCGGCGAAGGAGCGCCAGAACCGCGGCGATCGCGCTCATCGTGCCCTCACGTAGACGCTCGGACTCGCTGATCCCCGATTCCGCGGAGACGAACCAGGCGGTCAATCCTCGCCAACGCGCAGCCCAGTCGTCTTCGCGTTCGGTGATCGGGACGAACACCCGTTCGTCGCTGGCGGCGGCGAGGCGGATCATGCGATCGACCCCGGTGGATTCGACGTGCTCGATCGCTTCCTTGAGCTTGGGGGCGTAGCGCGCCAGATCGGAGCTGAACTCCCGCATGTGCGTGAGCAGAGCGTCCTTGTGCGTGAGGAAAGCCTGCGGAGTGATCTCCGTGGTCCGTACGAGGTCCCCGAGGGTCAGATAGAAGTGCGCGGCTCGATCAGCCATGTCGGAGAGTGTCGAGTCGAGGCGCTTGAGCTTGCGGAAGATCAGATCGCCGTCGGAGCTTCGGTTGGCCTCGGCGAGTTCGGACATGTCTGCGAGCAGGTCCGGCAGAGCGAGACGCGAGAGCGACGCCGAGTCCAGGCGTGCGGCGAGAACGTCCTCGACCGATCGATAGACCTGGTATCCGGCCTGACCGAACTGGTAGACGAAGTGGCGATTGCGGTACTCGGCCAGCGTGGCCGCGCGGGTGCCGTCGTAGCTGCGCTCGAGGATCTCCCACACGTGGAGCTGATCCAACAGGGGAGTGACCTCTGCTGCCGACAGATCGGCCGCCGGATCCGATCCACCGATCTTCTCGAGGATGTGCGCGACGGCTCCGGCATGCAGCAGGACGGTGTAGTTGGCGCGAGCATGGTCGAAGGCACGAAGTACCCAGAGGTACTCGGCCCGTTTTTCCGCGATCGTGAACGAAAACAGCTTCAGTCGATTGGTGTCGGCGTACGCGGCGTAATCGGGCGCACTCGTTTCTTCCACCATGACAGGGTAGGCGAGAGACGCCCCCTCTTTTTCCTACGGGCGATCCGTAGCAGGGGATGCGGCGCGTCGCCACTGCGATTCGTTCTCGATCATCCATGTGAGCAGGTGCTCGGCCGCCGCCTCGTCGGAGTCCGGGCCGACCAGCAGATCGGCGAACGCTTGGCTGGGGGCGACGATGCGGATGCCGTCGCGGGTGAGCAATCGGTCGAAGGCAGACGGTGAGAGGGGAGCGGTGATCCACACGTCACCGCCGGATTCCACCCGCCGTAGTCCGAGAGCGTCGGCGAACTGATCGACGTTGTCGGCATGGAAGTGGGCACGTCGAGTGGGCGCGTACCGAGCAAAGGGTGCGGCGGCCACCGAGGCGGTACCGGCGTAGATGTGGCCGCTGAGCTGACGCAGTTGATCGAAGAGTGCTTCCAACCCGTCCGGCGCGTGAAAGCCGTGAGGCGTCGGCGCTTTGGCCCCGGCTTCGGCCGCCCATTCACGAAGCATCTTCGGCCAGCGGACGTCACCGATCCCACCGCGGGGGAGCCTGGTCACCAGTTCACGATCCGACAGTGTCTGAACCACCCGATAGGTTGCTCCCGTCGACGCACCGGCCAGGCGCACCAAGGCAGTGATCGCCAGTGGCGCCGCGAAATCGGCAAGCGCACGCACGACGCGAGCTGACGGATCGCCCGTCAACTGTCCGGAAGGACGTCCGGGCCCCCGCCACGGATCGGCGTCGGCTCCGCGTCCACGCACCCAGACGGCGGGTCGATCAGCGGTCAACGACACGTTGCCCGTGGCGTCTGCGTACGAGATCGCGTGGGAATCGAGCTGCCGGCGGACCGGCTCGGACAGATATTTTGCGCACACGAAGCCGGGTTGACCGGTGGGGAAGCGTTCGGCGATACCGGGAACGTCGCTGCTCAGGACACCGTGAGCGGCGTAGACGCCGAATTTGGCCACCGCGCCGTCAGGGGAGCGGAGGTCGAGTCGGAGTGGCGCCTCGGACAGGTCGGGGGAGCGCTGTGTCGACAAAGACCAGGTAGGAGGCAAATTTTCTTCGATGACGGCAACCGATCGCCGAAAAATGTCGATCGGCCGTTCCGGTTCCGACTCAGATTCGCTCATGTTCCAATGGTATCAATATCTGTCAACGACGGAAACACAGGATTTTCCGAATAATGTTCGCCCTGACAGCCTCGCGACAACGGTGGTCGCTTTCGCCGAGAAACTCACTACCTCCACAACTTCAAATTCGAAACTGCCGAGACCGATCAGCGTTGCTTCGGCATGATCAGGGGAGCGACGACGGCGAGCAGTAGTGCGGGGATCAGGAAGCTCGCGGCAGGCGAAGAGTCGTAAATCGGTGTCAGGGCCAGGGGAGCAAGAGCGGCGCCGCCGAAGCGCATCGCTTGGACGACGGACACGGCGCCGCCACGGTTCGGCCCCGCGGATCCGAGGACCGCCGCGTTGACGCCGACCAGCACGAACTGGCTCGCGACGCCTGCGACAAACCATGCGATCGCGATCACCGGCACCAAGCCGGCAAGGCCGACGACGGAGACCAGAACTGCTCCGCCCAGGGCGCCGATCATCACGGAGGAGCGTGCGCCGATGCGATCGATGAGGATTCCGATGCGCCGGGCCGAGAGGATGCCGGCCACGCCGAAGACGGTGAGCAGTAGGCCGCGGACGGTGGGGGACAGCCCGAACTCGTCTTCGAAGCGGAAGGCGAGCAGGAAGCTCAGTCCACCGAGGGCGCCCCAGCCGAGCAATGCAGCGATACCGATGCGGAGCACTTCGGGGCGTAATGCATCGCGGAGACGGGCGGGAGTGGTCGCTGCCGGTGCTTCGGACTTCGGAAGTCCGACGGCTCCCAGAATGCCCGCGACCACTGCGATGACGAGAAAGGCCAGACGCCAGTCGAATTCGGCCGCCAGTCCGCCGATCAACGGAGCCGACGACTGCCCTGCGGCCTGGAAAGCGCCGAAGGCTCCGAGGGCTCGACCCAGCCGTGCCTGCGGTGTTGCGGCCGCCAACGAGGCAAGCAGTAGCGGCGTGGTGAATGCGTTCGCGGAGCCCTGCAGTACCCGGGCGGCAAGGAAGATCTCGAGTGTCGGGGCGAGGAAGCATGCCAACGACGCGAGGACGTAGACGCCGTAAGCGATGCGCACCGTCCGAACCTTGCCCCACCGCGTCCCGAGTGTCCCCGACACCAACATCAGAGCGGCGAAGGGGAGCAGGTACGCGGTGAGGGAAGAGGCGGCCGCCGACGGACCGACCCCTAGATCGTCACCGATCTCGGGAAGGATCGAAGCAACCACGCCGCCGCCGAACGGGCCGAGGAACCCGCCGGCGTACAGCGCGATCAGCTGAAGCCGGAGGCGCAGTGGGCGCTGTGTACTTCCGCCTTCTTCTGGAGTGTTCTTGCTCACAGTCCGAAGCTGCCGGGGCCTCGCCGTCTGAGGTAGCGCTCGAATTCCGCGGCGATGGCATCGCCGTCGATCTTGGAGATTGCTTCGCTGATGTCGGTTTCGGCGTCTCCCCGTTCTTCCAGGGTGCGCACGTATTCGCCGATTTCCTCATCGTCCGCGGTCATTTCGTTGACCGCTTCCTCCCAATCCTCCGACTGAGCCGGGAGCTCCCCGAGTGGGACCTCGATGTCGAGAACATCCTCGACTCGTTGAAGGAGGGCCACTGTGGCCTTCGGGTTGGGTGGCTGCGAGACGTAGTGCGGAACCGCCGCCCAGAACGAAATAGCGGGTACACCAGCACGAACGCACTCGTCCTGAAGAACCCCGGTGATGCCCGTCGGGCCTTCGTACCGCGTCTGTTCCAGGTTGAATCGGGCGGCGGATTCACTGCTGTAGGCCGTGCCCGTCACCGGGACCGGTCGGGTGTGCGGAGTATCGGCGAGCAGGGCGCCGAGGATGACGACCGTCTTGACGTTCAGTTGGTCGATCAGCTCGAGCAGATCCTCGCAGAAACTGCGCCACCGCATGTTGGGCTCGATCCCGCGAAGCAGGACGATGTCGCTCTCGCTTCCAGGAGGCGAACAGACCGACAAACGTGTTGCCGGCCAAACGATTTCGCGAGTGACACCGTCGACCTGCCGGACTGTGGGGCGGTTGACCTGATAGTCGTAGTAGTCCTCTGAATCGAGTTCGGCGAGCGGCTGGGCATCCCAGATCAGCTCGAGATGTTCGACCGCACCGCTGGCTGCGTCACCGGCGTCGTTCCAGCCCTCGAAAGCTGCAACGAGGATGGGATCACGTAGGACAGGGATGTCGCCCTCGAGGCGGTCGCTGCTGTCGACGGCAAAGCCGTCAGGGCTCTCGAAGGCCGCGGAATCATCGAAATCGACCGGGCCGTCGGGAGTGACGGGGAACTCACTTGGACTCACCCACCCAGCCTACGGCCAGAGCTTGTCGGTGCGCCCACTACTCTGGACGGCATGTCTGCCCCATTTAACTCTGCCCTGCTTGATGCGCTGAAACAGCGCGTTGTCATCGGCGACGGAGCGATGGGCACCATGTTGCAGGCCGCGGACCTCACCCTGGACGACTTCCTCGGCCTCGAGGGGTGCAATGAGATCCTCAACGACACCCGTCCCGACGTGCTCAAAGACATCCACCGTGCGTACTTCGCCGCTGGTGCCGATGCCGTCGAGACCAACACCTTCGGTTGCAACCTGCCCAACCTCGCCGACTACGACATCTCTCACCGGATCCGCGAACTCGCGGAAAAAGGCACTGCTCTCGCCCGTGAAGTAGCGGACGAGATGGGACCAGGCCGCGACGGCATGGCCCGATTCGTACTCGGCTCGATGGGACCGGGAACCAAGCTCCCCAGCCTGGGACACGCACCGTACGCAGTCCTGCGTGACGCGTACACCGAAGCTGCGCTCGGCATGATCGACGGTGGCGCCGACGCCATCCTCGTCGAAACCTGCCAGGACCTGCTTCAGGTGAAAGCTGCAATCCTCGGCAGCCAGCGTGCGATGGAGCAACTCGGACTGCGGTTGCCGATCATCACGCACGTGACGGTCGAGACAACCGGAACGATGCTCCTGGGCAGTGAGATCGGTGCGGCGCTGACGGCACTCGAGCCACTCGGTATCGACATGATCGGTCTGAACTGTGCCACCGGGCCGGCGGAGATGAGTGAACATCTCCGTCATCTGTCCAAGTACTCCACGCTGCCGGTGTCGGTCATGCCCAATGCCGGCCTGCCGCAGCTCGGCCCCAAGGGTGCCGAGTATCCGCTGACTGCCGACGAATTGGCCGAAGCCCTCAGTGGTTTCGTCTCCGAGTTCGGACTCGGCCTCGTCGGTGGCTGCTGCGGTACGACGCCCGAGCACATCAGCGCGGTCGCCGACGCGGTTCGTCAGGTCGAGAAGGCCCAGCGCACGCCGATCCACGAGCCGAGCACCTCTTCGCTGTACTCGGCGGTGCCGTTCGAGCAGGACGCCAGCATCCTGATGATCGGCGAACGCACGAACTCCAACGGCTCCAAGGCTTTCCGCGAGGCGATGCTCTCCGCGGACTACCAGAAGTGCCTGGACATCGCCAAGGACCAGACCCGCGACGGCGCACACATGCTCGACCTCAACGTCGACTACGTGGGCCGCGACGGTGCCGCCGACATGTCGGAACTTGCCAGCCGCCTGGCGACGTCCTCGACGCTGCCGATCATGCTCGACTCCACCGAGCCTGCCGTGCTGCAAGCCGGCCTCGAGCACCTCGGCGGCCGCTGCGCCGTCAACTCCGTCAACTACGAAGACGGCGCCGGCCCCGAATCGCGTTTCCACAAGATCATGACTCTGGTCAAGGAGCACGGCGCGGCGGTCGTCGCCCTGACCATCGACGAAGAGGGCCAGGCTCGCACCGCCGAGACGAAGGTCGCCATCGCCAAGCGTCTGATCGAGGACATCAAGGGAAACTGGGGACTCGCCGAGTCCGACATCATCGTCGACGCCTTGACCTTCCCCATCTCCACCGGTCAGGAAGAGGTGCGACGCGACGGCATCGAGACCATCGAAGCCATCCGTCAGCTCAAGGCTGCGTACCCGGAACTCCACTTCACCCTGGGTATCTCGAACATCTCGTTCGGTTTGAACCCGGCCGCACGGCAGGTCCTCAACTCGGTGTTCCTGCACGAGTGCACCGAGGCAGGTCTGGACACGGCGATCGTTCATGCGTCCAAGATTCTGCCGATGGCCCGAATTCCTGACGAGCAGCGTGAAACCGCACTCGACCTCGTCTACGACCGTCGTAGCGAGGGGTACGACCCGCTGCAGAAGCTGATGGCTCTGTTCGAGGGTGTCTCGGCTGCGTCGGCGCGCGAGTCCCGTGCGCAGGAACTGGCGGGACTTCCGTTGTTCGACCGGCTCGAACGCCGCATCGTCGACGGCGAGCGCAACGGCCTCGACGACGACCTCACCGAGGCGATGACGATCAAGCCTCCACTGGCCATCATCAACGAGACCTTGCTCTCGGGCATGAAGACCGTCGGCGAGCTGTTCGGCTCCGGACAGATGCAGTTGCCGTTCGTGTTGCAGTCGGCCGAGGTCATGAAGGCTGCCGTGGCATTCCTCGAACCGCACATGGAAGCGAGCGACGAGGACGGCAAGGGTCGCATCGTGATCGCGACCGTCAAGGGCGACGTTCACGACATCGGCAAGAACCTGGTCGACATCATCTTGAGCAACAACGGCTACGAGGTCGTCAACATCGGTATCAAGCAGCCGATCGCGACCATCCTCGACGTCGCGTTGGACAAGAAAGCCGACGTGATCGGCATGTCTGGACTGCTCGTGAAGTCCACTGTCGTGATGAAGGAAAACCTCCAGGAACTCAACGCACGCGGAGTCGCCGAGAAGTTCCCGGTTCTGCTCGGTGGTGCGGCGCTCACGCGCTCCTACGTCGAGAACGACTTGCAGGAGGTGTACGAGGGCGACGTCAGCTATGCCCGCGACGCCTTCGAGGGTCTGAACTTGATGGACCAGATCATGACGACCAAGCGTGGTGGCGGCCCGGCGCCGGACAGCCCGGAGGCCATCGCTGCTCGCGAGAAGGCTGCCGAGCGTAAGGCACGTCACGAGCGTTCCAAGCGCATCGCCGAAAAGCGTAAGGCTGCAGCGGTTCCCGTGGTCCTGCCGGAGCGTTCCGATGTCGCAACCGACATCGCGGTGCCGACACCTCCCTTCTGGGGCTCGCGCATCGTCAAGGGAATCTCGCTGTCCGAGTACTCGGGGCTGCTCGACGAGCGCGCTCTTTTCCTCGGCCAGTGGGGCCTTCGCGGTCAGCGCAAGGGCGATGGTCCGACGTACGAGGAACTGGTCGAGTCGGAAGGTCGTCCGCGACTTCGGTACTGGCTCGATCGGCTGACGTCCGAGGGTATCCTCGCGCATGCCGCGGTCGTGTACGGGTACTTCCCGGCGATCTCGGAGGGCGACGACGTCATCGTGCTCACCGAGCCGAAACCGGATGCACCCGAAAGGTTCCGATTCACCTACCCGCGCCAGCACCGCGACCGCTTCCTGTGCATCGCGGACTTCGTTCGCTCGCGCAAGGACGCCGAGGCCACCGGGCAGGTCGACGTACTCCCGTTCCAGTTGGTGACGATGGGTCAGCCGATCGCGGACTTCGCCAACGAGTTGTTCGCATCGAACTCGTACCGCGATTACCTCGAGGTTCACGGAATCGGTGTCCAGCTCACGGAGTCTCTGGCCGAGTACTGGCATCGACGCGTCCGTGAAGAGCTAGTGCTTCCCGAGGGTCACACCGTCGCGGAGCAGGATCCCACCGAGGTTGCCGGTTACTTCGATCTCGAGTACCGCGGCGCTCGTTATTCGTTCGGATACGGCGCGTGCCCGGATCTCGAGGATCGAGCCAAGTTGGTTGCGTTGCTCGAACCCGAACGAATCGGCGTCGAATTGTCCGAGGAGCTGCAGCTGCATCCCGAGCAGTCCACGGACGCTTTTGTCCTGCACCACCCGGAAGCAAAGTATTTCAATGTCTGAGTTGTTGACCGAAGTATCCGAATCAACGCTCGGTGGTGTCCTGTGGGACATGGACGGCACCCTGCTCGATTCGGAGAAGCTGTGGGACATCGCGCTTCGTGAGCTGTCCCTACGCCTGGGCGGACCGATGACGGAAGCGACACGCGTTGCCGTCATCGGTGCGTCGAGTCCCTTCGCCCTTGCGACGGTGTTCGACGCGCTCGGCCTGGAGAAGCATCCCGATGCCATCGCCGAGGCGAAGGACTGGATGTACACCCGCGTCGGCGATCTTTTCGAGGACGGCGTGACCTGGCGGCCGGGTGCTCGCGACGCACTGTCGACCGTGCGTGACGGTGGTCTGCGTTCTGCACTGGTCACCAACACCGAGCGAGTTCTGGTCGATCGGGCACTCGGCATGCTCGGCCGTGAGTTCTTCGACCATTCGGTGTGTGGCGACGAGGTCCCCAACGGGAAACCGGCAGCGGATCCGTACCTGCGCGGCGCGCATCTGCTCGGACTCGAGCCGGCGCAGTGCCTCGCGATCGAGGACTCGCCGACCGGCACGGCGTCGGCCAGCGCTGCGGGTTGCGCGGTGCTCGTCGTTCCGTGTGAGGTCGACGTCCCCGCCGGCCCTGGACGCGTGTTTCGAGAGTCCCTGTTGGACTTGTCCATTCACGATCTTCACGACGTTCACTCGAGCGCGGCACGTTAGGCTGGATTTGCTGTGGCTATTCCGAAAATTGTTCTCTTCTACCAGTTCACGCCGTTGGCGGACCCGGAAGCGATCAAGCTGTGGCAGCACAGCCTGGCCGAGTCCAACAACCTGACGGGCCGGATCATCGTCTCGCCGCACGGGATCAACGCGACGGTCGGCGGAGACATCGAGGATGTCAAGCGATATGTCCGTGGTACGCGTGGTTACGAACCCTTCCGTACCGCTGACATCAAGTGGTCGGACGGCCTCGGGAACGATTTCCCTCGTCTGAGTGTCAAGGCACGCTCGGAGATCGTGACGTTCGGTGCCCCCGACGAGCTGAAAGTCGACGAGAACGGTGTCGTCGGCGGAGGAGTTCACCTGGTGCCCAAGGAACTACACGAACTCGTCGACACTCGCGGTGACGACGTCGTGTTCTTCGACGGGCGCAATGCCTTCGAAGCCGAGATCGGCCGTTTCCGAGATGCGATAGTTCCGGACGTCGCCACCACTCGGGATTTCGTCAACGAACTCGACAGTGGCAAATACGACCATCTCAAGGGCAAAGCCGTGGTCACGTACTGCACCGGCGGAGTGCGCTGTGAGGTGTTGTCTTCGCTGATGCGCTCACGTGGCTTCGACGAGGTCTATCAGTTGGACGGCGGAATCGTCCGTTACGGCGAGACTTTCGGCGACCGCGGCCTCTGGGACGGTTCCCTGTACGTGTTCGACAAGCGGATGAACATCGAGTTCTCATCCGAAGCCAAGACACTCGGCGTGTGTGTCGATTGTGGTACTCCGACCCCGCGGTACCGCAACCGGATCGACGGCGACGGCCGAACCCTCGAATTGCTCTGCGAGAGTTGTTCACCAGACCTCGAGCAGGACTGAGCTGTGCCCAAGGCTCCGTTGCCGATCCGAAACGGTCTCGGACCTGACCGGCTGCGGATGCCGGCGGAGTCGTCGGCGCGGACCGTCCTCGAGCACCTGGTCGGCGAGCATCCCGGGGAGCGGGACCTGTGGGCGGACCTCGTCAGCGCCGGGGACGTCGTCGACGAGCACGGGCGGAAGATCACGAGCCGAACGCCCTATCAGCCGACCCGGTTCGTGTACTTCTACCGCGAGCCGGCCCCCGAGATTCCGGTTCCGCACGAGATCGAGATCTTGTACCGCGACGACTCGATTCTCGTGATCGACAAACCGCACTTCCTGGCGACCATTCCACGGGGAGCGCACATCGTCGAAAGCGCAGTCGTGCGCCTGCGTCGTGACCTGGACCTTCCGGATCTTGCGCCAGTTCACCGCCTCGACCGGATGACGGCGGGTGTCATCGTGTTCACCGTGACACCGGACCTACGACGGCCGTACCAGGAACTTTTTGCCGAGCAGCGGATCGTCAAGGAGTACGAGGCGATTGCGGGCTTCGATCCGGAACTGACTTTCCCTCGCACGGTGCGCAGCCGCATCAACAAAGTTCACGGCGAGATGACGGCTACCGAAATCGCGGGCGAGCCGAACAGTGAGACGTCGATCGAACTGATCGAGGTGATCACCGACTCGGCCGGCCGGACGCTCGGGCGATACAGGTTGCTCCCACGGACCGGCCGGACCCATCAGCTTCGGCTGCACCTCAACTCGCTGGGCGTCCCGATCGTCGGTGACAACTACTATCCGGAGTATCTGCCCGCAGTGCCCGGTGACTTCTCGACTCCGTTGCGATTGTTGGCGCGAGCGTTGGAGTACCCGGATCCGATCACCGGGCAGACCCGCAGGTTCGTGAGTTCGCGCAGCCTCGACGCAGGCCTGTGAACACCGCTGTTCGTGGGCGTGTGAAAACCGCTTCCGTCCTCGTGAAAGAATAGCTACCCGTGAAGACCTTCGAATCCTTGTTCGCCGAATTGACCGAGCGCGCTGCTACTCGCCCCGAGGGGTCCGGCACTGTCGCCGCCCTCGACGCCGGTGTGCATGCTCAGGGCAAAAAGGTCATCGAGGAAGCCGGTGAAGTGTGGATCGCTGCGGAATACCAGAGCGATGAGCAGCTCGCCGAGGAAATTTCCCAGCTGCTGTACTGGACGCAGGTGTTGATGGTCGGTCGCGGACTGACCCTCGAGGACGTGTACCGACATCTGTGATCGGAGCTGACCAGCGAGGTGTACTCCGTCTCGCTCGTCCAGGGCTTCCGATTCATGTCGTCTCACGTCACCCACACCTTCCGAAAGGACATCCACCATGCTGCGCGTAGCAGTTCCCAACAAAGGCTCACTGTCCGAGTCCGCCGCCGAGATTCTCAGCGAGGCCGGCTACCGTCGACGCACCGATTCCCGTGATCTGACGGTCCTGGATCCGGCCAATCAGGTCGAGTTCTTCTTCTTGCGCCCCAAGGACATTGCGATCTACGTCGGCTCCGGTGAGCTGGATCTCGGCATCACCGGTCGTGATCTCGCCGGCGACTCGGGTGCTCCCGTATCCGAGCGTCTGTCACTGGGCTTCGGCCGTTCGTCGTTCCGTTACGCAGCACCGGCCGGCAAGGACTGGGCCGTCGAGGATCTGTCCGGCCTGCGCATTGCAACGTCGTACCCGAACCTGGTCCGGAAGGACCTCACAGATCGCGGACTCGACGCCACCGTCATCCGTCTCGACGGAGCAGTGGAAATCTCGATTCAGCTCGGCGTCGCCGACGCGATCGCCGACGTGGTCGGATCGGGCCGTACTCTCCGCCAACACAACCTCGTGGCTTTCGGTGAATCGCTCTGCGATTCCGAAGGTGTCCTGATCGAGCGCACCGGCGCTCCGCAGGACGATCCCGCCCGCAATCAGCTCATCGAACGCGTTCGCGGAATTGTCTTCGCGCAGCAGAATCTGATGATCGACTACGACTGCCCGCGCACCATCCTCGACGACGCCATCAAGATGACACCCGGTATGGAGTCGCCAACGCTCTCGCCGTTGGCCGATCCCGACTGGGTCGCGGTTCGCGCGATGGTCCCGATCAAGGGACACAACCAGGTGATGGATGCCTTGGCCGAACTCGGTGCCAAGGCCATCCTCGCGTCGAACATCCGCTCGGTACGCGCTTTCTGATCACTGCCTGAATAGATTTACGCGCATTCGCGCCCGTTCCTGGAAATCAGGAACGGGCGCGAATCTGCAAAGTCTGGGCGATACGGCCCACGGCACCCTGCTCGTCGTAGAGCACGCCCGCACACATGCCGACGCCGTCCGGACCCGTTGTGGTTTCGGCGGCGACACCGACCCACTCTCCCTCGGGCACACGGAAGATATGCACCGTGAGATCGGTGTTGAGGAACGTCCAGTGCTCCGGGTCGAGCTTGGCGCCGACCCCGTTTGAGATGTCGGCCACCGCGAACAAACGCTCGAGAGCAGACATCTTCTCACCCTCGACCAGCTCTGGCTTGGGGCGCGCCCATACCTTGCCGGTTCCCACGCACCCGATCGGAGCAATCCAGGACCAGTCGAGGGTCTTGAGATAGCCGACGCTCCACAGACCCTCGAGAACGCCCGGGGTGCCGCTGTCGCGGGGTTCGAGCGGGGGATCGACTACGTGGACGACGTCGCCGGTATCCACCGTCTCCATCCGCCACGCCGTACCGCGCGCAACCGCGCGTGCAGATCCATCGGCGGTGGTTGCCCACAGTTCGGCGACGATCAATTCGATTCGGCGACCGGGTCGTTCGATCCAGGACCGGACTTCGAGGTCGGCAATCGGAATCGGTCCGAGAATCTCGACGACGACGCGCGTCAGACGGGTTTCGTCGCGCGCACCGCACCGCTCGAGGGCTCGTACCAACAGCGCCGACGGGGGAGCGCCGTGCTGCAGTGTCGGGCCCCAGATGCTGACAGTTGCCTGCGTGCTCGCGAACCGCTCGTGCCCTTCCTCCGTCGTTCCGAGGTAGCGGTAGTACGAACTGTCCGTCATGTTATGAATTCTCCTTTGCGGCAACAGGTTCGGTGCTCAGCAGGTCCGGCCAACCTGGATACGGCGGAGGTGTTCCGCCGAACGAAGGGCACAGTGACTTGTGATCGCACCAGTCGCACAGTTTGCCAGGCTTGGGTCTGAAGTCTCCGGTCGCACCTGCCGCGAGGATCGCTTTCCAGATGGCGGAGAGGGTTCGCTCGAATCGGATGAGCTCGTCGTGATCCGGGGCGTACGTGAGAATCGAGCCGGAGGCCAGATAGATCAGGCGCAGTTGTGCGGGAACGATTCCGCGAGTGCGCAGCAGTACGAGCGCGTAGAACTTCATCTGGAAGAGCGCCTTGGATTCGGTGAACTCGCGAGGCGCTTTTCCGGTCTTGTAGTCGACCACCCGCAACTCACCCGTCGGTGCAACGTCTATCCGGTCGACGAAGCCGCGGAGTCGAACGCCGTTCTCCAATTCGGTCTCGACGTAGACCTCGCACGCCTCGGCATCGAATCGAGTGGGATCTTCGAGCGTGTAGTACGTCGCGACGAGCTTGCCGACTTCGTCGAGGAACGAATCCAGCTCGCCCTCCGGAACAAGGTCAGCGGCCTCGGGAGACTCGGCACTGACACGTTCCCACGCGGGACGGACGAGTTCGGCTGCGCGATCCGGAACCCGGTGACCGGTCGGGAGTGCAAACAGTGCTTCCAGTGCCGCGTGTACGACGGTGCCTCTGACCTGGGCTCTGGTTGGCGTTTCCGGAATTCTGTCGACTGCTCGGAAGCGATAGAGCAGGGGGCATTGTTTGTAGTCACCCGCCCGAGACGGAGAGAGCGCCGGCCGACTACGCGGGCGCTCGTGTGATGTTGCACCCGTTGGAGTGGGGGTTGGCAATTCGACAGAGCTCACACCTGGCAGGCTATGCGGTTGGTCCGACAACTCCGTCGGAGCCGGTGGCGAGGACACCGGAAACAAGCGAACAGGGATCATCTGCGCATGGCGAACGAGCTGCAACCAGAAGAAGGCACGACCGAAGTGGATGAGGTTGTGCAGCCCGCTGTCGCCGAGATTCCCGAACAAGAGCTTCCAGAAACTGATCTCACTGCGCCGGGCAAGCGGCCGTCAGGTCCGTTCCGCGTCGGCGACCGAGTACAGCTGACCGACGGCAAGGGACGCCACTACACGATCGTTCTCGAGGCGAACCGCGAATACCACACCCACAAGGGCGGAATCGTTCACAACGATCTGATCGGTGCCGACGAGGGCAGCGTCGTCAAGTCGGTCAACGGCACGCCCTATCTCGCACTGCGCCCCCTACTGGTGGACTACGTGCTGTCCATGCCGCGCGGTGCCCAGGTCATCTACCCGAAGGACGCAGCTCAGATCGTCCACGAAGGCGACGTGTTCCCAGGAGCACGCGTGCTCGAGGCCGGAGCCGGCTCCGGCGCACTGACATGTTCGCTGCTGCGTGCCGTCGGACCCGAGGGCAAGGTCATCTCCTACGAGGTCCGCGACGATCATGCCGAACATGCGGTTCGCAACGTCGAGACCTTCTTCGGGGAACGTCCGCCGAACTGGGAACTGACCATCGCCGATCTCGCCGAGTTCGATCCGGAAGCGCACGGAGGCAAGGTCGATCGCGTCGTCCTCGACATGCTGGCCCCGTGGGACGTCCTGCCCGCCGTCTCGAAGGCACTCGTGCCGGGCGGCGTGTTGATCGTCTACGTCGCGACCGTTACTCAGCTCTCGAAGGTCGTCGAGGCGATGCGCGAGCAGGAATGCTGGACCGAGCCACGCTCGTGGGAATCGATCGTGCGCGGTTGGCACGTCGTCGGATTGGCGGTGCGCCCCGAACATCGGATGCAAGGCCACACCGCGTTCCTCGTGAGCGCTCGTCGTCTCGCCGAAGGAACTGTCACCCCGAAGCCGCAGCGGCGTGCGGGCAAGGGCTCGAACACCGCGGCCAAGTAGTCACACGAAAACAACAAGAGCGGCGATCCGGTATCCGGATCGCCGCTCTTGTAGTAGCTGGAAGTTATGCGGTGCAGGAAGCGCGGCCCATTTCCAGGAGCACGCAAGCCGAGGTGTCGGACAGCTTCCAGGAGCCGTCTTCGAGCTCCCAGGTCCACGGGGTGGCCGGGGCGGCGCCGTGCGGGCTGACGACGGCGACGTCTGCGGTTGCGGTCTGACCGTCGACCTTGACGTTGTCCACGTTGAACGTGATCGCGTAGGCAGGGTTACCGCCCAGCGCAGCACTCATCGTCTCGATGTTGGCCTGACGCTTGGTTCCGTCGACCACCAGAGCGGTCTTCTCCTCGATCGGCTTGGCCGGATCGATCAGAGCGACGAGCGAAGCGTTGAGCTCCTCGGCCGTCGGAGCCGCTGCGGCAGCGGCAGCTGACGTCGTGGCGGAAGCCGAGGCCTTCGCCGTGGTGCTCGAGGCGGCGGCGGAAGTCGAACTTGCAGCCGTCGAATCCTTGTTGTCGTCCGAGCTGCATGCACCCATGGTCAGGACGGCAGCGACAGCACAAGCGCTGATGAGAGTCTTGCGGATGATCACAGCGTTACCTTTCGTTGTAAAGAGAGACAGGCGCTGTCTCCATCTTGTAGGCAAGGCTAACATGACCAAATTCTGGCTCGAGACCAGTCGGCACGGTCCGCGCGCAGGTGTGAATTCGCACTCGCGCACCGTGTCTGGCGACAGTTGGGGCCTTATGCCGGTAGCGTTGATGGATCGCACTGGGAGGAGACGCACATGAGCTCGACAGAGAACCCGGATTCGGTTGCGGCAGCAGAAGAACTCCACGCGCTACGAGTGGAAGCACAAGTACTGCGCCGACAACTTGCACAATCGCCGGAGCAGGTGCGTGAGCTGGAGTCGAAGGTGGACTCGTTGTCCATCCGAAACAGCAAGTTGATGGACACCCTCAAAGAGGCCCGTCAGCAGCTCATCGCGCTTCGTGAAGAAGTCGACAGACTCGGTCAACCGCCGAGCGGTTACGGAGTCCTTCTCTCGGTACACGAGGACAAGACCGTCGACGTGTTCACGTCGGGTCGCAAGATGCGGTTGACGTGCTCACCGAACATCGACACGGACACCCTCGCCCTCGGGCAGACGGTTCGCCTCAACGAGGCACTCACCATCGTCGAGGCCGGCACCTACGAGCAGGTCGGTGAGATCAGCACGCTCCGTGAGGTACTCGACGACGGCTTGCGCGCACTGGTGGTCGGTCATGCCGACGAAGAGCGCATCGTCTGGCTCGCAGCGCCGTTGGCAGCCGTCTTCGCCGACCCCGAAGCCGACATCATCGCGTACGACGCCGATTCTCCGACCAGGAAACTGCGTCCGGGCGACTCGTTGCTCGTCGACACCAAGGCCGGGTACGCCTTCGAGCGCATCCCGAAGGCCGAGGTCGAAGATCTGGTTCTCGAGGAAGTTCCGGACGTTCACTACGACGACATCGGTGGTCTCGGGCGTCAGATCGAGCAGATCCGTGATGCCGTCGAACTCCCGTTCCTCCACAAGGATCTGTTCCACGAGTACTCGCTGAGGCCGCCGAAGGGTGTACTGCTCTACGGTCCGCCTGGTTGCGGCAAGACGCTCATCGCCAAGGCCGTCGCCAACTCGTTGGCCAAGAAGATCGCAGAAGCCCGCGGTCAGGACAGCAAGGACGCCAAGTCCTACTTCCTGAACATCAAGGGCCCGGAACTTCTGAACAAGTTCGTCGGCGAAACCGAGCGTCACATTCGGATGATCTTCCAGCGTGCTCGTGAGAAGGCGTCCGAGGGCACTCCGGTGATCGTCTTCTTCGACGAGATGGACTCGATCTTCCGTACCCGTGGTTCGGGAGTCTCTTCCGACGTGGAGACAACGGTCGTTCCGCAGCTGCTCAGCGAGATCGACGGTGTGGAAGGGCTCGAGAACGTCATCGTCATCGGCGCTTCCAACCGTGAGGACATGATCGACCCGGCCATCCTGCGTCCGGGCCGACTGGACGTGAAGATCAAGATCGAGCGCCCCGACGCGGAATCCGCTCAGGACATCTTCTCGAAGTACCTGGTGGACGGTCTGCCGATCAATGCGGACGACCTCGCCGAGTTCGGTGGCGATCGCACCGCCTGCTTGAAGGCGATGATCGTTCGCGTCGTCGATCGCATGTACGCGGAGAGCGAAGAGAATCGTTTTCTCGAGGTCACCTACGCCAACGGCGACAAGGAAGTTCTGTTCTTCAAGGACTTCAACTCGGGTGCGATGATCCAGAACATCGTCGACCGCGCCAAGAAGTACGCGATCAAGTCGGTACTCGACACCGGTGCTCCGGGCTTGCGTGTGCAGCACCTCTTCGATTCCATCGTCGACGAGTTCGCCGAGAACGAGGATCTGCCCAACACCACCAATCCTGATGACTGGGCACGTATTTCGGGCAAGAAGGGTGAGCGGATCGTCTACATCCGCACTCTCGTCACCGGCAAGAACGCCAGTGCCAGCCGCGCGATCGACACAGAGTCGAACACGGGCCAGTACCTGTAGCGAAACGAAGATCGATCGGGCCGGCCACTCCGCGAGAGTTGTCGGCCCGATCTCTGCGTCGCTGCCGTTGACTTCGTTGCGATTGGACCGGTCGGTCGCGCTGGTTTAGAGTCCCGCCGTGCAGATACATCTTCGACACAATCCGTCGTCCACTGTCGCTCGCTGCTACCTCGCGCCCGGCGAACCGCTGCGCGTGGAGAGCGGGGCGATGCTCGCGCATTCTGCCGGCGTAGTTCTCGAAGCGAAGGCGCAGGGCGGCGTCCTGCAGGGACTCAAGCGGTCGATGCTGAGCGGCGAATCATTTTTCGTCACGACGTATACCGCTCCGCCGCAAGGTGGTTGGGTCGACGTGACTGGTGTGCTTCCCGGAGATCTGATCCCGCTGACCATCACCTCTGATCGCCCGTTCTTCCTCAACCGTGGAACCTGGTTGGCCAACTCCTACGGTGTGACGGTCGAGTCCAAGTGGGGCGGCATGTCCAACCTCTTCGGCGGTGAGGGAGGATTCGGCCTGCGGGCAAGTGGCGACGGTGAAGTAGTGCTGGCCGTCTACGGCGCGATCGACGTCATCGACTTGCAGCCAGGCGAGACAGTCACGATCGATACCGGTCACGTGGTCGCCTACGACCTCGGCATGAATTTCAACATGCGGCGCGCCGTTCAGGGGCGCACCATTCAGTCGATGAAGTCCGGTGAAGGATTTGTCTTCGACTTCACCGGCCCAGGACGCGTTCTCGCGCAGACCCGCAACCCCAGCGCGTTCGCTGCTTGGCTCTCGGCGATCACCCCGGGCTGATCACAGGTCCCACCAGTGTTCAGTCCCAGCGGTGTTCAGTCCCAGCGGTGTTCAGCTCCAGCAATAGTCGGCCAGCAGCGCGCGTGAGTCCGGAACGAACGGCCACGACGGGTCCTGCAGGTGGGCGCCGAGTTCTTTCGGCGTCCACCACCAACCTTCGGCGATCTCGCTGGGCTGATGTGCCATCGGCCCGTCGTATCTGAGTTCGAACGCAAACAGGTGACAGCGCAACGGAGAGTTGTTCCACTCGCCGTCCCAGGATTTTCGAGCGATCTCCGTCAGTTGGAGTGGCTGGTCTGCCGTTCCGAAGATTCCGAGTTCTTCACCGACTTCACGGATCGCAGTTTCCTGCGGCGTCTCACCTGGATCGACGACACCTCCGGCCAGACAGTCGTGATAGCCCCCGAACACCGCTTTCGTGTCGGTTCGGCGATGGACGTAGATGCGGGAGCCGTCCCCGGTACGAACCAGGACGCCCGCACTCGCGTGCCAGAGCCCACCCGAGTAGACGACCGAACGTGGTGCTCGGCCGATCGGATTACCCGTCCGGTCGTACACGGCGACTACCTCGTCCGCGGGATTCAGGTCTGCGGTGAGAGGTTGGTGCATTCCTCCAACTGTGCCACGCCTGTGGGTGCCGCGCCGCAATCACATAGGCTCTGGTGTCATGCAGCGGATCATCGGTGTCGAGGTCGAATACGGAATATCTTCACCCAGTGAGCCGTCGGCGAATCCGATTCTCACTTCAACCCAGGCGGTGCTTGCCTACGCCGCCGCAGCGGGCGTGCCACGGGCCAAGCGCACACGCTGGGATTACGAGGTCGAATCTCCGCTGCGAGATGCCCGAGGCTTCGATCTGGGGCGAATGAGCGGTCCCGCGCCGGTGATCGACGCGGACGAGATCGGCGCCGCGAACATGATTCTCACCAACGGGGCACGGTTGTACGTCGATCACGCCCATCCGGAGTATTCGGCGCCCGAGGTCGCCGACCCGCTCGACGCCGTGATCTGGGACAAGGCCGGCGAACGCGTCATGGAAGCGGCTGCGCGGCACGCATCCAGCGTGCCGGGTGCGCCTCGGCTCCAGCTGTACAAGAACAACGTCGACGGCAAGGGTGCCTCGTACGGCACGCACGAGAACTACCTCTGCTCACGTGAGACCCCGTTCGCCTCGATCGTGACAGGATTGACGCCGTTTTTCGCGTCCCGGCAGGTGATCTGCGGTTCCGGTCGTGTGGGTCTCGGTCAGTCCGGCGACGAGGCCGGATTCCAGCTTTCGCAGCGATCCGACTACATCGAGGTCGAAGTAGGCCTCGAGACCACTCTCAAGCGCGGAATCATCAACACCCGCGACGAACCGCACGCGGATGCGGACAAGTATCGCCGCCTGCACGTCATCATCGGTGACGCGAACCTCGCGGAGATGTCGACGTACCTCAAGGTTGGAACAACGGCGCTGGTACTCGACCTGATCGAGGCAGGTGTCGACCTCACCGATCTGCAACTGGCGCGTCCGGTCACGGCCGTCCACCACATCAGTCACGACCCCACTCTGCGCAAGACCGTTGCGCTGGCCGACGGACGTGAACTGACAGGGCTTGCGCTGCAACGCATTTACCTCGAACGTGTCTCGAAGTTCCTCGACCGTGAGACCGATCGTGATCCGCGAGCGGACGATATCGTCGCCAAGTGGGCGATGGTTCTCGATCTCCTCGAGCGCGATCCCATGGAGTGCGCGAACATCCTCGACTGGCCGGCCAAACTGCGTCTGCTCGAAGGGTTCCGCAATCGTGAGGGACTCGCGTGGTCGGCGCCGCGATTGCATCTGGTGGATCTGCAGTACTCCGACGTGCGACTCGACAAGGGCCTGTACAACCGCCTGGTTGCTCGCGGCTCCATGGAGCGGCTTGTCACCGAACAGCAGGTTCTCGACGCGGTCACGAACCCTCCCACCGACACTCGCGCATACTTCCGGGGCGAGTGCCTACGCCGATTCGGGGCCGATATCGCGGCCGCGAGCTGGGATTCGGTCATCTTCGATCTCGGCGGTGAATCGTTGATCCGTATCCCCACCCTCGAGCCGCTTCGAGGTACCAAAGCGCACGTCGGAGCGTTGCTCGACTCCGTGGACAGCGCCGCGGAACTGGTTGATCAGCTCACTCACTGAAATCAGCCGATGCGGCTCGCCGTCGCGTCTCTCCACACCTGACGGTGCCGCTCGGTAGGGTGAAGGTCCGAGCGGGATCAGTTACCGACTCTGCTGGGCCGAACAGGATGCTCGCGAGAGCTCCCTTCACACAAGGAGGTCGACGGCGATGGCTCAAGAACAGACGCAGCGTGCCGGTGGCGGCGAAGACGACGAAACCACTGGTGGCGACGGCAGTGCCGGCCAGGAACGTCGCGAGAAGCTAGCTGCAGAAACCGACGACCTGCTCGACGAGATCGACGACGTGTTGGAAGAGAACGCCGAGGACTTCGTCCGTGCCTACGTCCAGAAGGGCGGCCAGTGACGGTGGATCGCGCGCCCCGGATCACAGACGGGGACACACGGTTGAGCTTCGGCTCGAATCTGTCGTCATTCTCGGAATACCTTCGGGTGCATGCACCGGAGCATCTTCCGCAGAACCGCTTCGCCGACACAGGAGGTGTTGTCATGGGCGGGGGAGACGTAGCTCCGCACGGCACCACCATCGTCGCGATCAGCTATGCGGGTGGTGTTCTGCTCGCGGGTGATCGCCGAGCGACGATGGGCAATCTCATCGCCAGCCGTGACGTGCAGAAGGTGTACGTCACGGACGACTACTCGGCTGCGGGTATTGCCGGTACGGCCGGGATCGCAATCGAACTGGTCCGGCTCTTCGCGGTCGAGCTCGAACATTACGAGAAGATCGAAGGCGTCCCACTCACGTTCGACGGCAAGGCCAATCGACTTTCGTCGATGGTTCGAGGAAATCTCGGAGCAGCGATGCAAGGTTTGGCGGTTGTGCCACTGCTCGTGGGTTACGACCTGGACGCGGTCGATCCGTCCACCGCCGGTCGCATCGTCTCCTACGACGTCGTCGGTGGGCGATACGAGGAGCGCGCGGGCTATCACGCAGTCGGATCCGGCTCCCTGTTCGCGAAATCGGCGCTCAAGAAGCTGTATTCACCGGGAATCGACGAGGACACCGCGCTTCGGTTCGCCGTCGAGGCGCTGTACGACGCGGCAGATGACGATTCGGCTACCGGTGGTCCTGATCTGACACGAGGGATCTATCCGACGGCGGTCACCATCACCTCGGCCGGCGCTGTCGAGTTGTCGCCCACCAGGGCTGCCGAGATCGCCAGGGAGATCGTCGCGGCTCGCACGGCGACCGTGAGTCCGGAAGGGGAGTCTGCGCTATGACGATGCCGTATTACGCATCAGCCGAACAGATCATGCGCGATCGTTCGGAATTGGCGCGCAAGGGAATTGCCCGCGGGCGCAGCGTCGTCGTTCTCACCTACCGCGACGGAGTGCTCTTTGTCGCCGAGAATCCGTCGCGTGCTCTGCACAAGGTCAGCGAACTGTACGACCGTCTCGGATTCGCGGCAGTGGGCAAGTACAACGAGTTCGAGAATCTGCGCCGCGCGGGCATCGTCCACGCAGACATGCGTGGGTACTCGTACGACCGTCGGGACGTCACCGGGCGTTCGCTCGCCAATGCGTACGCACAAACCCTGGGAACGATCTTCACCGAGCAGCCCAAGCCGTACGAGGTCGAGATCTGTGTTGCCGAGATCGGTCGCTTCGGAAGCAGTACGCCGGCTCAGCTCTACCGGATCACGTACGACGGATCCATCGCGGACGAGCAGGAATTCGTGGTCATGGGCGGCACGACCGAACCGATCGTGACGGCGATGCGCGAGTCGTACCAGCGAGACCTCGACCTCGAATCCGCAGTGCGGATTGCAGTCGGGGCGCTCCAAAAGGGCGGCCCGGCACCGGCCGGAACCACTGAGGCGGAACCACGAACTCTCGATGTGAGTGCACTCGAGGTTGCCGTACTCGACAGCAATCGTCCACGCCGTGCGTTCAAACGGATCGCTGGAACGGTTTTGGAAGAGATGCTTCCAGCTCCGGCAGCAGTCGAGGATGCGCCGCCGGCAAACGGCGACGCACCCTCGTAGATACTCCGTAGGTCTGGGAGTTACTGCAGGTCTGGAGTTACTGAGTGACTCGGTAGACGGCCACCGCGCCCGGTTCGGTGTCGAAATCGAACCGGCGCGCGTCTGCCACCACTTCACCGTCGGTGGCGATGGCTACCGGTGAATCGGCGACTCGGACCGACATCGACGAGACGAGTTCGCGAACGTAGACCCGCGAGCTGCCCAATGTTCCTGTGGCAGCCGCAAACAGCAGACGTGAGCGCGAGAATTTCTTGTCCGCGCGCAGATAGCGGACGTCGAGTAGTCCACGGTTCATCTCCGGACGCGACATCGGCACCTGATCGGCGGGGGAGTATCGCCCGTTTCCGACGAACAGCATCCAGATTGTGGTCCGCTTCCCGTCGATGGTCACCGTCATCGGCTCCGCCGCTGCGAGAACCCGGATCATCGCGGCTCCTGCGGCCGGCCACTTACCGAAACGCGGTTCCCATTTTTCCCTCAGGCGCACAGCATCCGGGTATCCACCGAGGCTGGCTGTGTTGAGAAACCGTGCAGTCACTCCGGAATCCGTGCGCACCACCGCGTGGTCGACGAATGCCGCCTGACCGGACTCGACTGCCTGTGCGGTCTCCTCGACATTCACCGCCCCGACGTCGCGGGCGAAATGGTTCAATGTTCCGCCGGGAAAAACCGCAAGTGGTAGCTCGTGCTTTGTCGCCGCGGTCGCGACCGTGACCACTGTTCCGTCGCCGCCGCATACACCCAACGCTTTCGGCGAGAGCTCGGGGATCTTGGCATCGATCTGCATGTCGAAGTCGATGTCCGCGTCGAACTCGTAGACGATCGCCGCAGGTAGTAGTTCTCGAATCGATTCCACGATCCCGTCGTCCTCGGAGCCTGAACCAGGATTGGTGAAGACCAACAAGCCTTCTCCGCGCGGGAGCGCGGGAACCACGCACTCGGGTCCGAGTTCGGCGGGCTCTTCGTCGCGTACCGCCCACCAACGACGCGTGCCGGCAGCGATAGCACCGCCGACCGCGAGGCCTGCGAAGACGTCGGACGGCCAGTGGACTCCGTTGTGAACGCGTGAGTACGCCACTGCTGCGGCCAGTGGTGCGAGAGCAGCTCCAGCAACCGGGGACTCCATGGCCACTGCCGCGGTGAATGCCGCGGCCGAAGACGAATGTCCGGAGGGGAACGAGGACGACGTCGGAATGTCGACGCCTCGCTTCGGGCTCAGCCAGACGCGTGCCGGTGGGCGTCGGCGGGGAAAGAGGGGCTTGAGTATGCCGTTGGCCAGCGCGCTGGAACCGGCCAGTGCGAGCAGCCCGCGTGCTGCTGCCCTACGGGGCCGCCCGCCGATCATCGCGAGCAAGGCGGCGACAACCATCCACAAAACGCCGTGATCGGCGGCTCTGGAGAGAAACCGCATGGTCGGGTCGAGCACGGAAGGGCGCAGTGCTCCAGTGCTTTCCATGACTTTGACGTCGCTTCGGACAACTTTTCGGCGAATAAGGCTCACACCGTCACACTATGCTGCCGCCCGACGTTGTCGAGTCGTGACTTACGACGCGATCGAAGTACACGGGTGAACCTCGCATTCTGGTTGTACTGTCGAAGTGTGCAGAGACGAATCATGGGTATCGAGACGGAATTCGGCGTTACCTGCACCTTTCACGGGCACAGGAGACTGAGCCCCGACGAGGTTGCTCGTTACCTCTTCCGTCGTGTCGTGTCGTGGGGTCGCAGCTCCAACGTCTTCCTCCGTAACGGAGCCCGCTTGTACCTGGATGTGGGTTCGCACCCGGAGTACGCGACGGCCGAGTGCGACAGCCTCATCCAGCTGGTCAATCACGACCGTGCCGGTGAGCGTGTGCTCGAAGAACTGCTGATCGACGCCGAGGCGAGACTCGCCGAGGAGGGTATTGGTGGCGACATCTATCTCTTCAAGAACAACACCGACTCGGCCGGAAACTCGTACGGCTGCCACGAGAACTTTCTCGTCGCGCGCGCCGGTGAGTTCTCCCGCATTTCGGATGTCTTGTTGCCGTTCCTCGTCACGCGCCAGTTGATCTGCGGCGCCGGAAAGGTACTGCAGACTCCGAAGGCCGCGACGTTCTGCCTCTCGCAGCGCGCGGAACACATCTGGGAGGGCGTCTCGTCGGCTACCACTCGCTCGCGTCCGATCATCAACACCCGCGACGAACCGCACGCGGACGCCGAGAAGTACCGCCGCCTGCACGTGATCGTCGGCGATTCGAACATGGCCGAAACGACGACGATGCTCAAGGTCGGTTCTGCCGCACTGGTGCTCGAGATGATCGAAGCCGGGGTGTCGTTCCGCGATTTCGCGCTGGACAACCCGATTCGTGCCATCCGCGAGGTCAGTCACGACGTGACCGGTAAAAAGCCGGTTCGCCTTGCTGGTGGACGTCAGGCCAGTGCCCTCGATATTCAACGCGAATACCACGCCAAGGCAGTCGAACATCTGCGTAACCGCGAACCGGACCCGCAGGTGGAGCAGGTTGTCGACCTGTGGGGTCGCACCCTCGATGCCGTCGAAGCTCAGGATTTTGCGAAGGTCGACACGGAGATCGACTGGGTCATCAAGCGCAAGCTGTTCCAGCGCTACCAGGACCGTCACGGTTTCGATCTGTCCGATCCCAAGATCGCGCAGCTCGACTTGGCGTACCACGACATCAAACGCGGCCGGGGTGTCTTCGACGTTCTCCAGCGCAAGGGCTTGGTCAAGCGGGTCACCGAGGACGAAACGATCGACGACGCCGTCGAGAATCCGCCGCAGACCACGCGCGCCAAATTGCGGGGCGACTTCATCACCGCAGCCCAGGCAGCAGGCCGGGACTTCACAGTCGACTGGGTTCACCTCAAGCTCAACGATCAGGCGCAGAGAACGGTGCTGTGCAAGGACCCGTTCCGCTCCGTCGACGAGCGTGTCGAGCGTTTGATCGCTTCGATGTAGGGCACTCAATTTCGAGATGTACAAGACGGCAGGTCTGTTTTGCGGCGACGCGCCGGGCACGAAAGTGTCCGGCGCGCGTTCGGTTATCGGATAGCCACTAGGATTTCGGCGTGGCGACATCAAAAATCGAGCGGTTGATGAACCTGGTGATCGCATTGCTGTCCACCAGACAGTTCCTCACGGCGGAGAAAATCCGTGACAGTGTGGCCGGGTACAACGATTCCGCGAACTACGAAGCGTTCAGTCGCATGTTCGAGCGCGACAAGAACGAACTTCGTGACCTGGGTGTCCCGTTGGAAACCGGTCTGGCAGGACGGTTCTCGACCGTCGAGGGGTATCGGATCAATCGCAATGCCTACGAGCTTCCGGACGTGGACCTCACCAGCGAGGAATCTGCTGCAGTCGCCGTCGCGGTGCAGTTGTGGGAGTCGCCGGAACTGATTTCGGCAGCCCAGAGTGCACTACTCAAACTCCGAGCGGCCGGCGTCCAGGTCGACTCAGAAGTCAGTGCCGCCCCGGTCACCGCGATTCCCGCGCGCACCCGCGGTTCGGAGCCCGCGCTCGGCAAGCTTCTTGCAGCGGTCGACGCCGGCCGAGCAGTTCATTTTCAGCACCGCGGCGCATTGAACGAACCGTTCACCGAGCGCACCGTCGAGCCGTGGGGCGTCGTCACGCACAACGGCAAGTGGTACCTGGTCGGGCACGACGTCGACCGTGATGCGGTGAGGACCTTCCGGCTCTCACGGATCGGTGACGACGTCAGGGAGTTCGGCCCGGCCGGTTCGGTTCACAAACCTGAAGGTGTCGACCTTCGCGAGGTCGTCGATCGCGTGACCGGTTCGGGCGTCGTGACCGGGACGGCTACGGTATGGGTCGCAGACGGCCGCGCCCATGAGCTTCGGCGGCTTGCGACGTCGTCGTCCGAACGGCGGTTGACCGATCGCGACGGCAGCGTGCTGGCCATCCCCGTTCGATCCTGGGAATGGACCGCTCGGTTGATCGCCGGTCACGGGTTGGACGCATTGGTGCTGGACCCACCGGATTTGCGTGCTGAGGTCGTCGCGAAGCTGCGCGCCGCCGCGGCGAGCCCGATCACCGGCCATGGACAGGGGGACCACTGATGAGCAATCGACTGTCGTCGCGGTTGGCACGGCTGCTCAACCTCGTGCCGTACTTCATCGCGAATCCTGGCATCAGTCCCGCCGAGGCCGCCGAGGAGCTCGGTGTCAGCACCACTCAACTGATGACCGACCTCAATCAACTGTGGGTGTGCGGACTGCCCGGTTACGGTCCCGGTGATCTCATCGACCTGTCCTTCTCCGAGGAAAGTATCGAGGTCACGTTCTCGGCCGGGATCGATCGCCCGTTGCGCCTCACCTCGACGGAGGCGACGGCGTTGCTGATCGCCCTGCGGTCCTTGGTGGAAATGCCCGGCATGGTCGATCCGTCCTCGGCGCAGCGTGCCATCGCGAAGATCGAGGACGCAGCAGGCTCGGCCGCGGCACGAGCCATCGGTCAGGACCGGGACACATCGCCTGCGCCGGACATCGCCGAAGACCCGATAGCAGCGACGGTCAGAGCCGCGCTCGCAGACAAGACCGCCCTGCGATTGACGTATTACTCGGCCTCGCGTGACGCGGTCTCCGAGCGCATCGTCGACCCCGTTCGTATCGTGTTGGTCGACAACTACAGCTACCTTCAGGCGTGGTGCCGTCAAGCCGAGGGCGTGCGGTTGTTCAGATTCGATCGGATCGACGCCGCCGTCCAACTCGACGAGCCCGCCGACCCGCCGCCGCAGGCCCTCGAGGAGGATTCGAATCTCGAATTGTTCAGCGGCGACGGTTCCCTTCCGGAAGCGCGGTTGTTCATCACCAAAGAGTGGGTGTGGATGCTCGACTACTACCCGTTGGACGTCGAGCACGTGAACGACGACGGGTCGGTCGAGGCGACGATGAGTTTCGGAACACTTGAATGGATGGCAAGGCTGGTGTTGGGATTCGGTGAGGGCGTTCGGGTCCTTCATCCGCCGGAACTGGTCTCCGAAGTCCATGATCGAGCCGTTGCGGCGCTCGACGCCTATGACGTAATCGGTTCGTAAAACTTCGGGCAACTTCACGTTCAGTGAGTTCGCAGGAAACAAACAGGTAAAAGGTAGCTGAAGTAAGTGCTTTGGCACCTCCGAGCGCCGGTTGTGTCCGGTAGCATCGAGGAATCTGATCATGGGAGGTCGTTATGGGTGCAATGCAGCCGATGCATTGGCTGATTGTCGCTGTTGTCGTCGTAATTCTGTTCGGGTCGAAGAAGCTTCCCGATGCAGCACGCGGTCTGGGTCGTTCCCTCCGCATCTTCAAGAGCGAAGTCAAGGAAATGCAGAACGACGATGCGGCGCCCGCAAGCGCGCCGGTCGCACAGCCTGCTCCAGCACAGTTGCCGACGGCCAACACCGCGGTGGTCGCAAACGGTGCAGCAGCACCTGTTGCGCAGCCGACCGAAGTCAAGCCGCTCTAGTACACACTGCGTTCTAGCCGGGGTGAAATATTCGTTCACCCCGGTTGTCTGCTGACCAAGACCAGGATGCACAGTGCGTATTCCGTTAGACCCGCGTAACCGCAAGCGGAAGGTCAACCCAGACGGCACCATGTCGTTGGTCGACCACCTGTACGAATTGCGGACTCGTTTGTTGTTCGCATTCCTCGGCGTGATCATCACCACGGCGTTCGGCTTCTTCTGGTATTCACACTCGATACTCGGTCTCGAAAGTCTGGGCGATCTGCTTCGCGGACCGTACTGTGAGCTTCCGTCCGAGAGTCGCGCCAACCTCAGCACCGACGACGCGTGCCGATTGCTGGCGACCGGGCCGTTCGAGCAGTTCATGCTGCGATTCAAAGTGGCGCTCACCGCCGGCATCGTTCTTGCCTGCCCTGTGTGGCTTTACCAATTGTGGGCATTCATCACCCCGGGCCTCTACGCCAAAGAGCGTCGCTACGCGGTCGGATTCGTCACCGCAGGTGCCGCTCTCTTCATTCTCGGCGCAATCCTGGCGTACCTCGTCGTGGCGAAGGCTTTGCACTTCCTCCTGACCATCGGTGACAACGTCCAGATCACCGCGCTCAGTGGTTCGGAGTACTTCGGCTTCATCATCAATCTGCTGCTCATCTTCGGCGTCAGCTTCGAAATTCCACTGCTCGTCGTCGTGTTGAACTTTGCCGGCATTCTGACGTACGAGCGTTTGAAGGCCTGGCGTCGAGGATTGATCTTCGGGCTCTTCGTATTCGCTGCAGTTGCCACGCCAGGGTCGGATCCGTTCTCGATGTTGGCGCTCGCGCTGGCTCTGACGCTTCTCTTCGAGGTCGCGGTCCAGATCGCTCGCCTCAACGACAAACGTAAGGCCAAGCGAGCCGGTGAAGACTGGGGCGCACTGTCCGACGAGGAAGCTTCCTCCATCTCGGCTCCGTCCGATCTGAACGAGGCTTTCGACAATCCGACCAAACCCAAGGCCGAATCGAGTGGATTGTTCGGACGTAAGTCCAAGTCCAAGGCTCCGGTCGCGGAGAAATCCGACACCGCCGGCGACAACGCGCCCGGCCAGGATTTCACTGACACTCTCTGAGCGCCGTGCCACCACGTCGGCGGCGTGTGAAACCCTGACGAGGTGGTTATGAACAAGAGTGAACTGAGCACGTTCGCGTCCAGCCTGAAGTTCGAACTCGATCCATTCCAGGTGAAGGCATGCGTTGCGCTCGAAGCGGGCCACGGCGTCCTTGTCTGCGCGCCGACCGGTGCAGGCAAGACCGTGGTCGGCGAGTTCGCTGTCCACCTGGCTCTGGCGGCGGGCTGCAAGTGTTTCTACACGACGCCGATCAAAGCGTTGAGCAATCAAAAGTACGCCGAACTCGTCGAGCGGTACGGCCCCGGCGAAGTCGGTCTGCTGACGGGTGATTCGAGTATCAACTCCGACGCACCGGTGGTCGTCATGACCACCGAAGTCCTGCGGAACATGCTCTACGCCAACTCCGAGGCACTGCGCGGGCTTTCGCACGTCGTCATGGACGAAGTGCATTACCTGGCCGACCGGTTCCGTGGGGCGGTGTGGGAGGAAGTGATCCTGCACTTGTCCGAGGACGTACGCCTGGTGAGTTTGTCGGCGACCGTGAGCAATGCCGAAGAATTCGGTGCCTGGATGGAAACCGTCCGCGGCGACACCACTGTGGTCGTGGACGAGACTCGGCCGATCCCGCTGTGGCAGCACATCATGGTCGGTAGGCGAATCTTCGATCTCTTCGACAGTCGTAGTCATCCTGCTGCCGGGCCGAAGACCGTGCTCGTCGATCAGGATCTGGTTCGCCACGTCAAGCAGCGTCAGGCTCTCGAACGCGTCGAGAGCTGGCAGCCGCGTGGCCGCGGACGACGCGGCAGCTACCAGAGTTCCAACGATTTCCGGCCCTTGCCACGACCTGACGTCATCGCTCAGCTCGATCAGTCCGGACTGCTCCCGGCCATCACTTTCATCTTCAGCCGCGCCGGTTGTGATGCGGCTCTTGCACAGTGCCTGCGGTCCAGACTGGATCTCACTTCGCCGGAGCAGGTCCGCGAGATCGACACCATCATCGAGAAACACACCGGGGAACTACCCGAAGAGGATCTCGAAGTTCTCGGATATCGGGACTGGTGCAAGGCACTACGACGCGGACTGGCATCTCACCATGCCGGCATGCTGCCGGCATTCCGCCAGACAGTCGAGGAACTGTTCGTCAAGGGGCTCGTGCGGGCGGTCTTCGCGACCGAGACGCTGGCCCTCGGCATCAACATGCCGGCACGCACGGTGGTGCTCGAACGTCTGGTCAAGTACAACGGTGAATCGCACGCCGAACTGACGCCGGGGGAGTACACGCAGCTGACGGGTCGGGCCGGCCGACGCGGCATCGACGTCGAAGGCCACGCTGTGGTCCTGTGGCAGCCCGGGGTCGAGCCGACGGATGTCGCCGGCTTGGCGTCGACACGGACGTTCCCGCTCCGCAGTTCGTTCCGCCCCTCGTACAACATGTCGATCAATCTCGTCGAGCGCATGGGCGCGGCGGATTCACGGAAGCTGCTCGAACGTTCCTTCGCGCAGTTCCAAGCGGATCGCTCGGTGGTCGGCCTGGTGCGTGGCATCGAGCGGAACGAAGAAGCACTGAAGGGTTTGCAGGAGAAACTCGGCGGTGCGGACGGCGAATACTTCGAATACGCGTCGTTGCGTGAGCGGCTCAGTGCGCGCGAGCGCGCGCTCGAACGTAAGGGCCGCGAAGACCGACGCGGAGATGCGGTGGAGTCCCTTCGTGCACTCGCCCGCGGTGACGTGATCGCAATTCCCATCGGTCGTCATTCCGGGGTGGCAGTGGTCCTCGTCCCGGACAACGATCCGAAGGACCCGCGTCCGCTGGTTCTGACTGCCGACCAGTGGGCCGGCCGACTCTCCTCGGGTGATTTCCCGGAAGCAGCCGACGTTCTGGGAAAGATGCGACTGCCCAAGCATGTCGATCACCACACCGCCCGGATCCGGCGCGATCTGGCCTCGGCGTTGCGTAGTACCGGGATCAGTGCCCCCCGGCGAAAGAAGCGCCGCAAGGCGGGCGCATCCGAAGATGCCGAGGTCGCTACTTTGCGACGTGCTATTCGCTCGCATCCGTGCCATAGCTGGCCCGATCGTGAACATCTGAGCCGGATCGGTGAGCGCTACAACCGGCTGGCCAGGGAAACGCAGTCGATGAGGGAAAAGGCTGCGGCCACCACCAACTCGTTGGCGCGGACGTTCGACCGCATCATTGCGCTACTCAAAGAGCGTGAGTACATGACTGCCGAAGCAGCGCCCGAAGTCACCGAATCCGGACGACGACTCAGCCGCATCTACTCGGAAAGCGACCTTCTGGTCGCCGAATGCCTGCGGACCGGGGCGTGGACAGGTCTCAGCCCGGCTGAGTTGGCGGCCGTCGTGTCCTCGGTGGTCTACGAATCACGTCGGGACGGGGACACCGTGGATCGGGTGCCGACAGCGGCGCTTCGTCACGCCCTCAACGACACTCAACGATTGTGGAGCGAACTGCGGTCGGACGAGATTCGCCACAAGCTGCCGCCGACGCGGGAACCGGATCTCGGATTCGTCACTGCCGTTTATCACTGGGCGAGCGAAAACTCGCTTGTCGACGCACTGATCGCGGCCGGAGTGCAGGGTCGTGCGCTGTCTGCGGGTGACTTTGTACGTTGGTGTCGTCAGGTGATCGATCTCCTCGATCAGGTCCGCCTGACTTCGACGGATGCCGACGTCGCGAAGACTGCGGCGCGGGCGGTAGCTGCAATTCGTCGCGGGGTAGTTGCTGTCGACGCAGCATGACCGCAACTATGTGGTTTGATTCGCAGACTGGTATTTCGAGTGGGAGGCGAACATGAGCGGGCCTTACGGACCGAACGATCCGAATCGGCAATGGGGTCCTGGTGATCAGCAGCAGCCGAACGAGCAGCAGTGGGGGCAGAATCCTCAGCAGCCGGGCGGACAACAGCAGCCTGGTCAGCAGCCCGGCCAGCAACAGCCGTGGGGTCAGCCTGGTCAAACACCGCAGCCCGGTCAGCAGCCCGGCCAGCAACAGCCGTGGGGACAACCTGCCTACGGCCAGCCGGGTGGTCAGCCTGCGTACGGTCAGCCGCAGCAACCTGGACAAGGACAACCCGGCCAGCAACAGCCGTGGGGACAACCCCAGCAACAACCTCCCGCACAGCCGTGGGGTCAGCCCGGGCAACAGCAGTCACCTGACGCAACCCAGGCGTGGGGTCAGCCTCCGGCTGCCGCACCGCAGCAGGCGTGGGGCGCCACGGCCCCCGGGCAGACTCCGGGACAGCAGAACCAGTGGAACCAGGCTCAGCCGTTCCCGAGTCCCGGTGCGCCCGGAAACCAGTCGGGTAAGTCGAAGAAGCCCCTGATCTTCGGTGCGATCGGCGTTCTCGTCGTTCTTGCCGCTGTCGTGGTGGCCCTGGTGTTCGGAGTCTTCGGCAAGAACACACTCGATCAGAGCGCGGCTCAGGCCGGCGTCGAGAAGATCGTCACCGAGTCCTACGGGGCGAAGAACGTGAGCAACGTTCAGTGCCCCGCGGACCAGGAAGTCAAGTCAGGCAACAAGTTCACCTGCACGCTTTCGATCGCGGGTGTGAAGTCGAACGTGACCGTGACGTTTGTCGACGACAACGGCACGTACGAGGTCAGCCGCCCGAGCTGACGCCCTATTGGTCGGAACGGCCTGCCGCCGCAGCCTCGAGCGCGGCGGCAAGCCGGCCGGCCGAGCGCTCGATGTTCAGCGAGGCCGCCACTTCCTCGAGGCGTGCGGGATCGACGGGGGTCGCCGGGAGTCGGTCGTCCTTCGAGAACTGAACGTCCGCGTCGCGAACCACTCGTACGACCGGCAACGCAGCATCAAGGTAAGCCATTGCCTCAGGTGAGGTCAGTTTTGCGCGAATCCCCTTGGCCATATCCGATTCAGGATCAGCTGCGGCCGCCCGAAGTCCGGCCAACGAGCCGTAACGGAGCATCAGTGTCGACGCAGTCTTCTCACCGACACCTTTGATGCCGGGTAGACCGTCGGAGGCGTCTCCGCGCAGTACCGCGAGTTCGGCGTAAGCCTCGCCCGCACGGTCACCGGGTACTCCGTACTTCTCCGCAACCTCGACCGGTCCGAAGAGTTCCGCCTTGGACAGGCCACGGCCCACGTACAGGACACGGACGGGCACGTACTCGTCGGTGACGACCTGCAGTAGGTCTCGGTCACCACTGACGACGACGGTGAGATCTTCGCGCTCGGTGGCGGCAAGCGTTCCCAGTACGTCGTCGGCTTCGAGTCCGACTGCACCCGCCGTCGCGATACCCGCTGCAGCGAGCACGTCCATGATCATGTCGACCTGAGGCGTCAACGTGTCCGGAACTTCTTCGGACGCACCGTCAGAGCCTTCCTCGACGCGATGCGCTTTGTACGTCGGGACTGCATCGACGCGGAACTGCGGTCGCCAGTCCAAGTCCAGGCACACGGCGAGACGACTCGGCTGGTGTTTGGTGATCAGGGAAGCAACCATGTCGGTGAAACCGCGCACCGCGTTGACAGGTCTTCCGTCGGGGTCGACGAATGATTCGGGCAGCGCGTAGAACGCACGAAACCACAGGCTGGCACCGTCGAGGAGAAGCAATGGCCCACTCATGGTCACCATCCTGCCAGTCGGCACTAACCTATAAGCCATGACGTCTCCAGCCGAACAGGATTCCCGATTCTCCAGCGCCGTGTACGGCGCACGTATCGCTCGTGCCGCCGAGTTGGCTCGATCAGCAGGTCTCGACGGTCTGGTGGTGACTCCAGGTCCGGATCTGCGGTACCTGACGGGTTCTCGGGCTGACTCGTTCGAGCGCTTGACCGCATTGGTCATCGCCGCGGACACGGCGAAGGCGTCCGTCGTACTTCCTCGGCTGGAGTTGGCGTCGCTGAAGGAATCGGCAGTGGGCGATCTCGGGTTGACCGTCCTCGACTGGGTCGACGGTGTCGACCCGTATGCGATTGTGGCGGCGCAACTCCCGACCGGCGCGAAGGTGGCGGTGACGGATGCGATGCCTGCGCTGCATCTGATCCCGCTCGCAGACACCTTGGGCGCGTTGCCGATTCTCGCCACCGGCGTCTTGCGCGAATTGCGGATGGTCAAGGACGGCGCCGAGATCGAGGCGTTGCGGCGAGCCGGTGCGGCCATCGACCGTGTTCACGCCCGCATGGCCGAGTTCTTGGTCGTCGGACGTACGGAAGCTGAAGTAGGCGAAGCGATTTCGGCGGCGATTCTCGAACAGGGGCATACCGAGGCCGCGTTCGTGATTGTCGGTTCGGGCCCGCACGGCGCCGATCCGCATCACGAGGTTTCGGACCGGGTGATCGAGAGGGGCGATATCGTGGTCATCGATATCGGCGGACCGGTCGAGCCCGGATACAACTCGGACTCCACTCGCACGTACAGCATGGGGCAGCCGTCCGCGGAGGTTGCCGCACAGTTCGCGGTACTCGAGGCGGCGCAGCAGGCTGCGGTCGATTCGGTGCGGCCAGGAGTCTCCGCAGAATCCGTGGACGTTGCAGCCCGCGAAGTGCTTGCCGCACAAGGGCTTGCAGAGGTATTCGTTCACCGCACCGGTCACGGTATCGGGCTGTCCGTGCACGAGGAGCCGTACATCGTCGAGGGCAACACCATCGAACTCGTCGAAGGTATGGCCTTCAGCATCGAACCGGGAATCTACTTCCGCGGCAGTTGGGGTGCCCGTATCGAGGACATCGTCGTCGTGACCGCCGACGGTTGCGAGTCGTTCAACAACCGTCCGCACGGCCTGACTGTCCTCGCCTGATCAGCTTTTCTTGAACGCAGCGGACCCGAGTATGCGTGTGACGTCGATTTCGATGACCACGCGCGCGGGATTGACCCGTGGCTGGCGGTACCGCTCGGCATAGCGCCGAACGGCGTCGGCCACGGAGTCCGCGTCGGTGAGCACGCGTGCCGGCCCCTCGAGCGTGAGCCAGCGGCCACCGTCGACCGAACTGACGGCGGCGTATCCGCCACGCGCTGCGTTGACCGCCTTCTGTGAGCCACCGCTGGTGATCACGCGCGCCTTTCCGGCTTCCTGGTCCCAGGTGAACCCGACGGCAACGACGTGTGGGGTGCCGTTCGGACGCAACGTCGTGAGTGTCGCGAGGTGGTATTCACCGACGAACTTCAGCCCGTCTTCGGTGAGAGTCTGCTGTGACGATGGCGTGGTGGAGGGGGTGAGCGTCATGCCACGACGGTAATCCAGGACACTGGAGCGGTGACTGCGGGTGCGAACGTGAATGACATCGAGACGGTACTGCTCCTCGGCGGACGAAGTGAGATCGGCCTCGAGATCGCGGTCAGGCTCGCGCCAGGCCGCAACATCGTTCTGGCTGCCAGACGCAGCGGAGAGCTGTCGGAGCAGGAGCAGATGCTCAAAAACGCCGGCGCTGTCGACGTCTCCACCGTCGAGTTCGACGCCGACGCCGTCGACACGCACGGAGACCTCCTGGGCGCCGTAGTGGCCGAGCACGGCCGGATTTCGATTGCAGTGCTGGCCTTCGGGATTCTCGGCGATCAGGCGCGTGCCGAAACCGACGCGGCGCACGCGGTCGCGGTGGTGCACACCGACTACGTGGCTCAGGTCAGCATCCTCACGCATCTCGCGGAGATCATGCGCGGACAGGGAACCGGAAAGATCGTGGTGTTCTCGTCCGTCGCCGGCGTCCGGGTTCGCCGCGCCAACTACGTCTACGGGAGCGCAAAGGCCGGCTTGGACGGTTTTGCCAGCGGCCTCGGCGACGCGCTGCACGGTTCGGGCGTCCAATTGATGCTGGTACGGCCCGGGTTCGTCATCGGCAAGATGACCGAGGGAATGTCGCCTGCCCCGATGTCGAGCACTCCGTCGCAGGTCGCGGACGCCGTCGTGCGGGGACTGAACTCCGGGGCGACGCGTGTGTGGGTACCGCGAATTCTGCAGCCGGTGTTCTTCGTCATGCGGCTTCTGCCTCAGACGATCTGGCGCCGGATGCCGCGATGACCACACACCCGGTGGTGATCGTCGGCATCGGCGCCGACGGCTGGGATGGGCTGTCCGAGAGCGCAAAGGGCGCAATCCTGGGCGCGGAGGTCCTGATGGGGTCGCCGCGCCAATTGGACTTGGTCCCGGCGACACATCTCGGGGCACGGCGTGCGCCCACCAGGCTGACCTGGCCGTCTCCGATGATTCCGGCGTTGCCGTCGATGTTCGCCGAGAACGCGGACCGCAGAGTATGCGTGCTCGCCAGCGGTGACCCGATGTTCCACGGTCTCGGTGTCACATTGGTCAGGCTGCTCGGCGCGGACAACGTGCGAGTGATCTCCCACCCGTCGTCGGCGGCGTTGGCGAGCGCGCGAATGGGATGGGCATCGGCCGAGATCGACGTCGTGAGCCTGGTCAACCGAGACTCGGCGACAGTATTGGCTTCCGTGACTGACGGTGCGCGACTGCTGGTGTTGAGCAACGGGCGCTCGACACCGGGGGAGGTGGCACGTCTGTTGTCCGGCGCGGGCTTCGGTCGATCGATCGTGACCGTGCTGGCCCAGCTGGGCGGGGCCGGGGAATCGCGGACCGTCATGGTCGCAGACGAGTGGGATCACGCGGACGAGGACGTGGACGCGTTGAACGTTCTGGCCGTCGAGTGCATCGCGGCCGATCCTCTCTTGCGGCTGACTCGAATCCCGGGGCTACCGGATGCTGCTTTTGTCGGCGACGGTCAGATGACGAAGCAGGAGATCCGTGCGTTGACGTTGTGCGCGCTTGCCCCGGCGCCGGGAGAACACCTCTGGGACGTGGGCGGTGGGTCGGGAACCGTCGCCATCGAGTGGATGCGAACTCACCCACGTTGCACTGCAACAACATTCGAGAAGGTGGCGAGCCGCGTGTCGCAGATCGGTGCCAATGCACTCAATCTCGGCGTGCCCGCGTTGAACGTGAAAGGGGCCGCGCCGGAGGCGTTTGCGGACGAGGTTCGGCGTCCCGATGCGGTGTTCGTCGGCGGCGGCGTCACGCAACCGGGAATGCTCGAAGCGTGCTGGGAGCAGTTGAGCGTGGGTGGTCGTCTGGTCGCGAACGCCGTGACCGCCGAGTCCGAATCGTTGCTGCTCGGCTGGATGAGTCGCCATGGTGGGACGCTTCGACGCTTTCAGGTGCAGCGCGCCGAGCCGTTGGGAACGTTCAACGTTTGGCGACCGCAACTTCCGGTGGTCCAATGGTCCGTCACAAAACGTCAGCCGTCTGCAGGCGCAGACACAGATACGCCGGAGGAATCCACACAATGACCGTTCATTTCATCGGTGCGGGTCCCGGTGCGGCAGATTTGATCACTGTCCGCGCGCAACGGATCATCGCTGCGAGCCCTGTGTGCTTGTACGCAGGCAGCCTTGTTCCAGCGGAGTTGCTCGAGTGGTGCCCGGTCGGAGCTCAGGTCGTGGACACTGCTCGGCTGAGCCTGGACGAGATCACCGCGATTCTTGTCGAAGCGGATTCCGCTGGGCTGGACGTCGCGCGTTTGCATTCCGGTGATCCGTCGATCTTCAGTGCAGTGGCAGAGCAAGCTCGTCGCCTGGACGCCGCAGGAGTCGATTTCGACATGATTCCCGGTGTTCCTGCATTTACCGCGGCTGCAGCTGCGCTGGGGCGCGAGCTGACTGTCCCAGGCGTCTCGCAGACCATTGTTCTCACCCGAGTCTCCACCTTGTCGACGGCGATGCCGGAGGGCGAGGATCTGCGGTCCCTCGGCCGCAGCGGCGCGACGATGGTGATTCACCTCGGCGCTCATCGCATCGAACAGATCGCATCCGAGTTGGCCGACAATTACGGCGAGGACTGCCCGGTCGCGGTGGTCGCCTTCGCCTCACGGCCCGAGGAGATCGTTGTTCGAGGCACTTTGAAGACGATCGTCGAACTTGTTCATGCGGCCGGCATCACGAAGACGGCCGTCGTGATCGTCGGCCGAGTGTTGACTGCGGAGGGGTTTCCGGACAGCTACCTCTACTCGGCAGCGCGCGAGAGAAGCATACACTGACCTCGACAGGTACTCGTCGCCGCGTACTCCTGCTCGGCGGCACAGGCGAAGGTCGAGTGATCGCTTCTCGCTTGGCCGGTTCAGCCGACCTCGAGGTTGTCACATCGCTGGCCGGCCGGGTTCGTGATCCTCGATGGCCGGAGGGGGAAGTGCGTATCGGCGGGTTCGGGGGAGCCGAAGGGCTGTCGGAGTGGTTGTCGGCCAATGATATTCGTGCAGTGCTCGACGCCACGCATCCGTTTGCCGCTCGCATCACCCAGAATGCGTTCGAAGCGTGCCTTGCGAATTCCGTGCCGTACGCCATGTACCGACGCCCGCCCTGGCGCGAGCAACTCGGTGACACTTGGCTTCCGGCACACGATCTCGATCACGCCGCAGAGTTGGTGCCGACGGTCGGCTCACGCGCTTTTCTGACGATCGGGAGGCAAGGAGTTTCGGCGTTCGACCGCGTGAAGAGCGTCTCGTTTCTCGTGCGCTCGATCGATCCGCCTTCAGGGACATTGCCGCCTCACTCGCAATTGCTGCTCGCACGTGGTCCATTCGACATCGAAGCGGAAGTCGATCTGATGCGAACTCACAGCATCGACGTCGTGATCACCAAGAACAGTGGCGGCGAGCAGACGTACGCAAAGATCGCTGCAGCCAGGCAATTGTCGATCCCGGTGATCGTCGTCGAACGACCACCGATCCCGGCGACCGTCCCGGCATTCGATACCGAAGCCGAGGCGATGGACTGGCTCACGGCTTTCGGTCGTGGAACGGCGCTGTGAGGCCGACATCGCGTTCGCTTCAGGTTCGTCTAAGGTTCCGTGACCATACTGGAGGGATGTTGGGATTTTTCGACGCCGCACTGCGGGACCGCGCATGAGAGTGTCGGTTCCCGGAATGAGCCGTCGAAAACCATCGGGAATTCACGTGCGGACGCTCCATGCTCGCGTGAAATTGCTGACTGCAGGCCTGGTGGCGATCGCGGTGATCGTGTCGGCGTCGGCGGTGTACATAGTGTTCAACGCGTATTTGCAAGGCAACGTCGATCGGCAACTCGAGCGCACGAGTGACGCGATCACCGACACCGTCAATTTCGGCGGTGTCACACCGGTTCTGGGATTGACGGCCGGCGCGGATACAGCGGTCATCCAGGCGGTGGGGCTTCTTACTGCCGACGGCGCCTTGGTGACGGCGACTCCCGGTCTGCCGCCGTTCAGCACGAGCGCAGACGCCATCAGGTCGATCGCAGACGGCAATTCGTCGCAGACAATCGCGACGGTTGATGCGTATCGAATTCTTGTCGAGCCCTCGGTTGCGGGCCAGACTTTGGTTGTCGCGCAATCCCTGGGGCCGACGCGTTCGGTACTCAAGCGACTGGCAGTGGTGTTGGCGGCACTCGGGGCGGCCGGAATCGCCCTAGCTTACGCGGCCGGAGATGCTGTGGCACGCACAGGATTACGGCCGATTGCGCGACTTACTGCGGCGACGCGGCGGGTCGCCGAAACGGATGATCTTGCGCCGATCCCGGTGACCGGTGACGACGAGTTGGCGTCGTTGACAGTCAGTTTCAATCGGATGCTCGGGACGTTGTCGGAATCGCGGGCACGCCAGAGAAGTCTGATCACCGAAGCGGGCCAGGACCTTCTGGCTCCTTTGACTGCACTTCGCACCAATATCGAGTTGTTGATGTCTTTCGATACCAAGTCCGGCGCGATTTCCGAGGCGGATGCAACGCAGCTGCGTGAGGAAATCACCGACCAGATGATGGAGTTGACGCTCCTCGTCGGAGAGTTGGTGGACCGTGCGCGGGTTGACGAAAGCACGTTGGGGAGAGGAGATTCCCTCTAAATCGGACGTCTGACCAGCGACTTTGTTGCATTCGTAATTGAAGCAATGGAAGGAGCGCTGGTAATGTGGGGCAATTGTGAAGTTTTTGGGTATAGCTGGAATGTGGCGCGAACCGTGGGGTTTGCTGGGCGGGGGCCTTTGGAGGACGAGAGGGATTCAGTGGTCAAGCAAGCACGCGCCGAGCTGACTCGGCAGCAAATCGTTGCCGGCGCGGCCGCGCAGTTCGAGAAGACTGGTTACGGCAGCACCAGCATGGCCGACATAGTCTCGGGGGCCGGTACTACCAAGGGCGCGTTGTATTTCCATTTCGCGTCGAAGGACGAGCTCGCGCAGTTCATCATTGCCGAACAGCATCGGCTCTCGATCGAGTCGGTGCAGGCGATTTCCGCGACGGGCAAGGACCCGTTGGAACAGATGATCATGCTCACGCACGAAATGGCACGCCAGATTGTCGACGAGCCGATCGTTCGCGCGGGCATTCGCCTCACGCTGGAACTGAGCACGTACGAGGGGCCGGTGGAACCGTACGCCGAATGGATCTCGGCAATCACCGATCTCACCGCCAGAGCTCAGGCGGAAGGTGAAATCCGAAAATCGGTCAGCGCAGAATCGTTCGGCAGGTTCATGCCCTCGGCATTCACGGGGGTACAGCTGGTTTCGAACGTCCTCACCCGACGCTCGGATCTTCCGGATCGTGTCGACGAGATGTGGCAGATCCTGCTTCCGGGAATCGTCAGCGACGAACTTTCCGGTGACATCGAGCGCCTCGTCAAGTCGCGGTGGACTCCGGCGGCGGCGTAGCCTGCGGGACATGGCCGTCACGCGGATAGTTTCGGATCTGTCGAGTAGCTCGCTCGAGGCCGCGCAGCGCTTCTACACCGAAGTGCTGGGCCTCGAAGTTGTCATGGATCACGGGTGGATCGTGACGTTGGCTTCGCCGACGGATCCGTCATTGCAGATCAGCGTCATGACGCACGACGCTCATGCGCCCGTAGTACCGGACGTCTCCGTCGAGGTGGATGATCTCGACGCGGCGTACGAGGCCGCGGTGCAGCGCGGCGACACCATCGTCTATCCCGTCACCGAGGAGCCGTGGGGTGTCCGCAGGTTCTTCGCTGCCGACCCCGACGGCCACGTGATCAACATCCTCAGCCACCGACGCGAGCAATGATGGCGTCCCGCCCGGGCGGGCTGACGTACCTCGAGGTGGGCGCAACGTCAGGCGTTCTCCCCGCCGGCTATCACCACGTTCACGAGAGCGCGACGGTCGGATCCGGACGGGAGGATTTCGAGGTTGCCGCTCGAACCGTCGCGAATTGGGGAATGCACCGCGGAGCCGGACTGGCCGTACGGACGGCAGCCCCGACCGCCGTGGCGGGTCAGGATGCGACCTTCGGACTCGGTCCGGTAACTATCCCCGTTCGGATCGTCTATGTCGTCGACGAACCCAATCGCAAGGGCTTCGCGTACGGAACCCGCGCGGGCCACCCCGAATGCGGGGAGGAATTGTTTGTCGTCCAGTTCGACGAGGCCAGCCAAGCGGTTCGTATCGAGATCGTTGCGTTCTCCAAGCCCGGAACGTGGTGGGTGCGTCTCGGCGCTCCGATCGGACGTCGAGTACAGGCGTTTGTCACGCGCCGCTACGTCCGTGCCGTCCGCCAGAGCGTCGCCCGATCGCGGGTATGACCGCTGCCGGGCGCGCTGGAAAAATGATTGGACGAGCTTCGGTTGGGGTTGATAGCTTGTGCGAGACCGTGACAACACGCCAGGAGGTGAGACCCATGAACGCTGTAACCATGTGGGTGCTCCCACTCGTGTTCACGGATCGGCGATTGACGTAGGTGTCGCCGGGAGCGCCCCGAGTAGGCAATCCCGAAAGGTAACACCATGCAATCCAATTCTCCGACCATCGAATTCACTTCCGAGACAACGTCGAACGGTGTCATCGAACGCCATTTCGTTGTAGACGACATCACCGGCGTGCTCTGGTCACTCGCGTCCGGATCCGTCGAATCACCACTTCTGCTGTCCGGGCACTCCGGCGGCATGCACAAGAAGGCGCCGGGACTTGTTGCCAGCGCACTCCACAGTGTGAGCTCCCACGGGTTCGCAGTCGCCGCGATCGACGCGCCCGGACATGGCGATCGGCCGCGGAACACACAGGACGAACAGTGGGTCGAGGCGATCCACCAGGCTAGGGCGGCCCACGAGCCGATCGCTCCGATCGTCGTCGAGTACAACCGATCGCTGGCGGAGCGTGCAGTGCCGGAATGGCAGGCGACCATCGACGCTCTGCAAACGCTGCCCGACGTCGACGCCGACGCTCCGATCGGCTTTGGCGGCGTGTCGCTAGGGGTCGTGACCGGGCTGATGTTGGCCCCGGTCGAATCCAGGATCGCTGCCGTGAGCTTCGGTGGAGTTTTTGTGGACGACTCCCTCATCGAAGCGGCACGAAAGCTCACGGTCCCGGTCGAGTACCGGATCCCTTGGGACGACAAGGATTACGACCGCACGTCAGGGGTAGCGTTGTTCGATGCCTTCGGCTCGACGGAGAAGACGCTGCACGCCTACTCGGGCAGGCACTATCCGGTGCCCGACTACGAGCGCGACAGTTCGGCTCGGTTCTTCGCCCGCCACCTCGGCGGGAGCGCCGGCGCTCCCATGAGCTGACGTGAAACACGTATCGGCGTCCGGCCTGTGTCGGACGCCGATACGATCTCGACCAGGTTTCGTTTCTCAGCAAGACCCGAAGTAGTGGCGTCACCGAATCCTGCATCGATTTGACCGAAGCTTTTCAGATGATCATTTTTGTGGCGCTCGCGATGGTGGCGATTTCGATCCTTCGCTCGCTAGTAGCCGTCCAGCTTGGCCATTTTTGCTGAGGCGCTCGATGGCGACATATGTCCTTACGGTCCGCCGGGCGGAACGAACTTGTTCGTGATCCAGTTCGATGCTTCGATCTCGTCGAGGATTGTCCGGAGAACTTCGGTGGCTAATGCTCGTGCTGTGCCGAGTGTCCGGTCAATACCGAACATCGAACAAGACTGGAAACTTTCTCGTGTCCGACCTGAGGCGACGACATGTCTTTCAACCGCGCATGTCCAGCCATGCGTCGACTAACCGTCCGATACCTGACCTGGGGGCGGTACTTGAGTGGGCCGATATCGCACGGCGACTGCACCCGACTGGAACTCGTGGCGATCGACGAGTTCGAGTTGGATGCGCTCGTGCAGACCGGCGAGCAACGTCGGTCCGTGTCCGGCAAGGACCGGTTGCACAACGAACTCGTACTCGTCGATCAGTCCCAGGTCTGCCAATGCCAGGGGGAGTGTCACGCCGCCAACCCACAGACCTTCGCCGGGCTGCTCCTTGAGCCGTTGAATCGCTGACCCCAAGTCGCCTTGCACGAGTTCGGCATTCCAATCGACCCCGCTCAGCGTGCTCGACACGACGTACTTCTTAGCCCGGTCCATTGCCTCGGCGAACGGGATCTCCCACTCGTCCATCCAGTCAGGCCACGCCCCCGTTGCGGGCCGCCGCCACGCCGACTCCATCATCTCGTAGGTCACCCGGCCGAACAGCAAAGCATCGGCTCGTTCCATCTGAGCGGTCCAGTAGCGCATCGACTCCTCGTCGGGTGGAAGCCCCGCCTCGTGATGGCAGCAGCCGTCGAGGGTGACGTTGATCGAGTATCGAAGTGGTCTCATCTCGTTGTTCTCCCCTGATACGCGCAGAGTGACAGCACCGGACCGTACTCAGACTACTGCCGGGCCGTCGGTGTAGATCAGGTTCGGGACCTGGAGTCACGCGGGGGTCGACCGAACAGTAACCAGACGAGCGCACCGAGTACAGGCCCCGCGATCACCAGTGCCGACCACCAGAATTTGCTCCCCAAGCGGTCGAAATCGGTGCGCACGATCGCCACGAGCGCGCTAATCGTGATGAAGATCCAGGCAAGAACGAAGACGGTGAAGGTGATGTCCATCCAAAGCGGAATGGTGGGGTTGGGGGTCGATTCGTTCACGCTTCCAGACCACTTTCGACGACTGTGCCTTGATGAAACAACACGCTCCATCGATTCTCGGTGAACCGCCAGATGGATGATCGCTCGGTAACTCGTTGCGCTTGCGCCAGCCGGTACGTCACCAGATACGTGTCAGGCGCAATCCGGCTCAGCGCTGGCCGGTCAGCCGTCCACCCGAGTTCGGCGGCGTCGTTCACCTCGCCGCGGAGGCGTCGGCGCTCAACTACCGACTGCACGTAGTCGCGGGTGTATCGAGCGCCGGAGGCTCCGATCTCCCGGAACTGCGGGTCGACGACCGCATCGAACTCGTCTCGTGACATCGCTACTCGAGTTCGGTGAAACAGAGGTTCGAACTCCATCAACTCGTCGAGGATCGGGCGAAACTCGTGTGGGGTCGTCACGACTGCTCCGAGAACTGCGCCCTCATCTCGATCCCTATCTCCGCGTGTCGCAGGAGGAAGGCCTTCTCGTCATACCCCTTGCGCCGCAACCAGAGAGTGACCTCGCTGTTGCATTTGCTTGCATTGCACGAGCGGCACGCCGGTGCGATGTTGTCGAGTGTGTAGCGCCCACCGCGGGAGATCGCCAGCACGCAGTCACGCTGCGGCGACTCGTCCGGCTCGCCGCAGTACGCGCAGCCACCCCAGGCCGCTTTGAGCGCGGACCACTGCTCGACGGACAGGTCGTGCTCCATCAGATCCATTCGGCGTTTGCGCCTACGCGCGTATCTGGCTTTCCGGGTCCGGTTGACGGGCATGAGGCCATGCTATCGCTGTGCGATGTTCACTCCGGGTAGCGCCGCGGGGTGAACACCTGACGGCCCGAACCGGTTTCGACGACCGTCGTCATCGAGGAGCCGACGATCAGCAGAGTTCGCATGTCGATCTCGGAAGGCTCGAGCTCGCCGAGGGTCACGACGCGAACTGATTCCTCGGCACCGGCAACATCGCGGCCGATGACGACGGGAGTCTCGGGGGAGCGGTGCTCGAGCACGAGGTCCTTCATGGCTTGGACCTGCCACGTCCGGGACTTCGACGCCGGGTTGTAGACCGCAAATGCCATGTCTGCGGCTGCAACTGCCGAGATACGGCGCGCGACGACATCCCACGGCTTGAGGCGATCAGACAACGAGAGCACCGCGTAGTCGTGCCCGAGGGGAGCGCCGACGCGACTGGCGACAGCGTTTGCCGCCGTCATGCCGGGAAGGATGCGGACCGGCACCCCGCGCCACTGGTCTTCGGCGGCAACTTCGAGAACTGCTGCAGCCATGGCGAATACGCCGGGATCACCCGAGGAGACGACAGCTACACGGGCGCCGTTCTTCGCCAGGTCCAACGCCATCGCGGCGCGTTCCGCTTCGACGCGGTTGTCGCTGGAATGGCGACGCTGGCCCGGACGCGTCGGCACGCGATCGACGTACGGGCCGTAGCCGACGAGGTCGGTTGCCAACGAAAGCTCATGCGCCACTTCGGGTGTGGTCCAGGCGGTGTCGCCCGGCCCGAGTCCGACCACGACCACCTCGCCGCGAGACTCGGTCGCAGGTCGAGGGTTGTTCGACGGGCTCGGAACGATGGCGATCGAGAAGTACGGAACTCCGTCCGGGTCGACCTCCGCAGCGGATTCGACGCGTTGACGTGTGGTGCTCGCGCGCTCGACGTAGTGGGCCTCGCCGAGGCGACCGGAATCCTCGAGCGATTGGAGGACCGGTGGGAAGGTACGTCCGAGCTTGAGGATGGCCGCGGCGTCGGTTTCCTTGAGCCGCCTGGTCAGCTCGGCCTGCGGCAACGTTCCGGGCAGGATCGTGAGGATCTCTTCACCCTCGACCAGCGGCTTTCCGAGTGCAGCAGATGCCGCGCTGACGGAGGTGACGCCGGGAATCACTTCGGCGTCGAAGCGATCGGCCAGTCTCTTGTGCATGTGCATGTAGGAGCTGTAGAAGAGCGGATCGCCGGCGGCGAGCAACGCGACGGTTCGACCGGCCGCGAGGTGAACTGCCAGCCGTTCGGCAGCTGCTTCGTAGAACTCGTCCATCGCGCCCTGGTATCCGCCGGGATGATCAACGGTCTCGGTGGTCACGGGGTAGACGAGGTGTTCTTCGATCTGTCCTTCGCGCATGTACGGCGCTGCAACTCCGCGGGAGATGCTCTTGCCGTGCCGCGCGGAGTGGAACGCAACCACATCGGCCTCGCCGATGACGCGGGCAGCCTTGACGGTCACCAATTCGGGATCGCCGGGGCCGATACCGACACCCCAGAGCTTGCCTGCACTCATTCGACTTCGCTCGCAATCGCATTGACGACGGCGGCGGTGATCGCGCTGCCGCCGCGTCGGCCGCGGAGAACGAGATGATCGATCCCGCTGGCGTGTTCGATGAGGGCTTCCTTCGACTCGGCAGCGCCGATGAAGCCGACCGGACCTCCGACGATGGCGGCCGGACGGGGTGCGCCGGCTTCGATGAGGTTCAGGAGATGGAACAGTGCGGTGGGTGCGTTTCCGATCGCGACAACAGCGCCCTCGAGCTTGGCTCCCCACAGTTCGAGAGCAGCCGCCGAGCGAGTGTTGTCGATGGTCGACGCCAGCACGGGAACCCGCGGATCGCCGAGGGTGCAGATGACGTCGTTGCCGGCGGGCAGACGCTTGCGCGTGATGCCGGCAGCCACCATCTGGGCGTCGCAGAAAATCGGCGCGCCGTCGCGCAGAGCTGCGCGCGCAGCCGAGACGACACCGGGTGTGAAGGCGACGTCGTCGACGAGATCGACCTGGCCACTTGCATGAATCATGCGCACTACAGCTTGCGAGACATCCGCCGGGAAACGGCTCAGGTCGGCTTCGGCCCGAATGGTGGCAAAGGACTGGCGATAGATTTCCGCGCCGTCACGGATGTACTCGATCATGTGCCACACGATAGAGGCATCACCGATCGGGCGGATTCACCCGGTAACCGTCACCCGTCGCGATCACATCCGCTACGTCCCCGCGGGGACGTCCACAACTGCGGTCGCACCCGGCCCAGTGCTGGCGCCCGACAACGGGAAGTTCTGCCTGCTCGACGGCGGTGATCGCGTCGGCGCGCACATCGGCGAGCGACTTCTCGCATCCCGGACTTCCGGTGCAGGCGGTGACCTCGAGCCACGGTGAGTTCTCGTCGAAGATCAACCCCATGGGTGCCAGCACCCGGACTACCTGCTCGGCTGCCCATTCGTCGAGGTCGAAGATATGCACCGATCGCCACGGCGTCACGACGACGGGCTTGTCGACGGCGGCGAGGAACTCGGCCAGCCGAGCGTCGAGCAGCCCGAATCGCAGGCCGCCGCCCAGAGCTACGGTCCCGTCGCGCTGCTCGAGCCAGCCGATAGTGGGCCGTGCATCCGGCGTGAGGTCCGCCGCAACGGTGGACTCGGCGCTCAGACCCAGCTGCTCGAGGGTGCGTTCGATTCCGTCCGGAACCTCGGCCAGGCGCCAGTGCTTGTCGCGGACGTCGAGGAATGATCGGGCCGCCTCGAGGAGCAATTCGACGGCGTCGTCCGCCTGGACGAGATGAGTGGTGTGGTGACCGGCGAGCACCAGTGAATGCTCGGTGGCGCTGCGCGCATGGAGTCCGAAATCGCCCCGTAGCCCGGTGATGTCTCCGCGCCCGTCGTCGAGGGTGAACAGGGTTCGCCCTGGCAGATCTGCCAATGCTTGATCCGCTTGGATCGCCGAATCGAGACGGTGGACCAGTTCACGAATGTCGGCGACGCCCCCGATACGGCCGGACAGTGGGGACGCGAGGATGTTGCGCACTCGTTCGTGCGTCGCGGACGGCAGCAGACCGGCCGAAGCGATACGCGCCGCGAAGGCTTCGGGGTCCGAGACCGAGCGCAGTTGTACGTTGCCCCTCGAGGTGAGTTCCATCTGCCCGTTGCCGAGATCGCGCGCTGCGTCGGCGAGCGTCTGCAATTGGACCGGGGTGAGGAGTCCGCCGGGTAGGCGCACGCGTGCCAGTGCGCCGTCGGCGGCGTGGTGAACTTGCAGTGCACCCGGGCACGCGTCTGGCTGTGAACGGTCCGTGGGCATGGCTCCAGGGTACGACCTGTCATGAGTGCCTTCTGCGGACCGGTAGCATCACCACCACCAGTGACGGCAGTTGAGGAAACCGGTGGAAGTCCGGTGCGGTCGCGCCACTGTGAGTGTTGCTCGAGCGGGACGTGTTTCCGCTCGGAAACACGAGTCAGACCCTCAACCGCCGTCGATGACAGATCTGTGCCACGGGGCGCGAAACCCCAGGAAGGCTTCACCCGTGATTCTTCTGCTCTCCACGTCCGACACCGATCTGCTGAGCGCCCGCGCCAGCCAGGAAGCCGGCGACGGAGTCTCCTATCGCTGGGCCAACCCCTCACGCTTGCTGGTCTCGGAGGACTTGCCGCCCTTGCTCGACGGCGTCGACCTCGTGATCGTTCGTATCCTCGGCAGCCGTCGCAGCTGGGAAGACGGCCTGGACATGGTCCTCGCCTCCGGACTCCCCGTAGTCGTTCTCGGCGGCGAGCACGCGCCGGACGCCGACCTCATGGAGTGCTCGACGGTCTCCGCCGGCGTTGCTGCCGAGGCACACAACTACCTGGCCGAGGGTGGCGCACAGAATCTGGCACAGCTGCACCACTTCCTGTCCGACACCGTCCTGCTCACCGGCCACGGGTTCGAACCGCCGGCCCACCTGCCTTCCTGGGGCATCGCTGATTTCGCGCCCGATCTCGACTCGGCGAGCGGTCCGGTCATCGCAGTTCTGTACTACCGCGCCCAGCATTTGGCCGGAAACACCCGGTACATCCAGGCGTTGTGCGACGCGGTCGCCGAGGCCGGTGGCACCGCGCTGCCGATCCACTGCGCATCTCTGCGAACCGCAGAAGCCGAACTTCTGAGCACGCTCCGCCGCGCCGACGCCATGGTCGTGACAGTTCTTGCTGCCGGTGGCACGAAGCCCGCGACCGCGTCCGCCGGTGGCGACGACGAAGCCTGGGATGTCGCCGCACTCGCTGCGCTCGACGTCCCCATCCTGCAGGGCCTGTGCCTGACCAGTAGCCGCGCCACCTGGGACGAGAACGACGACGGACTGTCGCCTCTCGACGTCGCGACCCAGGTCGCGGTGCCGGAATTCGACGGCCGCATCATTACCGTCCCGTTCTCCTTCAAGGAAATCGACTCCGACGGACTGTCCACGTACGTCCCCGACGTCGAGCGCGCTGCCCGTGTCGCCGGGATCGCGGTCCGTCACGGCAAGCTGCGCCACATTCCCACCACCGAGCGTCGCGTTGCTCTGATGCTCTCGGCGTACCCGACCAAGCATGCCCGCATCGGCAACGCCGTCGGTCTCGATACTCCGGCGAGCGCAATCGACCTGCTCACCGAAATGCGTTCTGCCGGTTACGATCTCGGTCCGGTCGACGGTCCGGACGCAGTTCCCGGCCTGGCGGCGAAGGACGGCGACGCGCTGATCCATGCCCTGATCGCGGCCGGCGGCCAGGATCCCGACTGGCTCACTGCCGAGCAGCTCGAGGGCAATCCGATCCGCATCTCGGCAGCGAAGTACCGCGAATGGTTCGCCACCCTGCCCGAGGAACTGCGCAGCGGCGTCGAAGAGCATTGGGGCGCAGCGCCCGGAGAGCTGTACGTCGACCGCTCGCAGGATCCGGACGGCGAAATCGTCATCGCGGCACTGCGATTCAACAACATCGTGCTCATGGTCCAGCCGCCCCGTGGATTCGGCGAAAAGCCCGTCGCTATCTACCACGATCCGGATCTGCCGCCAAGCCATCACTACCTCGCGGCCTACCGCTGGATCGCGGCGACGCCTGATGCTGGCGGATTCGGCGCCGACGCCGTTGTACACCTCGGCAAGCACGGCAACCTCGAATGGTTGCCCGGCAAGACACTCGGCATGTCGAGCAACTGCGGCACCGACGCGGCCCTGGGCGACCTGCCGCTGATCTACCCGTTCCTCGTCAACGACCCGGGTGAAGGAACACAGGCAAAGCGTCGCGCCCACGCGACTCTCGTCGATCACCTGATCCCGCCGATGGCCCGCGCCGAAAGCTACGGCGACATCTCCCGTCTCGAGCAACTGCTCGACGAGCACTCCAACATCTCCGCACTGGACCCGTCTAAGCTGCCGGCCATTCGCCAGCAGATCTGGACGCTGATGCGGGCAGCCAAGATGGACCACGACCTCGGCCTCGCGGAGCGTCCCGAAGAAGACGTGTTCGACGACATGCTCCTGCACGTCGACGGTTGGCTGTGTGAGATCAAGGACGTCCAGATCCGCGACGGCCTGCACATTCTCGGCCGCGCACCCGAGGGCGACGCCGAAATCGAACTGGTCCTGGCCATGCTCCGTGCCCGTCAGATGTGGGGCGGCGAACAGAGCGTCCCTGGTCTGCGCGAAGCTCTCGGGCTCAGCGAAGACGGCGACGAGTCCCGCAACCGTGTCGACGACGTCGAGGAAAAGGCGCACGCTCTGGTTCGCGGCATGTACGACGCCGACTGGAACCCCGCTGCGGCAGAACAACTCAGCGACGACGAGACCGTCGTGAAGATCCTTCAGTTCGCGGCCACCGAAGTGATTCCACGCCTCCGACAGACGAACAACGAGATCAAGCAGGTCCTGCACGCGCTCGACGGCGGCTTCATCGCCGCCGGCCCGAGTGGGTCACCGCTGCGCGGCCTGATCAACGTGCTTCCCACCGGTCGTAACTTCTACTCCGTCGATCCCAAGGCAGTTCCCTCACGACTGGCGTGGGAGACCGGTCAGGCGATGGCCGAGTCGCTCGCCGCTCGATATCTCGCCGATCACGGCGAGTACCCGCGCTCGGTGGGTCTGTCCGTGTGGGGTACCGCCGCCATGCGTACCTCCGGCGACGACATCGCCGAAGTGTTCGCGCTCCTCGGTGTTCGCCCTGTCTGGGACGAAGCAAGCCGACGCGTGGTCAACCTCGAGGTCATCGATCTCGAAGAGCTCGGCCGCCCGCGCATCGACGTCACCGTCCGCATCTCCGGATTCTTCCGTGATGCGTTCCCGCACGTGCTCGCACTGCTCGACGACGCTGTTCAGTTGGTCGCCGCATTGGACGAGACGGACGAGCAGAACTACGTGCGCGCCCACGCGCAGGCCGACCTTGCCGAGCACGGCGATGCCAGGCGTGCGACCACTCGCATCTTCGGTTCGAAGCCCGGAACCTACGGCGCCGGCCTGCTGCAACTCATCGACTCCAAGACCTGGCGCGGTGACGACGACCTCGCCGAGGTGTACACCAACTGGGGCGGCTTCGCGTACGGCCGTGGGCTCGACGGAATCCCGGCAGCCGACGACATGCGCAGTGCATACCGTCGAATCAACGTGGCGGCCAAGAACACCGACACGCGTGAGCACGACATCGCCGATTCGGACGACTACTTCCAGTACCACGGCGGCATGGTTGCCACCGTGCGCGCGCTGACCGGAAAGTCGCCCGAGGCATATATCGGCGACAGCACTCGACCGGAATCGGTTCGCACACGCACACTTTCGGAAGAGACCGCACGTGTCTTCCGGGCGCGCGTGGTCAATCCACGCTGGCTCGACGCGATGCGCCGTCACGGGTACAAGGGTGCGTTCGAGATGGCGGCCACGGTCGACTACCTCTTCGGGTACGACGCCACCACAAACGTGGTCGCGGACTGGATGTACGAAAAGCTCGCCGAGACCTACGTTCTGGACGAGCAGAACCAGAAGTTCATGACGCAGTCCAACCCGTGGGCCTTGCACGGAATCGCCGAGCGGCTCCTCGAAGCCGCCGAGCGCAACATGTGGGAGCACCCCGAGCAGAAGACACTCGACGGCTTGCGTCAGGTGTACCTCGAAACCGAAGGCGAACTCGAGGGGGAGTAAACCTCGAGAATCACCGGCAGGTCCGGGCGCTGAAGTGTGTCAGCGTCCGGACTTGATGATCTGAGCGATGTTCCGCTCCGCCAGAGCAGTGATGGTCAGTGACGGATTGACGGTGCCGGTGCTGCCCGGAATGGCAGCGCCGTCCATCACGTACAGGCCGTCGTAGCCCTTGACTCGCCCGTAACCGTCGGTGGCCTTGCCCAGAACCGCACCGCCTAGGGGATGCGCGGTGAACGAGGAATTGACGTCCTTCGCGAACGGCAATGCCGACGGCAGCGTGGTGCCGGCGAAGGCCATCTTGTTCTGGACGGCGCGTAGTGCCTCGACGGTGGCGTCGTTGCCGTTCTTCGGCCAGTTCAGCACCACCCGATCGGAGCCGCCGTCGTAGGCGAAGTCGGCGCGCTGCGAGTCGAGGGTCATCCCCAATGTTCCGAGCATGCCGATGTTGACGGGTAGGCCGGGGACGTACCAATTTTCCAGGGAGAGTGGCATTCCCGACTCGTCGACGATGCGTGATGCCGACGGTGCGGCTTGCGCAGTGCCGTCACTGAAGCCGAACGAGCGCACCATCCCGGCGTCGCCGTTCGTTCCCCAGCCCTTACCGACGTGTTCGTTGAGGTTGGGCAGCGCGCCCGTCGCCTGGGCGCGTACCAACAGTTCGGACGTGCCGATCGAACCGGCGCCGAGGAACAGACGGTCACAGGTAAGAGTCTTCCGGGCCAGAAAGCCACCCGTCGGATCCGTCGATTCGACGTCGACGACGTAGCGTCCATCACGTTCGCGACTGATCGCGAGCACCTGATGTCCGTAACAGACGGTGGCTCGTCCAGTGGCTTCGGCGGCAGGAATGTAGTTCTGTGTGAGGTCGAACTTCGCGCCGTTGGAGTTACCCATGTTGCTGTCACCGACAGTGGCCGAGGCTCGGGTTCGGCCGTCGAGTTCTGAGCGCACCACGTCCCAGTTCCAGATCCCGTCGATCCGCTGCGGATCGAATCCGGCACGACGAGCGTCCTGATCCCAACGACGCGAGTGACCGAAGTTCGGGGTTTGGTAAATGTCTTCGGGCAACGGGCTCAGACGCAGCATCTGGCGCACTTTGGGGTACCAGGTGGACGCCATCTCGTCGTAGTCGAGGGAGTTGCCGAAGACTGCGTCGAAGAATCGGCGCTCGGGCGCGATCATCACGCCGGTGAAGATGATGGAACCACCGCCGACTGCAGCGCCGCGCCATACCGAGATGTGTTCGTAGTCGGTGGCATCGAGGACGCCGCTGAAGTAGTCGCACGCCACGGGGAGTCCGGTGAGGTTGGTGAACGATGTTCGCCGGAAGACTCCGCGGCCGTCGGCCAGCATGTCGGAGGTGTGAATCTCCCGTTGCGGATCGTGGGGCCACCGAAGTCCGCGTTCGAGGATGGTGATCTGGCTGCCGCTCTGCGCCAGTCTGAGGGCGGTGGCGCTTGCGCCGAATCCGGACCCGATGACGATGGCTTCGGAATGCTCCGGGGGAGTAGGAGAGGGTGCGAACAACTCGGGGACGAGCGCGCGGTAGTGATCAGCACCCATCGGGAGCGCCCGCAGTGGTGCGGGGGTGGCGTGGCTGGTCGACGTCGAGATGAGCGGTGTCGCGGCGGCAACTGCTGCCCCCGCCCCGGCGGCTTTGAAAAAGTCACGACGCTGCATGTCACGGCGCTGCATGTGTAAGTTCGACTCCCCAGTTCGACGGTTTGCCTCAGAATAACTCGAGATGGAGTTCGGGGACGAAACGGCGTGTCCGACGTCAAGAAGAACCGGATAAAACGTGCATAAGTGGCACTTCCTGGGTGGTACTGATCGGTCGCCAGATAGTCGCGGAAACCTGTCGATGTTCAGCGAGAGGCGCTCGCACCTATCCTCGAGGAGTGAACTCCGACTTCAAGCGCGTCTCCGAGGCCAAGTACGTCCTACTCACGACCTTCCGCAAGGACGGAACGCCGGTGGCGACTCCGCTCTGGGCCGCGCCGGACGGCGACAAGCTCCTGATGTGGACCGTCACCGATTCCTACAAGGTCAAGCGGATCAGGCGAAACCCGTCGGTCACAGTCGCTGCGTGTGACGCTCGGGGAAATCCCAAGGGTGAACCGGTGGCCGCCGTCGCCGAGATCCTCGACGGACCGGGCACCGATCATGCTCGCGACGCGATAGCACGTCGGTACGGAATCCTCGGCTGGATCACCATGAAGGGCAGTCTCCTTCGCCGCGGCAAGACCGGAACGATCGGACTTGCCGTCACTGCAGCCTGACCGCGCGTCAGTTGCCGAGCAGATCGTCCAACGCTGAGTCGAAGCGCGGATAGGTGAATGTGAAGCCTTTGTCCGCCAACACTTTCGATACGGCTTGACGACCCGTCAGGCCCAGGGCAGCGTCGCTGCGAAGAAGGAACGCGCCGATTCTGACCATGAAAGCGGGCGTCGGCGGCGCAGGTGGCCGGTGAAGGTGCTTGCGCAGCCCGGCCATCAGTTCTGAATTGCGGACGGGATCCGGAGCCGTCGCGATGACCACGCCCGAGGCAGCCGAATCGGGTTCGAGTGCCCAACGAACGATCGACAGCCAGTCCTCGATGTGAATCCAACTGGTCCACTGCCTACCCGAGGCGACGCGTCCGCCCAGACCGAGACGCACGAGCAACAGCAGTCGCTCGAGCGCCGGTGTGCCCTTCTCCAACACGACACTGGTTCGCAGGATCACCACTCGTGACGCGTTTGCACCCTCGACCGCTGCCTCCCAGTCCTTTGCGACGTCGGTCATCTGAGGTGGCCCGTCAGCGAGGGGAGAATCCTCGTCCAATCGTGCCTCACCCGCATCGCCGTAGATCGCGAGCGTGCTCGCCTGGATCCACACCGGAACAGGGTTCGCCAGTAGTTTCGACGCTTCAACCAGCGCGCAGGTCGGATCGACTCGGGAACTGGTGAGCAGTGCGATGTTTGCCGGGGTGGGTCGGCGATCGACCAACTCGCCGGCCAGATTGATCACCGCGGCGCCGTCGAGTTCTCCTGCCCAGTCTCCGACCGTGACACCGTCCCACTGAACCTGCCTGTGCCTGCCGGGTTTCGGTGAGCGAGTCAGGACCACGACGTCATACCCACGGTCGGCGAGATCGTCGCTGATCCGGCGGCCGAGAGCGCCGGTGCCGCCGGCGATCACGACCTTCGTCATCACTGCGCCTGGCTGACCGAGGACATGTGGAAGTCGGGAATCCGCATGGGCGGCATGGCCGTGCGGGTGAACCAGTCTTTCCACTCCCGGGGAAGCGTGATCTCGGTACGTCCAGCCTCGGTGACCCGCCGCAGGAGATCGAGAGGGCTTTCGTTGAAACGGAAGTTGTTGACGGCGCCGACGATCTTGCCGTCCTCGATCAAATACACCCCGTCACGGGTGAGTCCGGTCAACAGCAGCGTCGTCGGATCCACCTCACGGATGTACCAGAGGGTTGTGAGCAGTAGACCCTTCTCGGTACCTGCGATCATGTCCTCGATCGAGGTGTCGTCACCACCGGTCAGGGTGAGATTGTCGCCGGGAACTGCGACAGGTCGACCGAATTCTCGTGCAGCGTGGCGCGGGTACGCCAGCGCATTGACGACGCCGTCTCGGACCCAGTCGACGGGTTCGATCTCCATACCGTTGTCGAACAGTGAGACGGATTCACTCGACGACGTCGTGATCACGAACGGCGCGGATTGCAAGCCCTCGGCGCCGGGGTCGGAGGTGAGTGTCAGTGGCAATCCGAGCTTCTCGCCGATCCGGGTACCACCGGTGGTGGACAGTGCGGTGTGGCCCTCTTCGGCGCCGCGACCCTCCATGGTCCACATCAGATAGATCATCAGGTCCGCCACAGCCGACGGCGGAAGAATTGTCTCGTAGCGGCCGGCAGGCAGACTGACGGAGTTACCCGCCCAGTCGAGTCGAGTGGTCAACTGCGACAAGAGCTTCGGTATCGAGATATCGCTGAAATCGACAGTTCCGGATCCGACCCAGGCACTTGCGTCGCCGCGCTTGCCGTTGATCTCCACGGAGCCGGTGGCCTGAGCCGTTCTACGTCGCACGCCCGTCGAAGTGCCGAGCCAGGTGGTGTGCAACTGGTGGTGAGCGAAGCCGAACAACTGGTCGCCGCCGTCGAAGGCCTTCGACAGGTCGGCAGCCAACGGCGCAAAGACACCGATGTCGGTCAGGGCGGCCGGCAGGTCCCAGTCGGTCTCTGCCGCCGACTGCGTGATCAGGTCGGACGCGTCGTCAGCCGGAGTGGCTGTGCGAGCAGCTGCCTCGCTTGCCTGTACGAGTACGGAAATCTGCTCCGGATCGACACTGCTGGAACTGACAGTGCCCACCTTCGCGATGTCACCCTCGCGCACGATCGAGATCACCGTCCACGTCCGGGACAGCGAAACTCCGTTGGTGGTCATCGAATTGTTGGCCCACCGCAGCGACGCCTCACTCGCATCGGTCACGATCACCAACGATTCGTCTACCGTCCTCGCGGCCAATGCACGCTCGACGACCTGCTGCGGATCGATCACTGCTGAGCCTCCGAACGAGTATTGAGGATGTTGACTCCGCGGAACAGAGCGGACGGGCAGCCGTGGCTGACCGCCGCAACCTGACCGGGTTGTGCCTTGCCGCAGTTGAACGCGCCCTGCAGGCGCCAGGTCGACTCACCGCCAACGGCTTCCATCGAGCCCCAGAAATCCGTCGTCGTCGCCTGATACGCCACGTCACGCACCTGACCGTCGAGCTTTCCGTCACGGATCTTGAAGAACCGCTGACCGGTGAACTGGAAGTTGTAGCGCTGCATGTCGATCGACCAGGACTTGTCACCGACGACGTAGATGCCGTTCTCGACTCGCGAGATCAGGTCTGCAGTCGAGGTGTCCGTAGAAGGGTCGGGGGAGAGCGAGACGTTGGCCATTCGCTGGATGGGAACGTGATGTGCGGAGTCTGCGTACGAGCAACCGTTGGAACGCGTCAGCCCCAGCCTCGGCGCGAACACGCGGTCTAGTTGATACCCGACCAGTGTTCCCTCTGCCACCAGATCCCACCGTTGAGAGGCGACGCCGTCGTCGTCGAATCCGACGCTGGCCAGGCCGTGCTCTTCGTTACGATCGGCGGTCACGTGCATGAGTGGCGTTCCGTATTTCAGCGTTCCCAGCTTGTCCGGCGTCGCGAACGACGTACCGGCGTAGGCCGCTTCGTAGCCGATCGCGCGGTCGTATTCGGTGGCGTGTCCGATGGATTCGTGGATCGTGAGCCACAGATTGGTCGGATCGATCACGAGGTCGGTCGGACCCGCTTCGACGGTCGGTGCCTTGGTCTTCTCGGCCAGCCACTCCGGGATCTGCGCGAGCTCATCGCCCCAGTTCCATGTGCTCTCCGCCCCGAGGTACTCCCATCCGCGGCCTACCGGCGGCGCCAAGGTGCGCATCGATTCGAAGCTGCCGGCCGACTTGTCGACGGCGGTCGCCTCGAACTCGGGGTGCAGACGCACCCGTTGCTGGGTGATCGACGAACCGGCCAGATCCGCGTAGAAGGTCTGCTCCTTGACCTGGAGGACACTCGCCGTGACGTGATCCACGCCGTCGGCGGCTTGAAGCCGTCCGGAGTAGTCGACCAGCAGGCCTACCTTCTCGGCCGTCGGTGTCGCGAAGGGATCTTCGAGGTACGGCGACACCCACGTCGCGTCGGCGTAGACGGGCTCGTCGGCGAGTGTGACCGGATCCCGATTGAGCGAGCGCAATGCCTTCGCGACCTCGACCGCTTGGCGTGCCAGCGCAGCAGCGACATCGGGGGACACCTCGGCGTGCGAGGCGAATCCCCACGTGCCGTCGACGATCACACGGACGGCGACCCCGGTCTCGTCTCCGTCGGACACCGCCTGAACTACGCCGTCGCGCAACCTGATCGACTGTGTGAGCACGCGGTGGACACGAACATCGGCGTGCTGGGCGCCGGCCGTTCTCGCTGCCGACAGCGCCGCATCAGCGACAGCTCGCAGCGGGAGGGCGAGGAAATCTGCATCGACATCTCGGGTGACGGTCACGCACACGACGCTAGCCGACGACCGCCGATCTCAGCCGAACTGCTGCCATCCGAGGCGAATCACCATGGCGATCACGACCACCAACAGCGTGATCCGCACGAATCCGGATCCCTTGCTCAGCGCCATCCGCGAACCGATGACCGCGCCGAGAACGTTGCACACCGCCATCGCCAAACCCAAACTCCACCAGACATGCCCGGTGACGGCGAAGTAGGCGAGCGCGCCGAAATTGGAACCGAGATTGATCACCTTCGCCATCGCTGCGCTCCGAACGAATTCGGTTCCGAGGAAGGTCGCGAAGCTGATGATGAGGAAGGTGCCGGTGCCGGGTCCGAGCAGACCGTCGTAGAGGCCGATGAGTCCGGCGGAGAGCAGCAGGACGAGGACGGTCTTGCGCTGCGTCGGACGATGGGTCGCGATCGTGGTGCCCAGCGTCGGACGCATGGTCACGAAGACGGCGACGGCGACGAGGACGACCATCACGATCGGAATGAAGTACTTCTTGTCGATCAGCGAAACGGCCGCCGCCCCGCACGCGGCCGTCACCGCAGCCAACGCGGCTGCCGGCGCCATCTGCCGCCACTCCATCGGGATTCGACGGGAGAACGTGTACACCGCAGCACTCGTCCCGGTGAATGCCGTCAATTTATTGGTGGCCAGTGCCGCCTGTGGGGTCAATTGCGGGGCGACCAGAAAGAGCGCCGGCAACAGAATCAATCCACCGCCGCCGACCACGGCGTCGACCCAACCCGCCGCCGTCGCTGCCGTCATCAGCAGTCCCCAATCAGCAATATCCACGGCGGTGACTCTTTCACAGCTGTGACACTCTTGAGCACATGCGGAGGTTCAGCCTGTGGCTGCGAGGAAAGCCGATGATCGCGGACAGCGCGCTGGCGCTCGTGTTCTTCGCGCTCGAGGTAGTCACATTCGTCAGTTCGCCGCGTGAGGAGCGGTGGCCTCAGCTCGTCGTCGGATTTCTGATCTGCCTTCCCGTCGTGTGGCGTCGCAAATATCCGCGTGTGTCCGCTGCGTCCATATTGTCGATGTCGTACTTCGCGACCCTGATGATGTGGGCGACTGGGGATCCGGCTGCGGAACATCCAGGCCTGCTGGCGCTCGGAGTTTCGCTCTACACACTCGTCGCCTACGTCGATCGGCGTACCGGGGCGATATTCGCGTGCTTCCTTGCCCTGGACATGACTCTCTCGTTGCTCGTCATCCGCCAAGACGTGATCCTGACGATCATCATCGCGACGCTGCTCTATGCACTGGCCTGGATCACCGCCGAGTTCTTGAGCGCCCGCCGCGCCTACGACGAGGAAGTGGCCGCCAGACTCGAAGTGGCCGAATACGAACGGGATCGGCGTGCCGAGGATGCGGTGGCCACGGAAAGAACCCGAATCGCCCGCGAACTCCACGATGTCGTCGCCCACGCGGTCAGCGTGATGATCGTCCAGGCGGACGGCGCGTCGTATGCGGTCGATTCCAATCCCGCGTTGGCCAAGAAGGCGCTCGGCAACATCTCCAGCACCGGACGCGACGCCCTTGCCGAGCTTCGCCGTACCGTCTCGCTGCTGCGCACCGAGGTCAGTAGTGATGCGATGCCGCAACACGGAACTGCCGGCATTGCCAAGGTCGTCGAGATGATGCGGGCCGCCGGTCTCGGGGTGCGGCTAGAACTGACCGGCGAGCTCGACGACATCAGTCCATCGGTCAGCCTGGGCATTCATCGCCTCGTTCAGGAATCACTGACCAATGTCCTCCGCCACGCCGGCGCAAACCCGAAGGCCCGAGTCACCGTGCGCCGCACCGAGACCGCGGTACTACTCGAGGTCGTCGACAACGGAACGTCGAGTTCGACCTTCTCCCACGGTTCGGGGAATGGACTGGTCGGCATGCGTGAGCGGGTGGCCGTACTGCACGGGACACTCGAGACGGGACGACGCCCCGACGGCAGTTGGCGTGTGTACGCAGAGTTGCCGCTCGAGATCCACGATTGATACCGGCTCGCCGCAATCGCATTGGCACCGACGTCTCAGGCCCGATAGGTTTACGCCGTGCCCATCACCGTGCTGCTAGTCGACGATCAGGAACTCATGCGGATGGGCCTGAACATGGTGCTCGAAGCTCATAAAGACATCTCCGTCATCGGTGAGGCCGGCGACGGGGCCGCGGCGGTCGCAGCGGCGGTGGCGCTGAAGCCTGACGTCGTGTTGATGGATGTGCGGATGCCGATTGTCGACGGGGTGAAAGCGACCGAGCAGATTCTTGCCTCCGGGATCGAATCCAGGGTCCTGGTGATGACGACCTTCGACCTGGACGAACACGCTCTCGGTGCCTTGCGCGCCGGAGCCAGCGGCTTCCTTCTCAAGGACACCCCGCCCGAGGATCTCGTGTCGGCTATCCGCAGCGTGGCAGCCGGTGACGCGGTTGTTTCCCCGAAGGTGACACGTCGTCTGCTGTCGAGGTTCATCGTGGACGGTCCGGCGCCCCGGCGCGATCCGGTAGTTCTCGACGTCCTGACCGAACGCGAACGCGAAGTCCTCGGACACGTGGCCACGGGGCTGTCGAACATCGAGATCGCACAGCAGCTGTACCTGTCCGAATCGACGATCAAGTCGCACGTCGGACGCATTCTCACCAAACTCGATCTGCGTGATCGTGTGCAGGCTGTGGTGCTGGCCTACGAGACCGGACTGGTGACTCCGGGCGCGTAGGCCAGCCGTCTGTCAGGCAGCGAGCGTTTCGCTCTGCTCAAGCATCAAAAGCGCCCACTGTTGGCAGCACGATGCAGGTCTTCCCGTCTGCGTAATCGACATTGCCGAACAGAGCGGCAAACACCTTGCCGTCACCGGTGTCGACGACCTTCGAGAGCAACGGCGTATCGAGTACGGGCAACTTCTCGTCCAACGGGACGATGCCGCCCTTGAACGTGCCGACGTTGATCCAGGCAACACTCAACCCTGAGGTCTTGGGTATGCCGACGTAACCCGGGATTGCCTGGAAACGGAGATGGTCGGCCTCGACCCACGGCGGCAACGGGAAGTTCGGACCGGCCTGTGCGGAGCTGAGGGTTACGGTGACGGGTTCACCGGCCACGCCACACCCGACCGTCGGTGCGGGGTACATGAACGACTGCGGCTTGGTGACGCCGATGTCCGGGAGATCGAGAGCGGTCGTGATCTGATCAGCGCCTGCCGTGCCGATCAACTGCTGAACAGCAGCAGAGGCTTCGGGGGAGATGGCTGCGGCCTGCGCGATCAGTGCGGCAATCCCTTCGGGTACTACCGGTTCTGCGGCCGCGGTTCCCGCGCTGATCATCGCGCTGCCGGCGGTGAGTGCCACGACGGCGGCAGTGCCGGCGATGGCAGCGGGAATGCGTCGGGCGAGTGTCTTGCCGGGGAGTCGGCTCATGTCGGGCTCCTTCATTTCATGAGGCCGGGAAATGCGGCCCGAAGTGACTTGACCATGCGCAGAGTCTCAACGTCAACTTGAGGTTTAGAATCGTTAGCGGAGCGTTAGTTAACGCCAGGCAAGTCGCACGTGCGTGAGAGAAGGCCCGTGTGACTCACAGCACCCACCTGTTTTGCACCTCTGCGTCGTTGTCGGGAGAAAAACCGGCCCCTCGAGCGTTGAACGAATAGACCGTCTGAAAGGGGACGTCATGATCGCCGCCGTATTTCTCCTCTACGTGATCGTCGAGATCGCAGCCTTGGTCATCGTGGGCAACGCCATCGGTGTCGCCTGGACAGTGCTGCTGTTTCTCGCCGGATCGCTTGTCGGATTGATCCTCATGCGCTCGCAGTGGCGACGGGTCATGGACGGGTTCCGTAAGGCCACGCGGGGTGAGGGATCGCCGTCACTGGCGGTCGCCGACGGCGCCCTGGTCGCGGCGGGCTCCGCGTTGATGTTCGTACCCGGACTCGTGACTTCGGTTCTGGGCCTGCTGCTTCTGATTCCGCCGACCCGCTGGGCGCTGCGCCCGCTTGCAGTGCTCCTGGCAGGTAAGCGCGCAGCCGCATTTGCCGCCGGTGGTGACGCCTTCGCCGGAACCGTCGGCTACGCGGCGCGGATGCGCGGAAACGGCGAGGTGATCGACGGCGAGATCATCGTCGAGACACCCGAAACCACCGAGTACGTCGCCAGCAACGGCAAGGAACTCGTCCTCGAGGGTGAGATTCTGGACACGGATACACCCACCCGTTCGCGGGGGCCGCAGTACTAACAGGCAGACTGGGTGCTCGTGACTACTCGTCTGCTGGTCAACGGCCGGATCTACAGTTCATTTGCACCTGATGCGACCTCGATCGCCATCACCGACGGCACCGTCGTGTGGGTCGGCGACGAGCGCGCCGGACGGGCGTTGCACCCCGCCGCGGAGATCGAAGACCTGGGTGGTGCGTTTGTCACTCCCGGGTTCGTCGACACCCACGTCCACATCACCGCACTGGGACTCAATCTCGTCGGCCTCGATCTCGTGGGCGCGAACTCTCTGGACGAATGTCTCTCGCGAGTACGAACATTCGCAGCCGCGAACCCCGAAACTGCCCATCCCGACGCAGTCATCTGGGGACACGGTTGGGACGACACCGAGTGGGCCGAGCAGACCCCGCCGTCGACCGCAGATCTCGACGCGGCCGCCCCTGGCCGCAAGGTGTATCTCTCGCGGATCGACGTTCACTCGGCCGCGTGCTCGAGCGCATTGCGCGACGGGATCTCCGGCCTCGCCGACACCGCTGGATACTCAGCCGAAGGCCCGTTGACGTTCGACGCACACCACCTGGCGCGCAATGCCGCTCGGAATCTGCTGACGGAAACTCAGCGCGCGTCTGCTCGTACCGCTGCGCTCGATCTCTGCGCCTCACGCGGAATCGTGGCCGTTCACGAGTGCGGGGGACCGGACATCTCGGGATTGACCGATTTCCAGGAACTGTTGGCCCACGATCACGGCGTGGAGGTTCGGGGCTACTGGGGTGAGCGTGTCGACAGCGAAGAGGATGCTCGCGCGCTCCTCGACAAAACCGGAGCAGACGGACTCGGCGGGGATCTCTTCATCGACGGCTCGCTCGGTTCGCATACCGCGTGGCTGCTCGAACCCTATGCAGACCAACCTGATTCGACGGGCAACGCCTATCTCGACGTCGACGCGATCGCCGCACACATCCGGGCCTGCACCCTCGCGGGTGTCCAGGCCGGCTTCCATGCCATCGGTGACGGCGCCGTCTCGTCGGCAGCGGCCGCGTTCCGCAAGGTCGCCGACGAACTGGGTGGCCCCAAGGTCGCCGCGTTGGGTCACCGCCTCGAGCACGCGGAAATGATGTCTATGGCCGACGCGGAAACCTTTGCCGCCTTGGGTGTCATCGCTAGCGTCCAACCGGTGTTCGACGCACTGTGGGGTGGCACCGACGGTCTTTACGCCACGCGCCTGGGAGTAGAGCGCGCAGCAGCGTTGAATCCGTTTGCACCTGCTGCCGGTAAGGGTGTCTCGCTCGCATTCAGCTCCGACGCCCCGGTCACCCCCATCGAGCCGTGGGCGATGCTGCGCGCCGCTGTCCAGCACCGCACCGACGGAAGTGGAATCTCGCCGCGTGCGGCCTTCTCCGCGGCAACTCGCGGCGCCTGGCGCGCGGGCGGAGTGCGGGACGGCGCCGCGGGAACCCTCAATCCGGGCGCACCGGCCTCCTACGTGTTGTGGGAGGCAGGCGAACTCGAAGTGAGCGCACCCGCCGACTCGGTTCAGCGATGGTCTACCGATCCGCGCTCGCGCGTACCCGCTCTGCCGAGGCTGGCGGAAGATGCGCCGATTCCGGTCTGCATCAAGTCGGTGCATCGCGGACGCGTCGTCTATCAGCGCGGCTCGTCGAGTGAGTGAGGCCGGCGCAGAGGCGTCTGTCGGTGATCGCTCCCGTGTGAGCGCTGTGCTCACCGGTTCCGCATGGCTACGTTCGCTGTACGCGGCCGCAGGTGGATTCCTGATCTTCGCAGGGTTCCCACCCCGCCCGCTGTGGTTCTTGGCGCCCGTCGGGATCGCTCTTCTGACGTGTGTGTTGACGAACTTCGGGCGCGGCGGACTGCGCCTTCGTGCCGGCTTCGGTTACGGATACTTGGCCGGTCTCGGATTTCTGGTGCCGTTGCTTCCGTGGATCGGTGTGTTCGTAGGTGCGGTCCCGTGGATCGCGTTGGCCGCGGTGGAGTCGTTGTTCATCGGACTGTTCGGGCTGCTTGCGGTTCCGGTGGCGAGGTTGCCATGGGCACCCTTGTGGATTGCCGCGACCTGGACGCTCACCGAGTGGCTTCGTTCCAGCGTTCCTTTCGGCGGATTTCCTTGGGGCAGGCTCGCATTCGGTCAATCCGAAGGGTGGCTCCTCCCACTTGCGAGTGTCGGCGGTGCGCCGCTGCTCAGCTTCGCGGTGGCCCTGACCGGTACCGGCTTGGCAGCAGTTGCAGTCGCTGTCGCGGCCAAACGATGGGACCGAGGATTCTTCGGAGCTGTTGCCGCTGCCCTCGTGCCCGTGATCATTGCTCTCGCGGTGTCGCCGTTCTTGTCCACCATGGATTCCGGTGATCGAACGATCACCGTCGCCGCCATTCAGGGAAGCGTTCCGAGGTTGGGCTTGGACTTCAACTCGCAACGCAAGCAGGTCCTCGACAACCATGTCGCCGAAACCGTGAAACTTGCTGCCGAGGTGGACGCGGGCCGCGTCGATCAGCCTGACGTCGTGATCTGGCCGGAGAACGCCTCGGACATCGACCCCCTGCGAAACGCCGATGCCGCTGCCGACATCACCCGGGCCTCCGAAGCGATCGGAGCGCCGATTCTTGTCGGCACCGTACTCGTGAACGCCGATCGTACGACCACCAATTCGGTGATCGTGTGGGACGGCGCCAACGGTCCTCAGGAACAGCACGACAAGAAGATCATTCAGCCGTTCGGCGAATACCTGCCCTACCGAAGCTTCTTCAGGAACTTCTCCTCGTACGCCGATCGCGCGGGCAATTTCGTTCCCGGCGAGGGCAACGGCGTTGTCCATGCAGCGGGGGTACCCATCGGTGTCGCGACTTGTTACGAGGTGGCGTTCGACCGGGCGTTCCAGGAATCTGTGCGCAACGGTGCACAGTTGCTGGCGGTACCGACCAACAACGCCACTTTCGGGGACACCGAGATGACCTATCAGCAGCTGGCAATGTCGCGTGTGCGGGCAGTCGAGCACGGCCGCGCCGTCGTTGTCGCCGCAACCAGTGGTGTCAGCGCCATCATCGCTCCCGACGGTGCGGTGACTTCGCAAACCGACCTGTTCGTGCCGGCGACCCTGGTGGCGAAGGTGCCGCTCTCGACCAGCTCCACCCTTGCCAGCCGAGTAGGTCCGGTGCCGGAGATCGTGCTCAGCATCATCGCGGTCGGCGCGATTGCCATGGCAGTGCTGGCCAGGCGCCGAGATCAGGCTGAGCACTCACCCGAGGAGACTGCGGCAATCTGAGCCGAGCATCGGATATTGGGGCTGCCGATGTTCCGAGGAGCGCCTACGCGGGTACTCGCTGTGCCACCCGTTCCTGCGTAAGGCGGCTTCTTGTGACCGAGCCTGAGAAAACCGAGCCAGACAAGTCCGAGCCCCGGGATGCAGTTCACAAAACCAGTGTCGTCGACGCGGTTCTGCAGTCACCGCTCGCCGGCCTGTCACCGTGGATCTTGCTGTCCTTGCTCTCCGGGCCGGGAAGGTTCGAGGAATCCGCGGCCGCAGCCCTCGGGTTGTCGCTGCTGATCTTGGCGGCCAGTCACCGGCGCGGCGGCACCGTGAAGCTGTTGGAGGTCTTCGACGTCGTGTTCTTCGGCGTTCTGGCGGCCATCGGCCTCCTCGCGTCGGCGAACACGATTCGGTGGTTCGAACTCTGGGGAGGCGAACTGACCAACATCGCGCTGGTGGTCTTTGCCTTCGGATCGATCCTGCTCCGCAATCCTTTCACTTTGCAGTACGCGAAAGAGTCGACGCCCGAAGAGTATTGGGCGACGCCTCTGTTTCTGCACATCAACTACGTCATTACGGCGGTGTGGGCTCTCGCCTTCACCTGGTCGGCCGTAGTGGGCCTGTTCGGAGACGCACTGCTGCACGACGGTGACAACTTCTGGACCGGATGGATTCTGCAGTTGCTCGGAACCTTCTTCGCGATCTCCTTCACCGAGTGGTACCCCGAGTATGCGCCGAACAAGGCCGCTCAGGCTCAGGGCCTCGAAACCGAACCACCGCAGTCGATTTTCAGGCTGTTCGACTTTTTGCCGGTGTTCGTGGCCGTGACCGGCATCGCGGGGTTGGTGACCGACTCCGTTTCCGTGACCGCAGGCGTCACATTGATTCTGGTCGGCGTGTTCGGACATCTGGCGATGCGACGGTTCACCGTCGACTAGGAGCTCTCGGTGATCTCGCGCCTACGGGAACTTGGTGCACGATCGTCTCGATGACCGGCAGGTGCCGGCTGATGCACGGAATTTGTCCGTTTCTGCGATAGTCAGTGCACCTGCCGTGCAATGGAAACGAGGGAAATTGAGCGTTATTTCGAGTACTGCACACAAGCACGAGCCCCTACACGGAAGACGTCCACCAGCGGATCACCGCTTCCTCGGATTCGACACACGAGTCTTTCCACACGCCCTCGCGATCTTGGCGGTGTGGATGCTCTGGACCGTGATCGTGCCCGCCATCGATTCCGCTGTCTCCTCCGAAGATCCAACCGGCGCCGGAGACCGGATGGCCGTGACCGAAACGGTCTCCTTCGCCGCACCTGCGGGCTGGAATGTCGACAGTGGTTTCCGAACCGACCAACATGGCGCGTCCGATTCGCTCCCACGTGTGACGTTGACCGATGGCACCGTCACCGTGAGCGTCGACGCCGACACATTCAGTGGAACTGCCGACGAACTCCTCTCCCAAACAGATGCCGTGAGTCTTGCGACGAACGGCAGTTCCGTGCTTGCGGTCTCCGGTGCGCGCCAGCCGATCAGCACCGCCGGGGGTCTGAGCGGCGTCCAGGTCAGCTTTGACACTCCGCGGTCCGCCGGATCGGTGACCACATTCGTCGTCGACGGCAAGGGAATTCGGGTACAGGTAGTCGGCCCACCCGATCAGATCGCCGCCCGCAGTCGAGAAATCACCGACATGATCGCCTCTATCGGCACACACGAGGGAGACACCAAGTGAGCACCGATCTCCTCGAAACCCGCTCCCGCGCATTCGATACGACGGCCTGGGGCGAGAAATTTCACTTCTTCCAGCCACGCAACGTCGTGTTCTGGATATACCTGTGGATGTGCGGATTCGGCCTCGTCAAAGGCTGGCAGATGTTTGCTCCCTTCGCCGGATACTTCGGGCGCGCACTCCTCGTTGCCGGCATCGTCGGCGTCATCAGCGCCGCGGTCTGGACATGGTGGTTCCGGCACATCGACCGCTACGAACGCCAACCCGTAGGACTAGTGGTCACCGGCTTCATCTGGGGCGCCACCGCAGCAACGTTCACTATCGCAGTACCCGCGAACGGAGCAGTCGGTTCGCTCTACTCGAAGATTTTCGGGCAGGTATGGGCTCAGGACTGGCATGCGGGCCTCTCTGCACCCTTCGTGGAGGAAACCGCCAAAGGCATCGGCATCGTAGTCCTCCTCGCGCTTGCACCACGCCTGGTGCGCACCGCAACCGACGGCCTGCTCCTCGGTGCTTTCATCGGCTTGGGATTTCAGACCAGCGAAGACTTTCTGTACTCGATTGCCGGCGCAACACAGGGCTTCGGCGCCCACCAAACCGACGGCCTGCTCGGTTCCATCGCCACCCGCACCTACTCCGACATCGTCTCTCATCCCCTGTTCACCGCCCTTTTCTGCGCCGGCGTGATCTATCTGATCGGCACCCCGGCCCAGCCCCGGCGGATCGGACGCGGATTGGCGTTGATCGTGGCACCCATCCTGATCCACGGCGTGTGGGATTCCATGCTCGCGATCGCCGGCGGCAGCAGTTCGCTCGTGTTCGTCATCATGATCGGCGACATCGTCTTCGCGTTCACTGCCTTGTGGATCGCGTTCGTCTGGGCGCACCCACGTGAATCCCACTTCGTCCGTGACATTCTCGCCCCGGAAATCGAGTCCGGCGTCCTGACCGACGCCGAGGTGACAGCCGCCGGCGGATGGCGACAACAACGCACTTACGCGAAAGCCGCACCCACTCGCACCGAACGTCGCCAACGACGACATATCGTTCGTGCCGCGCTGGATCTGTGCAGCGACCTAGCTGTCAGCAAGGGCGACGACAGCCCCCAGGTCGTCGAATCACGCAACGAAATCACCCGCCTCCGCCAAGGAACCGCGGCACAGAGCATCACTCGGTGACCGGGAAGTAGCGGAAGAACCGTTCAGCACCGCAAATCATTCACCCACACCCCAGTCGGCCGGGTTGCTTGCCATCGTCACTTGGCAAGCAACCCGGCCGAGTGACTGGGCTACCAGTTCACTCCGTATCGAAGTTTGGTGTACCGAAGTTTGGTGTACCGAAGTTTGGTGTGTCGCGGGGTGGGGGATACAGCTCACACTGGTGCACGAAGCAGTGCCGATGGTTCTCCAGCGCAAGTCCAGGATTTGCGCACTGTCGGCCCGCGAGTGCGCCTGGATGCTGAATGACGTTGCCCTGAAGTGTCTTTGAGGACCGCGAAGCATCCTGAAGTTGCCACGTCGAAGAAGGGCCGAAGTATGACGTCGACTTGTGAACGATCACTCCCCGAAGAACGAGAAAGACCGCCCGGTGTAGAACCGGACGGTCTTGATCGAAGTGCTAGTTCATGCGCCGCGACGCTTGGCCTTCAGCAAATCGAGACGCTCTTTGAGGAGCTCTTCGAGTTCCTCGACCGAGCGACGCTCGAGCAGCATGTCCCAGTGGGTGCGGGGAGGCTTGACCTTCTTGGCTTCGGGAGCAGTCCCCTCCATGAGGGTGCCTTCGAGGCCGTTTCGGCACAACCAGGTGCCGGGGATCTCGGCTTCGTCCGCGAACGGGATGTCGAAGATCTCGCCGTTCTCGCACTTGTACTTGGCCATACGACGGGGCGCGAGGTCATGGTCACGGTCGGTCTCGTAGCTCACAGCTCCGAGTCGGCTACCTCGAAGTACGCGATCTGCCATGGTGGTGTCCTCTCTTCGTTCGTCACCGCTGGTGGGCGCCCTGACTTGGGGAGTAGACGCTCACACTCATCTACAACGCCACGAGCACCCGATTGGTTCCCGTGTGGCGAGAAGACGCAACCTCTCCATCTTACCGGGTACCGTGCGCGTTCATCGAAGGCGTCCGAATCTCGAGTACAGTGTCGATTCATGGCTGAGAGCACACGCGTCGGATCACCGCAGTCTGCGCGTTCGGGAAACCCGTGTGTGTGGTGTGGTCGAGAGGTCGCGGTGACCGGTGTCGGTCGTCGACGCCGGTACTGCAGCCAGTCTTGTCGACAGCGTGCGTACGAGCAGCGCAATGCCGTCAAGGGCACGTCGATCCCGGCTGACGCCGTCATCTTGACCGCAGTCGAAGCGGTCGAACTCGTGGATCGGATGTTCGAGGTCCGATGCGCTGCCGAAGATGTGGCGACAGCAGTTGCCGAGGGCGCAGAGAGTTCAGAGCTCACACAGTTGTGTGAACGGTTGACCGAACTTGCCCGCGAAGCCGAACGTTTCCGGTAGAGCAGGTGTGGGCAACCGGTTTCTAGCCTTGCGTCGAGCACTGCAACACTGCGGTGCTCCTGACGCCTGACGACGACAAATTTTGATCCTGAGTTCGGACCTTCGGGGAGGTTCGGACTTCGAAGCGACCCTTCGTCGAGGTCGATGACCTTCGGCTGCGCTCTCGCAGGATCGCCACATGGTTTCCACTCGATATCGAGGCGGTGCGATGTTTCTCTTCAATCCCCGAGCCACACTTCCCGGCGCTGATCGTGACAACGCTGATCGTCACAACGCTGTGTGGGGGTGGTCGTGATGGATACCGACAAGAGGATCGACCCGCTGACCGGATCGCGAAGCCTGCCGGCAGGAGCGTTCCCCCTGTCAGCGGTGCAGCGCAGCATGTGGTTTGCGCAGCAACTTCACCCGACGGTCCCGTACTTCATCGCGCAGTACATCGAGTTCCACGGCGATTTGGACATGCAACTTCTCAGTCGCGCCGCGGTGGAGGCTGCCCACGAGTTCGAATCTCCGTTTCTACGGTTGATGTACCCGGATGGGGAGCCCTGCCAGATCGTGGACTTCACGATCGACCCGGGCATCGACTACTTCGACTTCCGCGAGCGTGAGAACCCTCGGCAGGCTGCCTCGGAGTGGATGGACCACGATTACGCGACGACGCTCGATCTGACTCGCGATCGTCTCGTCGAGATGACAATTCTTCAAACTGGTGATCGGGATTACCTGTGGTACACCAGGATTCATCACGTCGCTCTCGACGGTTACAGCGGTATGACGATCGTCAATCGGATTGCGGCGATCTACACCGCAGCCGTCGAAGGTCGAGAGCCTGCGGTGAACAAGGCGCTCGACGTCACGACGCTGTCCGAGCTCGACCAGAAGTACCGCGAATCGAGCCGATTCGAAGCCGACCGCGAGTACTGGGCCCAGCGTGTGTCGGGCGTCGAACACGGTTCGACGTTGGCCACCCGTGAGGGACCCCCGACTGCACGAAGTGAACTCGTCAGTGCCGCGATGTCGGCGAACAGCCTTGCTGCCTTGGACGAGTGGAATTCACGTTCCGGTGCAACTCCGGCCGCAGTGTTGATTTCGGCACTGGCGTGCTACCTGTCCCGCAGTACCGGCTACGACGACGTGCTGATCAACCTGCCGGTTTCCGCGAGGACGACGGCACCGCTGCAGCGGTCCGGCGGAATGCTGGTCAACGTCGCGCCGCTACACATCCACGTAAACCCGGACGAAAGTGTCGACGATCTGGTCGGGCGCGTGCAACTCGAACTTCTCGGTGCGCTTCGTCATCAGCGATGCAGCCTCGAGGACATCCGGCGTGATGCCGGTCTGACCGTCGGCGACGCGCGTCTGTCCGGCCCGATGATGAATGTGATGCTCTTCCGGCAGGAGATAACCCTCGGGCCACTGACCGGTGAGTATCACATCGTCACGTCGGGTCCGGTCGAGGATCTGCTGGTCAACGTGTACCAGAGCGGCGATCCGGCGCAGACGTTGATCGACTTTCGCGGAAACCCCAATCGCTACGGACACGACGAACTGGCCGAGCACCACCGGGCGTTCACCGAGTTGGTCGCAGAACTGACAGCAGCACCGGCCGGTACGCCGATGAACCGGATTCATCCGGCAAGTGCCGAGGCAGGGGCGCGCAGTGCACAGCGCAGGGAACTCGAGCGGTTCTGGGCGAGATACCTGGGGGACTCCGACGAGGGCTCCACACTGGACCTCGAGACACTGGGCCTCGAGCGAATCGACGCCGAATCGGAGCCCACCGGTACGAATCGGCTGAGCGTCCCACTCGATCCCGCGGTCGCCGAACTTGCGCGCACGGAAGGCGTCTCCCTCTTTGCCGTTGTCCATGCCGCATTTGCTTCGTTGCTGTCGAGATCGACCGAGCGCCGGGACGTGCTGATCGGAACGAGGACCGAGTGGGGAACTCTGCCCCTGCGCTGCGAGGTCGATCCGGCGGCGCCGTTCGACGAGTTCGTGAGTTCTCTTGCTCGAGAACGCGATACGTTGTCGATTCGATCGGCGGCAGGTGTCCCCGCACTGCCCGAGTTGCACGTCCACCTCAACGACGGCTCGCAGGAGACCACGATTGCCGGCCTCGACGTGGCGATCGACGTCCACGCAGATACCGGCGCCCTCGAGGTTGCGTACTCCACGCAGCACTACGCCGAATCCACGGTCCGAGCCTTCCTCTCGCGACTGGTGCGGATCCTTGCAGGCGCAGCAGCAGCCCCGCGAACGCCGGTCGGAGACCTCGATCTCCTCGACGACTTCGAGCGTGAGTCCCTGGTACCGGCGCGGGGAGCGACCGCGTCCTCCCCGTTGACCCTCCCCGATATTCTCCGCCGGGCCTCGGCTGTGAACCCCGATGCCCCAGCGCTCGTTTTCGGTGATCGTGAGGTGAGCTACCGGGATCTCGACGCCGAGTCGAACACACTCGCCCGTGAACTGATCAACAGGGGAGTCGGCCCCGGCACCTATGTCGCCCTTGCGCTGTCGAGGTCTCTCGAATCGGTGACCGCGACGTGGGCGGTGGCCAAGACCGGCGGTGCCTTCCTCCCGATCGATCCGCACTACCCCGAGGATCGTATTCGGCACATGCTCACCGATTCGGGAGCTGTAGTCGGAATCAGTGTGGGGGAGCACCACGGCGGGCTCGCCGATTCGGTGGATTGGCTGCTCCTCGACGAACTGGACACCTCGCACCATTCCGATGCACCGGTCGACGACGCCGAGCGGCGTACGCGCCTGAGCTACGACGATCCGGCATACCTCATCTACACGTCCGGCTCCACTGGTGTCCCCAAAGGCGTCGTGGTCAGTCACCGCGGGCTGAGCAGCTTCGCCGACGAAGAACGAGTCAGGTTCGGAGTCGAACCTGCAGACCGCACCCTGCATTTCTCTTCGCCGAGCTTCGACGCTTCGGTCCTCGAACTCCTCCTTGCCTTCGGGGGCGCGGCAACGATGGTGATCGCGCCGCCCACCGTGTACGGCGGCGACGAACTGGCACAGGTGATGCGTATCGGACGGGTCACCCACGCTTTCGTCACCCCGGCCGCGCTGGCAACAGTCGATCCCGCCGGCCTACCGGATCTACGAGTGGTCGTGACCGGCGGCGACGCATGCTCACCCGCGCTGGTGGATCAGTGGTCACACGGACGCTCGATGTTCAACGCGTACGGACCGACCGAAACCACCGTCGTCGCCACTCTGACCGGACCGCTGAGCAGCGATGTTCCCGTCACCATCGGGAAGCCGATGCGCGGAGCCGCAACCGTCCTCCTGGACTCGCGGCTTCAACCGGTGCCGATCGGTGTCGCCGGCGAGCTCTATGTGAGCGGTGTCGGTTTGGCGCGCGGGTACCACGCGCGTGCCACGATTACGGCCGAACGATTTGTTGCCGACCCCAACGGTGTTGCGGGAGAGCGCATGTACCGCACGGGTGACCTCGCGCGGTGGAACGGCGAGGGTGAGCTGGAGTACCTCGGCCGGAGCGACTTCCAGATCAAGATCCGCGGTTTCCGCGTCGAGCTCGGCGAGATCGACGACGTGCTGCGCCGCCACCCGAGCGTCGCACAGGCAGTCACCGCCGGAGTTGCGGGCCCGAGTGGGGAAACACTGTTGGCGGCGTACGTCACGGCGGCTGCGGGCACACACATCGACAACTCCGAGCTGGTCGCCCACGCGAGATCTTCGTTGGCAGCCCACATGGTTCCGGCGCGGATCGTCGTCCTCGACTCCATTCCGTTGACTCCGGCAGGAAAGATCGACAGGAAAGCGTTACCGGACATCGATTCTGTGGGCGGGTCGGCTGAATACCGTGCCCCCGAGACCTCGACCGAGAAGCGAATTTCGGCGGTGTTCTGCGATCTGCTCGGTATCACCCGGGCGGGAGCAGACGACAGTTTCTTCGACCTCGGCGGTGACTCGTTGATCGCGACCCGCGTCGTGTCGCGGGTCAACGGAGCTCTCGGAACGACGCTGAGCGTTCTCGACCTCTTCGAGGCGCCGACCGTCTCCGCTCTGGCAGCACGTGCCGACCTCGCGGACTCGCGGAACACACGTGCCCCGGCACTGACGCGTATCGATCGCCCTGACCGGATACCGGTATCTCTGGCGCAGCAACGAATGTGGCTGACCAATCAACTCGATCCGAGTTCGCCGGCGTACAACATTCCGATCGCGGTTTCGATGACCGGCGATCTCGACGTCGATGCACTGTTCACCGCGCTGCGGGACGTGATCGTTCGACACGAGATCTTGCGGACCGTTTTCCCCGAGAGTGCGCGTGGCCCCGTCCAGCACGTTCTCGGTGTGGACGAGATGTTCGATCATCTCGAGGTGGAAACGGTGCCTGCCGCAGCGACCTCGGCGCGGGCGAGTGAGCTCGCGCGAGAGGGATTCGACGTCAGCGAATCGGTGCCGATCCGCGCGACTCTGCTCGAGGTGAACGAACGCGAGCACACTTTGGTCCTCGTCGTGCACCACATTGCAGCAGACGGCCTGTCGATGGCGCCGCTGGCTCGTGACGTGATGGTGGCGTACGCCTCGCGGGCGAGCGGACGCGTGCCGGCGTGGCTGCCACTCGAAGTGCAGTACGGCGATTTCAGCGAGTGGCAACGCGGAGCGCTCGGTGAAGCGTCCGACCCGGATTCGATTCTTGCCGAGCAGTTGCGGTTCTGGTCGCACACGCTCACCGAACGCGGTGAGCTCGCGGAACTGCCGATGGATCATCCGCGCCCTGCGGGTGTCTCGCTGCGCGGTGACGATCTCGATTTCCGGATCGACTCCGCGACGTACCGCCGGGTCGGCGAGATCGCGGCGCGCAGCGATGTCAGCGTGTTCATGGTGATCCACGCCGCGCTGGCCGTCCTGCTCAGCCGAGAATCCGGAGCGAACGACATCACGATCGGCACTCCGGTGGCCGGGCGGAGCGAGCGCGCTCTCGACGACGTCGTCGGAATGTTCGTCAACACGGTGGTGCTGAGGACGGTTCTCGAGGGGGGACTCACCTTCGGTGAAGTTCTCACCCGCGTCCGCGACGTCGACGTGGCGGCCTTGCAGCACACCGAAGTGCCGTACGACGTACTCGTCGAATCCCTCGCAGACAACCAGGCGCCGCTGTTCCAGGTGATGCTGGTGATGCAGGGCGCCGCTCCCACCGAGGTCACTTTGCCCGAGCTCGAGGTCACGGTCGACGAACTGTCGACGGGCGCGGCAAAGTTCGATCTTCAGGTCATTCTCACCGACCGCGGCGACCATCTCGACGGCCAGTTGAACTACGCCAGCCAGCTTTTCGACTCGGACACCATGTCCGGCCTCGCTGATCGCTTCACGATGCTCCTCGACGCGGTAGCTGCCTACCCGGAATCCGTCGTCGGCGACGTCGATCTCACAGCTCCGGGCGAGGCGGAACTGGTCCTCGAGCGTTGGAATGCCACCGAACACGCCGTACCGATCACCACCCTCTCGGACCTGGTGGCGGAGCAGGCAGCCCGGACACCCGAGGGGGCCGCGCTGGTCTACGGCGAGCGGACACTGACCTATGCGGAGTTCGACGCGAGGGTCGGTGAACTTGCCAGAACCCTCATCGCCCGCGGGGTCGGCCCGGACATGCGCGTCGCGGTGTCGATTCGACGGTCACCGGAACTACTCGTCGCGGTCCACGCCGTGATCCGTGCCGGTGCGGCATACGTCCCGGTGGATCCCGATCATCCCGCCGAGCGCATCGCGTACGTCTTCGACATCGCGGAACCGATCTGCGTGCTGAGCCGGCCCCAGGACCACGGCGCTCTTCCCGCGCGAGTCCCGATCGTGGACGTCGATCTCGATCGTCAGGTGTCCACGACGGCGCCGATCACCGACGCTGATCGGCTCGGACCCCTGCGCCCGGACAATGCTGCTTACGTGATCTTCACGTCCGGATCGACGGGTCGACCGAAAGGTGTTGCAGTATCACACCGTTCGATCGTCAATCGCCTGCTGTGGATGCAGGACACGTACCCCCTTCACGCGTCGGACGTGGTGCTGCACAAGACCCCGGTGACCTTCGACGTCTCGGTGTGGGAACTGTTCTGGCCCCTGCAGACCGGCGCGCAGTTGGTGATCGCGGAACCGGACGGGCACCGTGATCCCGGGTACCTGTCGGCGTTGATTGCCGACAGAGGCGTCACGACGGCGCACTTCGTTCCGTCGATGCTCGCGGAATTCGTCGCTGCCGCGACTGCCGGGCAGTGTGCGAGCCTGCGTCAGGTGTTCTGCAGCGGTGAAGCGCTCGCGCCTACCACTGCGGAGGCGTTCACCCGTCTGAGTTCTGCGGGACTGTTCAACCTGTACGGACCCACGGAGGCTGCCGTCGACGTCAGCGCCGCCGAATTCACCCCCGACATGACCGTCACCGTTCCCATCGGTGCGCCCGTGTGGAACACCCAGCTCTATGTCCTCGACGGGCGGCTGCATCCGGTTCCGGTCGGCGTTCACGGCGAGCTGTATCTGGCGGGAGTGCAACTGGCGCGTGGATACCTCGGGCGCAGCGATCTCACCGCCGACAGGTTCGTGGCCGACCCGTACGGCCCGTCTGGCACCCGGATGTACCGAACCGGTGATGTCGTCCGGTGGCGCGCCGACGGGCTGCTCGACTATGTCGGTCGACGCGATTTTCAGGTCAAGATCCGCGGCCAGCGCATCGAACTCGCCGAGGTCGAAGCAGCGTTGCTCAGGCTGCCCGGTGTCACGCAAGCTGCTGCTCTCGTCCATCACGACGACGTGGTCGGTGACAGTTTGGTCGGCTACGTCATCGCCGAGACCGGCACTTCGATCAACACGGACGGTCTACGCACCGAGTTGAGAGGTCTCCTTCCGGCCTACATGGTTCCCGCTGTGGTCATCGCCCTCGACGTGTTCCCTCTCGGTTCGACCGGCAAGCTTGATCGGAAGGCTCTGCCCGCGCCCAGCTTCGACAGTTCGCAGACGTATCTGGCGCCGCGAACACCGCTCGAAGCGCAGTTGGCGGCGATCTTCGAGGAGCTTCTGGAATCCGGGGCAGTCGGTGTTCACGACAACTTCTTCGAGATCGGCGGAAACAGCCTCGTCGCTGCACGCGCTGTGGCGCGCGTGAACGATTCGCTGTCGTTGAACTTGTCGATCAGAGAGTTGTTCGACGCGCCGACCGTTGCGCAGTTGGCGGTCGAGTGCGCCACGGCACGAGGGGGACCGGCAGTCCTTCCGCTCGAGGCATTGCCGCGGCCACAGACGATCCCGCTGTCGCTGGCACAAAAGCGCATGTGGTTCGTCAATCAATTCGACGTCACGTCCGCGGCGTACAACGTCGCCATAGCGATCAGGCTGAGAGGCCGATTGGACGTTGCCGTGTTGGAGGGCGCGATCACCGACGTGCTTACTCGCCACGAATCGCTGCGCACGCTGTTTCCCATGATCGAGGGAGTGCCGGCGCAGGTGATCGTCGAACCCGGTGAAGCGTTGGGCGCGCTGCCGGTTGTCGCCGCAAACGCCGAAGCGGTACTCGGGGAGATCGAACGTCTCACCTCGAGGGGCTTCGACGTCACGCAGGCTCCACCGATCAGGGCGGAACTGATCGAGGTCGACGAAGAAGATCACGTCCTGACCGTGGTCGTCCATCACATCTGCGCCGACGGATTCTCGATGGCACCGTTGGCGTTCGACGTGATGAGCGCGTACTCGGCAAGGCATCGAGGTGAGGCGCCCGACTGGTCTCCTCTTCCGGTCCAGTACGCGGACTTCGCCATCTGGCAGGAAAGGGCTCTCGGTCGGATCGACGAAGCGGACAGCACTCTTGCCGGTCAGCTCGAGTACTGGACACGTCAACTGGCGAGTGTTCCCGAACTTCTTGCGCTCCCCGCAGATCGACCGCGTCCGCGTGTGCAGGATCTCTCGGGCGGCGTCGTTCGATTCGACATCGATGCCGGCATCCACCGCCGTCTGAGCGAAACCGCGATCGAACACCGAAGCAGTATGTTCATGGCGGTACACGCCGCATACGCAGTGCTCGTGGCGAGATTGTCCGGCATGGAAGACATCACGATCGGCTCACCGATCGCCGGGCGCGGAAATGCCCTGCTGGATCCGATGGTCGGTATGTTCGTCGGCACGTTGGTCCTGCGCGCCGACGTCGACCCCGCCGCCTCGTTCACCGATCTGTTGGCCAGAGTTCGCAGCACCGACCTCGACGCCTTCGCTCACGCAGACGTCCCCTTCGAGCGCGTCGTCGATGCGCTGGCTCCGGAGCGGTCGACGTCGCATTCACCGTTGTTCCAGGTGATGCTGGAGTTCAAGAACACCACTCGGCCAGCAGTTCGTCTGACGGATTTGGACGTCGAGGTCCTCGAACTCGAATCCGCCGTCTCGAATTTCGATCTGCAACTCACGCTTGCCGAGACCTTCGACGACGACGGCCGGCCGGCGGGAATCGAGGCCGGGTTCACCTACGCCAGCGCCCTGTTCGACGAGTCGACCGTCGAAGGTTTCGCTCGATACCTGGTTCGGATTCTCGGTGCTGTCACCGAATCACCGCACACGCCGGTCGGCGACATCGATCTCGTGAGTGATCTCGACACGATTCGCGCCGTCGCACCGGAACTTCCCGAGCAGGTTCACTTCTCGACGTTGCTCGAGCGGAAGTACGTCGACGAACCGCAGAGGACTGCACTGATTTTCGGCGACCGCCATCTGACCTACTCCGATCTGGACCGCCGCGCCAACCGGCTTGCACGACTGTTGATCAGCCGCGGGGTCGGTCCGGAATCCGTTGTCGCCCTGGCATTACCACGCTCACTGGAATCCGTGGTCGCGATCTGGGCGGTTGCCCGGTCCGGCGCTGCATTCGTACCCGTCGACCCGGCGTATCCCGTCGACCGCGTGCACCACATGATCAACGACTCGGGAGCGGGCGTCGTTCTCACCACCGCCGAGCATGTGGGTGTCGTCCCCGACGAGGCAGACGCCGTTCTGCTCGATCAGGCAAAGACACTCGCAACCCTCGAACAGATCGGTGATCAGCGGATAGATGCCTCGGAGCTGCTGGCTGCGGTGTCCCTGGACAACCCGGCCTATGTCATCTACACCTCCGGTTCCACCGGCGTCCCCAAAGGCGTCATGGTCACTCACCGTGGGCTTTCGGCACTCGCCGAGCAGGAACGCAGTCGCTTCCGCGTCGAGTCGACCTCGCGCACGCTGCATTTCAGCTCACCGAGCTTCGACGCCTCGATTCTCGAACTCCTGATGGCTGTTGGTGCCGGGGCCACGATGGTCATCGCCCCACCGAGCATCATCGGCGGAACCGAACTGACGAGTCTGATCGCCGACCAGCACGTCACGCACGCCTTCATCACACCAGCCGCACTGGCCACGGTCGATCCGAGCGGACTGAACGAGCTGGTGTGCATCGGAACCGGCGGCGACGTCTGCCCACCCGACCTCGTCGCCGCCTGGGTCAGCGATCACCGGATCATGATCAATGCCTACGGACCAACCGAATCGACGGTCGTCGCCAGCATCACCGAGCCGATGTCCCCGACCGATCGAGTCACGATCGGTCGCCCGTCGACAGGCATCACCGCGTGGGTCCTCGACAATCGCCTACACCGCGTCCCGGTCGGAGTGACGGGAGAGCTGTACGTCAGCGGCGACGGCCTCGCCCGCGGTTACCGAAACCGCGCCGGCACGACCGCCGAACGATTCGTGCCCAATCCCGCGGGCAGTGCGGGCACACGGATGTACCGAACCGGCGACCTCGCCAGGTGGAACAAGAACGGCGAACTCGAGTACCAGGGTCGAGGCGATTTCCAGGTCAAGATTCGCGGATTCCGCATCGAACTCGGCGAGATCGAGGCAGTTCTGGCTCGCTATCCCGGCGTTGCACATTCCGTGGTGACTACGCTCGAACGTGACGGAGGCGCCGCACGGATCGTCGGATACGTCGTGCCTGCCAACGACGCTCAGACTGTGGATCCCGAGGCCGTCATCGCGTTCGCGGGCTCGGCTCTGGCCCCGTACATGGTTCCTGCGGTCGTGGTCGTTCTCGACGAACTGCCGATGACTGCCAACGGAAAGCTCGACCGCCGAGCCCTGCCGGTTCCCGACTTGCGAGCAACCCAGGCACGCTCGCGGGCCGCCGAATCCGATACCGAACGCACGCTGGCCGCCTTGTTCGTCGATGTCCTCGGTGTCGAATCGGTGGGCGTCGACGACTCGTTCTTCTCGATGGGCGGCGATTCGATCATGTCGATTCAGCTCGTCGCCCGTGCCCGCGATGCCGGGCTCGTCTTCACCCCGCGTGACGTCTTCGAGGTGAAATCGGTCGCCGGTCTTGCGGTTTTGCTGGCATCGACCAAGGACGACGAACCCGAGGTGCTCGAGGAACTTCCCGGAGACGGCGTGGGCCACGTGCCGTTGATGCCGGTGGCTCAGTGGTGGCTCGACCGGCTCGGCTCCGATCTCCGAGGTCTCGATTCGTTCTCCCAAGCGACTCTTCTCAACGCGCCGCACGGGCTTCACAGTGTGGAGCAGTTGACCGCGGCTCTTCAAGTTGTTCTCGATCGTCACGACATCCTTCGCGCACGCCTCGAGCTCGACGGCGAGCGCAGGCTTGTTGTCGGCGAGCCGGGATCTGTTGCAGCCGAGAATATTTGCCGGGTGATCGAGGTAGAGGCCGAGCCGGGCACCGCGGTGTTCGACGCGGCGATCGTCGACGCACTGGGCGGTGCGCGTCGAGAACTCGACCCCGGCCGGGGCGTGATGGTGCGGGTCGTCTGGTTGTCCGGCGTGCGCAACACCGGCCGGCTGCTCCTGGTGATCCACCACCTCGCCGTCGACGGTGTCTCCTGGCGCGTCCTCGTGCCGGAACTTGCGTCGGCTTTCCACCGCATCGATGCAGGCGAGGAACCGGAGCCGTCGTACTCGGGCACGTCGGTTCGTCGTTGGTCGCATGCGCTCCGCGACATCGCGCCCGATCGAAGAGTCGAATTGCCCCGGTGGCGTTCGATACTCGAAGGTGCCGACCCGCTGATCGGAACCCGGCCGCTGGACCCGCGGCTCGACACGTTCGATTCGGTCGGCCGAGTTGTCGCCGACGTACCCGTCGAACTGTCCGACACAGTCCTGACCACGCTTCCGGCGCTTTTCGGTGGATCAGTCAACGACGGTCTCGTTGCTGCTCTCGCACTGGCACTGACGCAGTGGAGGCAGGCACAGGGCATACGAACCGACAACGTGCTCATCTCGATGGAGGGCCACGGACGCGAAGCTCACGTGGTGCCCGGTGCGGACGTCCTGCACACGGTCGGCTGGTTCACCAGCGTCTTCCCGATGCGGATCGACCTCGCCGGCATCGACATCGCGGAAGTGATGAGCAGCGCCCCAGAGGCAGCGGTGGTGCTCAAGCGTGTCAAGGAAGAACTCTTGGGTGTTCCGGACAGCGGCATCGGCTACGGAGTTCTGCGTTACCTCGACGAGGTGGGTCGAGCGGAACTCGAAGACCTCCGCCAACCGCAGATCTCGTTCAACTATCTGGGCCGTTTCTCCGGCACCGAAGCAGGAGAGTCACTGGGGGACTGGGCACTGGCCCGGGACGTCGATCTGGAAGCGGCAGCGCGGTCCGAGATGCCAGTGGGTTCGGTCCTGGACGTCAACGTCGTCACCACCGAGATCTCGGGCGCACCGCACATCGGTGCCACTATCGCCTATCCCACCGGCGTACTGGCAGAGCGCGATGCTCGCGCCATCGCCGACCTCTGGGTGCAGGCGTTGCGCGCGCTGGCCACCTATGCCGAACACAGCGAACGCGGGGGACTCACCCCGTCCGACATCGACCTGATCGACCTCGACCAGGATTCCATCGACCACCTCGAGCGCGAGTTCCCGACACTGACCGACGTCTGGTCCCTCTCACCGCTGCAATCCGGACTGCTCTTCCACGCCCGCTACGCCGAACACACAGTCGACGCGTACACCGTCCAACTCGCACTCGAACTCGACGGCGTCGACGCGTCCCGGTTGCACCGTGCCGCACAGGCACTGCTCGACAGACACGAGAACCTACGCGCGGCGTTCACGACCGATACCGGTGGACGATCGGTGCAGGTGATCAACGCAGACGTTGACGTGCCGTGGACCGAGATCGACATCTCTCCGTTGGCCCCCACCGAACAGGCGACCGAGATACGCGAGCTTCTCCATGCGGATCGGGTCCGCGGCTTCGACATGGCCACTCCGCCCCTGCTGCGGTTCCTGCTTCTGCGAACCGGTGACGACGCGTATCGGTTGATCCTGACCAACCACCACATCCTCCTCGACGGATGGTCGATGCCGCTGCTGGTCCGCGACCTACTGACGCTCTACGCGACAGACAGTGATCACAGTGCCATCCCACGCGTACACCCCTACCGGGACTATCTGAGCTGGATCAGCACTCGCGACGACAGCGTGTCGATCGAGGCCTGGGGCGAAGCACTCCGCGGACTCGACGACCCGACGCTGCTCACCGGAACTCACGCCGTCGACGAGGACGGCGCTACCTCACGCTCGACGACCACAGCGCTCGGAGAAGGTGAGACGGAACTTCTGCGTGGATTCGTCCGCTCCCGTGGCCTGACGACAGCCTCCTTGATCCAGGTGGCCTGGGGAATCGTGCTCGCCGAACTCCTCGGCCGCGACGACGTCGTCTTCGGTGGAACCGTCTCCGGCCGACCACCCCAGGTGTCCGGCGTCGAGTCGATGGTGGGTTTGTTCATCAACACCGTCCCCGTCCGAGTTCGCCTCGATCCGCGAGAGTCCCTGGCGGCGCTGTGCGTTCGCGTCCAAGCGGAACAGGCGCGGTTGTCCGATCACCATCATGTCGGGCTTTCGCATATCACTTCGGCTGTGGGGTCCGCTGCATCGTTCGACACGCTGACTGTGTTCGAGTCGTATCCCGTCGACCGCGGTGGACTCTCCTCCGGTACCGACATAGCCGGAATGCACGTTCTCGACGTCCACGACGCCGAGGATGCCGCGCACTATCCACTCGCGATCGTTGCCTCTGCGGCAGACGGGCGACTGCGGCTCAAATTCGAGTATTTCCCGGGAGTCCTGGGCGATCACGACATCGACGCGATCGCCGACCGGCTGCTCCGCACCCTCGAGCTGATCACCGCGCAACCGGATCTCCCGCTGGCGAAACTGCGCCTGATGCCGGATTCGCAAGTGCAGCAATTGGTTCCCGCGCGCGGCCGGCAGGGCCGCTCGGTCAGGACACTCGATCGCATCTTTTCGGACACCGCGAGCAGATTCCCCGAACGGGTCGCACTGTCCTGTGGTGAGAGAAAGATGACCTATCGAGAGCTGGACGAGGCGTCGAACCAGTGGGCGCGCGTGCTCATCTCGGAAGGCGCCGGCCCGGACTCACGGGTGGCGATCTGTGTGGAACGCTCCTTCGAATCCGTCGCAGCGGTCTGGGCGATCACCAAGACCGGCGCCGCCTTCGTGCCGATCGATCCTCGCTACCCGAGTGACCGGATCTCGTTCATGCTCGAGGACTCGGCATCCTCGCTCGGATTGACCACGGCCGCCCACAGACCCGGCGACGGCGGTGTGACGAAGTGGCTCGAACTCGACGACCCGACGAGCATCGCTCGGCTCTCCGGAGTATCCGCGGCGCCGCTACGCGAGGACGAGCGCCGGGGAACCCCGCGGTTGGAGAACACCGCCTACCTCATCTACACCTCGGGCTCGACCGGCCGACCCAAGGGCGTCGTCGTCACGCACACCGGTCTCGAGAACTTCGCCGACGAACAGCGTCATCGCTACGGTCTCACCGAGAATTCACGCGCACTGCATTTCGCCTCTCCGAGCTTCGACGCCTCCGTTCTCGAGTACCTGCTCGCCTTCGCCGTCGGCGGCGAACTGGTCGTAGCTCCCACCACCGTCTACGGAGGAACCGAACTGGCCGACGTTCTCCGCGAGGGACATGTCACCCACGCGTTCATCACGCCTGCAGCGCTGACGTCGGTGGATCCCGAGGGAATCGACGAACTGACCACCATCACGGTGGGCGGCGAGGCGCCCTCGGCGGACCTGGTGCGCACCTGGGCGCCGGGAAGATCGTTCGTCAACGTCTACGGACCCACCGAAACCACCATCTCCTGCAACCTCAGCGACCCCATCCCGGCCGGCGAGAAGGTCTATCTCGGACCGCCGAACCGCGGATTCAGCGAGGTCGTCCTCGATCGCAGACTTCAACCGGTGTCCGTCGGAGTTCCCGGCGAACTGTATGTCGCCGGAGTCGGACTCGCGCGCGGCTATCACGGGCGCTCACCACTGACGAGCGAACGATTTGTCGCCAACCCGTACGGCGAGCCGGGGGAGCGGATGTACCGCACGGGCGACGTGGTGCGCTGGCGCAGCGACCGCACCATCGAGTACCTCGGACGCAGCGACTTCCAGGTCAAGATCCGCGGCTTCCGTATCGAACTCGGCGAGGTCGACACGGCGTTGGGTCAGCTGCCCGGCGTGGAGTACGCGGTCACGTTGGCGGTGCGCGGACCCTCCGACGAGCAGGCCTTGGCGGCATATGTCGTCTGCGACGACGAACGCCGGGTGAGCGCCGAGGACATCCGGGCGGCGGCACGGGAGCTACTGCCGGCACACATGGTGCCCGCAAGCGTCGTCGTGCTCGACGAACTACCGCTGACCGGCGTCGGCAAGGTCGATCGGGCTGCTCTTCCGGCGCCTCGTTTCGACACCGATGCCGAGACACTCACTGCACCGGCCACCGAGTTGGAACGGCTGGTGGTGGGCGTTTTCGAGGACGTGCTCGGAGTGTCTCCGATCGGTATCGACACTCACTTCTTCGACGTCGGCGGAAACTCACTGACCGCGACCCGCGTCATCGCCCGCGTCAACGCACTTCTCGGCACCGACATCGGCGTTCGAGGACTGTTCGAGTCTCCGACAGTTCGGCAGCTCTCGCGTCTGGCGGAGAGCGTCGGCCGCGGAGAGAACCCCAGACCACCGTTGACTCGGCGATCCCGCCCGGACCCACTGCCCGTGTCACTGGCACAGAAGCGGATGTGGTTCCTCAACCAGTTCGACGTGACGTCCCCCGCCTACAACGTTCCCCTGGCAGTGCGCCTCGACGGCGATCTGGACTTCGCCGCATTGCAGGCCGCGGTAGCGGACGTACTGGGGCGCCACGAGAGCTTGCGGACGAAGTTCCCCTCGATCGACGGACAGCCGGTTCAGCAGGTGATGTCCAGCGACGAGGTCATGCCGATCCTGGAGCCGGAAATCGTCACTGCTGCCAGAGTGTCCGATCGAATCCTCGAGCTGGCCTCGGCAGGCTTCGACGCCTCGGCCGAAGTTCCGATCCGCTGCGCGGTCCTGCGCGTCGACGGGGACGAGCGCAGGCACGTACTCGTGATCGTCGTCCACCACATCGTCGCCGACGGGTTCTCGATGAACCCCCTCGCAGCGGACGTGGCAGCGGCTTACGCGGCCCGCAGTGCCGGCAGTGCGCCGAACTGGTCGGAACTGGCCGTGCAGTACGGCGACTTCGCTGTGTGGCAGCACGAAGTGCTCGGCTCCGAGGAAGATCCGGACTCGGCTCTGACCCGTCAGCTCGATTACTGGAAGGACCGACTCGCGGGACTGGGCGAGCCGATCGCGTTGCCGACGTCGTTCCCACGTCCGGCAAAGCCGTCCATGGTCGGCTCGGTCCACCGGTTCGCGGTATCGCCGCAGACCCATCGGGCGCTGACCGACCTGGCACGTGAGCACGGCACCACCATGTTCATGCTCATGCACGCAGCACTGGCGGTACTTGCGGCGCGCCTGGCCGGTACCGAGGACATCGCCATCGGGACACCCGTCGCCGGCCGCGGCGAGGCCGAACTCGATCACCTGGTCGGTATGTTCGTCAACACTCTTGTGCTGCGAACACAGATCACGCCCGACGCGTCGTTCGAGGACGTCCTCGCCCAGGTTCGCGAAGGCGACCTCGGCGCGTTCCAGCACACCGATTTGCCCTTCGAAAGGTTGGTCGACGCACTCGACCCGGAACGCTCGACTTCGCACACTCCGTTGTTCCAGATCCTCATCGAGTTCCGCAACAATGCACTCCCACAACTCGAATTGCCGGGGCTGTCGGTCTCGGGAGTCGAGTTCGACCTACCCGTCGCCAAGTTCGATCTGCAACTCTCGGTCACCGAGCGTTACGACGCGGATGGCGGAACGGATGGCATCGACGCCGAATTCATCTACGCCACAGACCTGTTCGACGGTGACTTGATCGATTCGTTCTCACGCAGACTGCTCACCATCCTCGAGGCGGTCTCCCGAGAGCCGTCGACTCCTACCGGTGACATCGACGTCGTGAGCGCCGACGAGCGTCGACAGATGCTGACCGAGTGGAACACTCACGCCGAACCGGCTCCAGCGGACAACATCGCGGACCGATTCTTCGAGGCTGTTGCAGCACATCCGTCGTCGACCGCGGTCAACGACAGCGACGGCGCCATGACGTACGCCGAACTGGACGGGCGCGCTAACCGCCTGGCGCGGCTCCTGATCGGCCGCGGTATCGGTCCGGAATCCGTGGTTGCCGTTGCAATGCCCAGAACCACCGATCTCGTGCTCGCCCTCGTCGCCGTCATCAAAACCGGAGCGGCATACCTGCCGGTCGACATCACCTACCCGGCCGAGCGCATGCGGTTCCTCTTCGACGACGCGCGGCCGGTATGCCTGGTCACGACCGGAGACTTCCGAAGCGACCTACCTTCGGAGATCATCGAATCCGGCATAGACGTCGTCGAACTCGGATCGCCGGAGATCGCGGTACGCCTCGATCACTCCGCGCCCCGTCGCATCACCGACGCGGACCGGACGACACCACTTCTGCCCGACGCGATCGCGTACATCATCTACACGTCCGGATCCACAGGGCGCCCCAAAGGTGTCCAGGTCAGCCACCGAAACGTCCTGACTCTGATGGACAACACCGCCCCGACGTTCGGGTTCGACAACACGGACGTGTGGACCATGTTCCACTCGTACGCATTCGACTTCTCCGTCTGGGAGCTGTGGGGGCCGCTGCTACACGGCGGCCGACTGGTCGTCGTCGACTACTACACGACCAGATCACCGGACATGTTCCACGAACTGCTCCGCCGTGAGCGAGTGACGGTCCTGAACCAAACGCCCACCGCCTTCTACCAACTCGCCGAAGCCGACCGTGCGTACTCACCGAACGGCACGGGTCCCGACCTTGCACTGCGCTACGTCGTCTTCGGTGGCGAAGCGCTCGACCTCGGGCAGTTGCGCAAGTGGTACGACAGGCGGGCCGACACGGCTCCGACGTTGGTCAACATGTACGGGATCACCGAGACGACAGTGCACGTCAGTCGAATCGCACTCGACCGCAACGACAGCGAGCACGCGTCGGCGAGCATCATCGGGCGAGCAGTACCGGGATTGTCCGTCTACGTACTCGATCGGCGGCTGAACTTGGTACCACCAGGTGTCGTCGGCGAAATGTACGTCGCCGGTGATCAGGTGACTCGGGGATACCTCGGGAAACCCGCATTGACTTCGGTGCGGTTCCTTCCCGATCCATTCGGTAGTTCGGGGGATCGAATGTATCGGAGCGGGGACCTGGCGAGGTGGAACGACGCGGGGCAGTTGGAGTACGTGGGCCGCAGTGATTTCCAGGTGAAGGTGCGTGGTTTCCGCATCGAACTCGGCGAGATCGAAGCCGCAATGCTCCGCTGCCCCGGCGTCGCTGCCTCGGTAGCATTTGTTCGAACGGAGGGAGCGTCACCGCGGATCGTCGGGTACGTGGTCGCCGAAACAGGCAGTACCGTCGATTCAGCGACGGTGACCGACTTCGTCGCCGCCGAACTCGCGGAGTACATGGTGCCCACCGCCATCGTCGTCCTCGAATCGCTTCCACTGACGGTCAACGGAAAGCTCGACCGACGCAGCCTCCCGGCTCCGGACTTCACCGTCACGGGAACAACCGAGGCGACGCGGGCGCCGGCCACCGCTACCGAAGCGGTCCTCGCGGACCTCTTCGCGGAGGTGCTGGGTCGGGGCAGTATCGGAGTGGACGATTCCTTCTTCGGTCTCGGCGGCGATTCGATCATGTCGATCCAACTCGTCTCACGGGCGAAGTCCGCAGGCCTCGTCTTCACTCCGCGGGACGTCTTCGAAGCGAAGACCGTGGCCGGCCTCACCAAAGTGCTCCTCATCGAATCATCGGAAACGGCACCGGTTCTCACGGAGCTACCCGGCGGGGGAGCCGGCCCGCTACCGCTCACGCCGATCATGGAGTGGCTCGTCGAACGCAGTCGCGGTGACCTGAGCACGATCCGCAGTTACAGCCAGAGCGCGCTGATCGCACTGCCCGCGGATGTCTCCGGCCCCGCGCTGGAACGAGCATTGCAAACGATCCTCGATCGTCACGACGTGCTGCGGGCGCGCCTGGACGCCGCGACTCACCAACTCGAGATCCGCGAGCCAGGGAGCATCACCGCCCCCGACATCCTGCGCCGAACCTCCATCGTGTCCACCAGCGGCGAAGAATTCGTCGCCGCTGCGGAAACCGCGATGCAGGACGCATCCAGCCGCCTCGATCCCGAACACGGGAAGATGATCAGCGCAGTCTGGTTGGATCCCGTCAGCTCGAACGGCAACCGGGCCGAAGCCGGACGGTTGCTCCTGGTCCTTCATCACCTCGCGGTCGACGGTGTGTCCTGGCGCATGCTCGTCCCAGGCCTGGTCACTGCTTATGCCTCGGCGTTCGACGGAGAAACACCCATACTTCCGCCGGGCGGAACGTCGATACGTCGCTGGGCGACAGCGCTCGCCGAGACCGCTGCGCAGCGACGCGACGAGATCGACCTGTGGTCGAGAATGCGGACCGACGAGCCATTGCTCGGGGCACGCGGGCTCGACCCAGCCGTCGATGTCGGAGCCACCGTCGACCGAGTCAGCGTCGACGTTCCGACCTCCGTGACCGAGAACGTCATCTCGACGGTGCCTCAGCATTTCGGAGGCTCGGTGAACGACGGACTGCTCGCTGCTCTCGCGATTGCCGTCACCGCCTGGCGTCGATCGCGCGGACAGCGCAGCGGGGACGTGCTCGTCAACCTCGAAGGGCACGGCCGCGAGGAGAACGCCGTACCGGGCGCCGACCTCTCGCGCACGGTCGGTTGGTTCACCACCTTGTTCCCCGTCCGGATCGATCTCACCGGACTCGATGTCGTCGATGCACTGGCCGGGGGATCAACCGCCGCCTCCGCCGTGAAACTCGTCAAGGAAACGCTGCTCGGCCTGCCCGACAACGGAATCGGGTTCGGCATCCTGAAGTACCTCGATCGAAACGAGGAACTTCGTGAGCTGCCCACGCCGCAGATCTCGTTCAACTACCTCGGACGATTTGCCGGCTCGGATCCCGAGCACGGCGAAGTGCCGTGGCTGCCGATCTCGGAAGTGACCCTCGACGAAGCGCACAGCGGCGAATTGGCCGCCGCGTCGGTGCTCGACATCAACGCCGTCACGACCGATACCGCACACGGTCCGATTCTGCGCGCTACGTGGTCCTTCCCCCGCGGCATTCTCAGCGAGGCCGAAGTCACCGAACTGGCGGAGCTCTGGGCCCGAGCACTGGGCGCACTGAGTGAATACGTGGAGGAACACTCCGAGCGCGAGCTCACGCCCACCGATCTCGATCTCGTCACCGCGGATCAACAGAGCATCGAACAGCTCGAGCGCAGATTCCCCGACCTGACCGACATCTGGTCACTGTCACCTCTGCAATCGGGCATGCTCTTCCACGCCCAGTTCGACGAAACCGAAATCGACCCGTACATGGTGCAACTGACCCTCGAGCTCGGGGGTCGGGTGGAGGCGCCGCGCCTGCGCCGCGCCGCGCAGGCCTTGGTTGATCGTCATCCGAGCCTGCGCGCGGGATTTGTCTCCGCACCGGGAGGGCGGGCACTGCAGGTGATCCGTTCCGGTGTCGACATCGGCTGGGCCGAGATCGACCTGTCCGGGGCCGAAGACAGTGAAGTCGCGTTCGGTCAGCTGCTCGAACGCGATCGCGCTCATCGTTTCTACATGGAAACAGCCCCGTTGATCCGCTTCATGCTCGTGCGAATCGGACCGGACACAGCACGCCTCGTCGTGACGAACCACCACATCCTGCTCGACGGCTGGTCCACCCCGCTGTTGCTTCGAGACCTGCTCACTCTCTACGCAACCGACGGTGACCCCGAGATTCTGCCCCGAGTTCAGTCGTATCGCGACTATCTCTCCTGGATCTCGAAGCAAGAACCCGAGACTTCGCTACGGGCGTGGCAAGAAGCGCTACGGGGCGTCGACACGTCCACCCACCTCTCGAGGGCAGACACCGCCGCCGAAACCGTGGCAAGTGAAATCCACTCGTACTCGCTGCCGACAGAACGAACCGAGACTCTTCGAGCGTTCGCGCGAAGCCGCGGTCTGACCATGGCGACCCTGGTACAGGTGGCATGGGGAATCGTGCTCGCCGAACTTCTCGGACGCGACGACGTCGTCTTCGGCGGAACGGTCTCAGGACGCCCACCACAGGTGCCCGGCGTGGAATCGATAGTCGGCCTGTTCATCAACACGGTGCCTGTCCGAGTCCGCCTCGACGCCCGAGAAACCCTCGCCGAACTGGCCATTCGCGTCCAATCCGAGCAAGCGTCATTGCTCGACCACCACCACATCGGACTGTCGGACATCGCCGGAGCAGTCGGCGCCGCCGGTTCCTTCGACACCCTGACGGTATTCGAGTCGTATCCCGTCGACGAGACAGCCCTGACCGCCGAAACCGACATCGCGGGAATGCACGTTCTCGGCATCGACGGACGCGACTCGGCGCACTATCCGATTGCCGTGGTGGCGTCCGAAAGTGACACGCTGAATCTGAAGATGGAGTACTTGCCGACGCACTTCTCCGCCCGCGAAGTCGCCAAGATCACCGAGCGCGTGGGCATCGTCCTCGGGCAACTCGCCTCGGCACCGGATCAGCCGCTGGCCCGTCTGCAGGTTCTCACGGAGTTCGAGAGCCGTGATCTTGCGCCGGTCTTCGGCTCCCCGGGGCGCTCCGCGCGAACGCTCCCAGAGATTCTCGCCGACGTCTCTGCCACCTATCCCGACCGCATCGCGCTCTCGGCCGGCAGCCGTTCCATGACCTACGCCGAACTGGACCGGCGCTCGAACCAGTTGGCCAGAGCCATGATTCGCCGCGGCGCCGGGCCCGAGACGTCGGTTGCCATCGGCATCGAAAGGTCCGTCGAATCCGTACTCGCGGTGTGGGCGGTGGCCAAGACCGGCGCAGCGTTCGTCCCCGTCGACCCCACCTATCCGGCTGACCGAATCGAACACATGCTCAGCGACTCCGAGGTGTTGTTCGGGTTGACCGTCGTCGACGCCATCGACACACTTCCACCCATCGTGTCCTGGTTGGTGCTCGGAGAAGAGGCATTCGACGACGACGTCGCCACCAGTTGCACGCTGCCGATCACCCAGGACGAACGGCGTGCACCGGTGGTCATGGACAACGCCGCCTACGTGGTCTACACCTCGGGATCCACCGGCCGACCCAAGGGAGTTGTCGTCACCCACACCGGACTCGACAGCTTCGCACTCGACCAGCAGCGTCGATTCCACGCAGATCACCACTCTCGAACCCTGCACTTCGCCACCCCCAGCTTCGACGGAGCCGTCTTCGAGTACCTGCAGGCATTCGGTGTCGGAGCAACCATGGTGATCGTCCCGACCGACATCTACGGCGGCGCCGAACTGGCAAGTCTCATCCGCCGCGAACACGTCACTCACGCGTTCGTCACCACGGCAGCGCTCGCCACCGTCGACCCGGCCGGCCTGGACGAGTTCCGGCACGTCGTCGTCGGGGGAGAGACACTACCGCCGCATCTCGTCGGCCTCTGGGCTCCCGGACGAGAATTCGTCAACGCCTACGGCCCGACCGAGACAACCGTCATGGCAGACATCAGCGAACCCATGACAGTGGGCGCACCCATCACGATCGGTGGACCGATCCGCGGCGTGCACGAGATGATCCTCGATTCGCGCCTGCAACCTGTACCCGTCGGAGCTCCCGGTGAGCTGTACATCGCCGGCATCGGCCTGGCTCGCGGATACCACCGGCGTCCCGGCCTGACCAGCGAGCGATTTGTCGCCGACCCCTTCGGCAAGCCAGGCGACCGGATGTACCGCACGGGCGACATCGTCTCCTGGCGAAGCGATCACACCATCGAATACGTCGGGCGCAGCGACTTCCAGGTCAAGATTCGCGGATTCCGCATCGAGCTCGGCGAGGTCGACGCCCAGATCACCGCAATGGCGAGTGTCACGAATTGCGTGACACTCGGCGTCGACGGACCGGCCGGCGCCACAGTTCTCGCGTCCTACCTCACCGTCGAGGAAGGATCGACGCTGACCGGTGCAGAGATCACCGCGCACCTCGCCGGACGTGTTCCCTCGCACATGGTTCCGGCCAGCATCATGATCGTCGACGAGCTACCGCGCACCGCGGTCGGCAAGCTCGATCGAAAAGCGTTGCCGACGCCGGAGTTCACCGGAACCGGTGTGGAATTCCGGGCGCCCGGCACCAGCCTCGAACGTCGGATCGCCGATGCGTTCATCGACGTACTCGGCGTCGAACGGGTCGGCGTCGACGACAATTTCTTCGAGCTCGGCGGCAACTCGCTGATCGCCACTCGCGTGGTCTCGCGGCTCAACTCCGCACTGAACATCGACGTCGGGGTGCGCGTGCTGTTCGAGGCACCGACGACGGCTCAGCTCGCCGAACGGCTCTCCAGCGCTGTCACTGCCGTCGGCACTGTGCCGCTCACTCCCATGGAGCGCAGTGGCAGCGTCCCGCTCTCGTTGGCGCAGAAGCGCATGTGGTTCCTGAACCAATTCGACACACGCTCAGCCGCGTACAACATCCCACTAGCTGTTCGCCTCACCGGTGACCTCGACGTCACGGCCATGCAACAGGCCATCGCCGACGTCGTCGAGCGGCACGAAACACTGCGGACGGTGTTCCCCGCCGTCGGCGGCGATCCGATTCAGCAAGTGCTCACCGTCGACGAGGCAGTACCGCCGGTCCGTGAAATGACGTTGGGGGAGGACGAACTCGCGGAGCGCATGCAACGACTCGCCACGACCGGCTTCGACGTGTCGGTGGACCTGCCGCTGCGTGTGGCACTGTTCCGACTCGACACCGCTGAACCCGTTCACATTCTGTTTGTCGTGGTCCATCACATCTGCGCCGACGGATCGTCGATGGCGCCGCTCGCTCGCGACGTGATGACGGCCTACCTGGCGCGTACGGCAGGGACCGAGCCCACGTGGGCGCCGCTCGAGGTGCAGTACGCAGACTTCACGTTGTGGCAGCATCGCGTCCTCGGATCGGAAGACGACCCGGAATCCGTCATCAGTCGCCAATTGCACTACTGGAGTGAGCAACTCGCCGGACTCGACGACGTCATCGCACTGCCCGCCGACCACCCGCGACCCGTGCAACAGACCTTCCACGGTGACCGATTCACCTTCGACATCGACGCGAACACCCACCGCGCCCTCGCGGACCTCACCAGGGCAAACGGTGTCACGATGTTCATGGCGCTGCACGGCGCGCTCGCAGTGCTGATGTCCAAGTTGTCGGGCGCCGACGAAGTCACCATCGGCACACCGATCGCCGGCCGAGGTCAGGCAGCGCTCGACCATCTCGTCGGAATGTTCGTCAACACACTGGTCCTGCGAACCAGCGTCGATCCCGACATCACGTTTGCCGACCTGTTGGAGCACGTCCGGGAAATCGACCTGGCCGCATTCCAGAACTCGGACCTGCCATTCGAACGGCTCGTCGACGTCATCAACCCAACCAGATCCACGTCGTACTCACCGTTGTTCCAGGTCGCCCTCGAACTTCAGAACAACGAACCCGCACATTTCCACCTACCCGGCCTCGACATCGACGGACTGACCGTGGAAACCAAATTCGCGAAGGAGGACCTGGAGCTGATCGTCGACGAGAAGTTCGACGAGTTCGGCATCCCGGCTGGGATGTCCGCAGCCTTCGACTTCGCAACCGATCTCTTCGAACCCGCCACCATTCGTCGGTTTGCCGACCGACTGCGCCTGATCCTGGACGCTGTCGGACGCGAACCCGCAACACGTATCGCCGACATCGGCATCCTCGGCGCCGATGAAACAGCTGCCCTGGTGCCGGCATCCGGTGCCGCCGCGACTCGAGCGCGGGTGTGGCCGGAGATCCTCGCCGAAGCAGTCGCCTCGAACCCGGATGCCCCAGCCCTCTCGAGTCGCGAGAGGTCGATGACCTACCGCGAGCTCGACGAGGAATCGACGAAGCTGGCGCGCGCGCTGTGTCGGCGCGGCGTCGGTCCCGAAGATTTTGTGGCGCTGGGTCTGCCGCGGTCCACTGCGGAGATCGTCGCGATCTGGGCGGTCACGAAAACCGGTGCAGCGTTCTTGCCGGTCGACCCGAACTATCCCGACGATCGCATCAACCACATGCTCGACGATTCGCGGGCCGTACTCGGCATCACCGACGACGCTCACCGCAGTCAACTTCCCGACACGGTCGAGTGGATGGTCCTCGATGAAGCCGAGACCGTCGACGAGATCGACGCCCAGAGCGCAGCCGCGATCACCGATCGCGACCGCACGATCCCCTTGCATCACGGGCATCCCGCATACCTGATCTACACCTCGGGTTCAACCGGGAAGCCGAAGGGCGTCATCGTCACCCACCTCGGGTTGTCAAACCTCAACGCCGAGGAACATCAGAGATTCAACGTCCAGCCCTATTCGCGGATCTCTCACCTGGCATCACCGAGCTTCGACGCCTCGGTCTTCGAACTCATGATGGCGTTCGGCAGCGGAGCGTGCCTGGTCGTCATCCCACCGACGGTCTTCGGCGGATCCGAGTTGGCCGAAATCTTTGCCGACGAACACGTCTCACACGCGTTCATCACTCCGACCGCGCTCAGCTCGATCGAAAGCTCCGCGCTACCCGAACTCCGCGTACTCGCAGTCGGTGGCGAGGCCTGCCCACCCGAACTCGTGGACATCTGGGGCCGCGACCGTCGCATGTTCAACGGATACGGACCCACCGAATCCACCATCCAGGCCAGCGTCAGTGAACCCATGCGGCCGGGCAAGGACATCAACATCGGACGACCGGCCATCGGCTTTGCCGGACTGGTCCTCGACGGGCACCTCAAGCCCGTGCCGGTGGGAGTCATCGGGGAGCTGTACGTGACCGGCCCCGGACTCGCCCGGGGATACCACAATCGTCCCGACCTCACCGCCGACCGATTTGTCGCCGATCCGTTCGGCGAACCAGGCCAGCGGATGTACCGCACGGGCGACCTGGTGCGCTGGCGCTCCGACAGCACCCTCGAATACCTGGGCCGCAGCGACTTCCAGATCAAAGTCCGCGGATTCCGCATCGAGCTCGGCGAAATCGACTCTGTTCTGATGGCACACCCATCCGTCTACTTCGCCGCCACACTCGGGCACGAAGCGCCGTCGGGGGAGACGATGATCGCCTCCTACATCCAGCCCGTGGAAGGACAGACCGTCGACGACTGGGAGCTTCGCCGCCATCTGTCTTCTCGCCTGCCCGCGCACATGGTTCCCGGCGCGATCGTCGTCGTCGACCGCATTCCGGTGACACCGGTCGGCAAGCTGGACCGCAAGGCACTGCCGACCCCGAGCTTCGAGCGACGCACGGTCCCGTACGCACCGCCGACAAACAACACCGAACGAACGGTCGTCGACATCTTCGAGACCGTGCTCGGGCACGAGCACATCGGCGTCGACGACGACTTCTTCGAACTGGGCGGAACGTCGATCGTGGCCACTCGCATCACCATCGAACTCGAGAAGCGTCTCGGGATGCGAGTGCCGTTGCAATCGCTTTTCCTGGACCCGACACCTGCCGGAGTCGCCCGGGCTGCCGACGGAATGGACGCACACTCGCCGGACGATTCGTCGGATCTTCTCGCCCCGATGATCACGCTGCGCGCCGGATCCGATCGTGCACCACTGTTCTTCGTCCATCCGGGTATCGGATTGTCCTGGGGTTACGCAGAATTCGTCAAGCATCTCGAGCTGGATCAACCCGTCTACGGTCTTCAGCTACCGTCCCTGAGCGGCGGGCCCAGCTTCGACTCGCTGACCGAACTCGCCGACGACTACGCGAATCGCATTGCAGCCGTGGCATCGACCGGCCCGATCCATCTGGCCGGCTGGTCGCTCGGCGGCGTGATCGCACACGCCGTGGCACACAGCCTCACTCGGAGCGGACGTGACGTGACTCTGTCGATACTCGACAGCTATCCGTCGTCGGATTCCGATCAGCCCGCAGAACTCTCGGTCTCCGAACTACTGGCCGGGCTCGCGATGCCGGCGGGATCCAAGACGGTCGAGACCTTCGAAGAAGCGGCGGAATTGCTGGAGCAGACCCTGGGTGCCGGAATCGGAATCGAAGCGGAGCATCTGGCGCGGATCAGTCGCGGTTACTCCCACTCCGTCGAATTGACGAATCGGCACCAACCGCCTGTCCACGTTGGAGCCATCGAGTTCTTCGTAGCCGGAAGATCTACGGAGAACGGACACGATGTCGCCGAATGGCGAAGGTTTGTAGAAGGGGACATCCGAGTCACCGTAGTCGATTGCGAACACAACCAGATGATCGAACCGGGTCCGGCGGCGACCATAGCTGTACGATTGCGAGAAGTTATCGCTCAGTGGGGTGTCTGAACCAGGTTCGACATGGGTATGAGTGAAACACACAGGGTGATGGACCCCGGGTGGGTCCGGACGAGGGGAAAACGTTGAAACTGCGAACCACACGCGTGTTTACCGGATCGATGCTGACTGCCGCTGCACTGACTGCCGCATTGCTCTCCGGGGGGACTGCACAGGCCGATCCCGCATATCCGGCACCGGACCCGGACCCGTTCTATTCGCAAGCAGCGGCCGAGGGGACCGCCGGCACGCCGATCTCCGTGCGCCGGGCCCCTGACCTGATGACCTTTCCCGGCGTCGCGATCTGGCAGGTCAGTTACAGGTCCACGAACTCCGAGAACAAGCCTATTGCCGCGGTCAGCACGATCCTGGTCCCGCCGAATCAAGCACAAGACGGCCCGTTGCTCTCGTATCAGCACATCGTCAATGCACTCGGTACGGGATGTGCGCCGTCTCGCGCGCTTTACGCATCGGATCCCAACATCGTCATCCGTGAAGCGCCCATCCTCAACGTCGCGCTGCAACGTGGATGGACCATTGCCCTTCCCGACCATCTCGGACCCAACAGTGCGTACGGCGCCGCGCGCCTGGGCGGACAGATCACGCTCGACGGTATCCGCGCCGTTCAGAAAGTCCCCGAATTGCGTAGTGGCGCCAGCCCTGTAGGTATTGCCGGCTACTCCGGCGGCGGCATGGCCACCGCGTGGGCGGCCGCACTGGCCCCGAGCTACGCACCCGAGGTCAACCTTGTCGGTGTAGCCGAGGGCGGCGTCCCGATGAATCTGTCCAAGATGGCAAACGGCCTCGGACAGGATCCGCACCCGGCATTCGGCCTCGCCTTCGCCGCAGCAATGGGCCTCGAACGCGAGTATCCCGACCTACTGCCGCTGAGCAACCAACTCAACGACCTCGGACGGTCGATGCGGGCCGAACTCACCAACGCGTGCACCAACGACATCCTCAGGGTCGGTGCCGGGCGCAGTGCCTCTCAGGTGTCGACGTCGACATCCTTGCTGTCCAGCCCTGAAGTGCGAAAGGTGATGGACGACAACAGCGTCGAACTCTATCCCGGTGTGCCGACTGCCCCGGTGTTCGAATGGCACACGCCCGACGACGTTCTGATCCCCATCGATTCGGTGGTCAACACGATTTCGCGGTACTGCGCCGCCGGAGCCACGATTCAATCCCAACTGTTCCCCAGCCCGGACCACCTCACCACTGCGGTCCTCGGTCTGCCCACCGCATTCGAGTACCTACAGGACCGATTCGACGGAGTGCCGGCCCCGCGTTCGTGCTGAATGTCTCCGGAGTGACGTATCGAGCAGGCGCGGCACATGGCCAACTCGGTGTGCCCGTGGCATCGTTGATCGTATGAGCGACACGGATGACACCGGCGCGGCCGGCAATGGCGATTACAGTCTCGATCCCGACGACCAGCTTCAACCTGAAGACACTCTGATCGATCGAGGCGTCGACGACATTCTCGACGAGGGAATCTCACCACCGGAACGCCCACTGGGACTTGATGCCCACGGGTTGACCGGCAGCGAGGAATCAGCGGGGGAGACCCTCGACGAGCGCCTGGCCGAAGAAGAACCCGATCCGTACGCGTCGCTCGGAGATCCTTTGAAGGATCCCGCCGATGCCGACGAATTCGAACGGGAAGAAGAATTCCCGAACGGTGACGAAGTGGGTAACCGTCGGGTCGGCCGTCTCGTTGCCGAAGACGAGGGCAGATACGAGGACGAGGAAAGTGAACTCATTGCCGGAGACGTCGGAATCGACGGCGGCGCAGCGTCGGCAGAGGAAGCCGCGATGCATCTGATCGACGATTCAGAGGACTGAACGACCGCCTGACTGTTGTGGCTGTTGTAGCTGTTGATCGGTGAGAACGATGGAGTGGACGTGATTTCCACCCATTCTCTTGCTTTCGTACATCGCCGAATCGGCGAGGCGATGTAGATCGTGAACGCCACTTTCTGCTGCTTGTACGTCCGGCCAGGCGCCGTTGTGGATGGCTATGCCGATGCTGGTCGTCGAGATTGGTTCGCCTGTAGGGGAGTTCATGATGGGCGCGATCCGGGCCAGTAGATCGCCGACGTACGGCAACGGCATCATCTGAACGACGACGAACTCGTCACCGCCGATGCGCGCTATCGCCGCGTCCGATCTGGCCCAGTCGTGTAGTCGATAGGCCGTGCGCAGTATGACTCGGTCGCCGACGTCGTGACCGTAGGTGTCGTTGAAGTGTTTGAAATTGTCGATGTCGATCACTACCACCAGCAAAGACTGGTCGAGGCTGGATTTCGCTTGCAGTAGTTCGGAAGTCCGCCGTGCGAGTCCGCGCCGATTCAGCAGGTCCGTCAACGGATCGAGTTCTGAGCTTTGAGCGTCGTTGCTCAGGAGCGCCAGAGCAATCTGCGTGACCACCGGTATGACAGTGATGACAGGAATGGCAAAGGCAATGCGCCCCAGGACGTCTGGAAGGCCAGAAGGTACATCGGTGAACACGCCGATGCTGGCAACAACGATGACCGCCCCGGAAAACAGCAGGTGCCACAGCTGAGTTCGAAGATTGTGAAAGAAGGCTATGTACGAGCCGACGAGCCCGAAGACGAGACATCCGAGCAATCTCTGATCCGGATTCGCCTCAGCCAGCACGATCACCGCAACGGCGAAGTCCCCGGCAACGACGAAGAAATACGACCTTTCACGGGTGGTCGCTACGACAGGCAGGGCAATTCCGCCGATCATCACAAGCACTGCGACGACGACGTCCAACGGAAATCCGATGGTCTGTACCGAATGAGTGCCCAGTCGCTTCAGCAGAATCGTGATACCCAGGAGGAAAACCAATACGCCGATGCCTATCCGAGTCGGCATCAAAATTCCGTTGTCGCGCAAGAATCGCGTGAATCGGTCAAACTGGTCTGGCACTGCGAGCCAGCGATGCACGACCTTGGGTGTGTCGCTCATCGCGGCCACTGACCATGAGAAGCGGCCGGTCGAATACAACACATGCGGCGATAGTAGTCCGTGGCGATGACAAGGGAACTGAACTCGCCTCCAGCCTGTCGACCATAATACGTCACAGTGACGAATTGAGGTGGGGTAGCCAGCCGGAAGTCGGTGAGACGTGTTTATCGGCATCAATCCACATCAGAGCACTTATTGGTCGTTCCTGACGTCCAGGTCGCGCGGCGTAGCCGCAGTCGCCGGCGAGGCCAGGCGGTGATCGGTACCAATTCAGCCGGCGATCGCGGAGTCGCAATGGTCGAGTCGTGCAAGCCGGTCGCAGATCTAGGACGGAAACGCAGGAAAGCCGGCAAATGTACCGGCAGACAGACATAGGTGGGCGGAAACAAGGAAGGTTGCACGAACCAGGCGTGAGCCGGATATCGCCAGGTCGAGAATTTGCCGATAATCTACATTATGTCAAGTAATGGATATTCGAACGTCCCCCGTCAGCTTGTCCGCTAGCTTTACCCACATGGATTCCGTTGCACTCGTCCTCGGTTCACCACGTGGCCGTCGCTTCTGTGCGAACGTCGGTTACGCATGCCGCGCCGGCGCACGCACATCCGGTGGACACTGGCCTCAATCGCCGGAAGATGCGCTCCAAGTTCTCGGCGCTGTTGATATCCGGGCAATCGGCGAGATGTCCGAACTCGAGATTCTGCACTGTCTTGCGTATGCCGTAGATTGCGCACGCTACTGGGAGCCGCCGGACGAAGAAGACCTGATCTTCGTCCGGCCGGATGTCGCAGCGGCGCTGCGACCGGTTGCCGAAGCACTACTCGACTCCCCACACACTGCCTGGTGGACCGAGCCGATCGACCGTCTGAACCAGAATCTGGTTGAAAAGCGAAACCCTATTTACGGCTGGTCGGACCTACCCTTGCGGATTTACCGTGCAGAGGACGGCCTCGAACAGTGGCGTGCTGAGGCACTCGACAACGAACGTCAGTTTCTGGAATACCAGATCGAAGATCCGGACCGTCACATCGGAGGCGAATGGTGGTCTATCCCGTTTGCCAACGGTACAACCGAAACAACCAGGGCCCGCGACGGTATCGGGGCGCTCGGGGTGTTTCTCGAAGAAGACAGCTCCTCGAACGAGGCGCGGGTGCAGCCGGTAAGGATCTACGGCGCGCCCCGGATCTACGAGATCACCGGTCCGCAGGACTGGGCGAATCTGGTCGATACCTATCCCCTGCCAGTGCCCGCTTCACGTCGCTCCGTGTGGTACGACACGACCGGTGAATACCGTGACTGGTTCATTCCGGACTGGGTTTCGGTCGCTGCAGATTACGACGCCGTGCACCTGACCATGATGGCTTATCTGACCACGCCAGGCATCGCGATCCCGTTGTCGGCCAACGCGGGGGCCACCGTGCTCGCCGGGTGGGATCCGGACGCCACCTTCTGGCTACGTAGCAACAACATCACCGTTGACGACGACCCGACGGGCTGACGTTCGGCTACACCGAGTTGAGCAGGTGCGGCCGCACTGCCAGCCACCGCGCGGTGTCCTCGATCCCCTGTTCCAGGGTGAATGTCGGAACCCACCCGAGTAGTCGCAACGCACGATCGTTCGACGCATAAGCGCCGGCAGTGTCACCGGTGCGTCGGCCGGCAGCGACCACGTCGATATCTTCGCCGAGCACGTTCTCGAATGTGTGTACCAGCTCCCACACCGTCGTCCCCCGCCCGCTGCCCAGATTGACCACAGTCATGCGTGATGAATCAGCGGTGACCCGGTCGAACCTTTCGAGTGCTCGAACATGAGCGTCTGCAAGGTCCCAGACATGAACGTAATCACGCACTCCGGATCCGTCGCGCGTCGGCCAATCCGTTCCCGTAACCCTGAAAGGCGTTCCTGTCGAATATGATTCGAACAGCTTTCCGAGTGCGTGGGTCGGGCGTGCCGATGGTGTACCACTTCGCAGATCCGGATCTGCCCCGACCGGGTTGAAGTAGCGTAGAGATATCGCCGATAATTCAGTGGCCGCCGCAATGTCGTCGAGCATCGTTTCGAACTGAGCCTTGCTGTGCGCATAGGGACTCTGCGGTGCGATCCCCCAACGTTCGTCGACACACCCACCGTCGCTCGGCGCATACACCGCCGCAGAGGAACTGAACAAGAAGCGCTCACACCCGTTCCGAAGGACACTCGATACCAGCGTCAGCGACTTGGATACGTTGTTCTCGTAGTACCGCGCCGGGCTACTCACGGAATCTCCGACCACGATCAAGGCCGCACAGTGAACTGTCGCATCGATATCGGAATGATCTGCGAATACCTTGTCGAGCAGTTTCTCGTCCGCGATGTCGCCGCAGTAGAACGGGAATCTGTGCGCAAATTCGGCGCGGCCGGTCAGCAGGTTGTCGAGAATCACGACATCGATCCCGGCGTCGACGCACTTCGACGCTACGGTGCTTCCGATGAATCCCGCTCCGCCCGTGATCAGTACTTTCACGCCGCTCCCCCGGCATCTTCGACGGCAGTCCTCGCACGACGGACGAAGTGGGACACGCGTGAGCGCGCCAAGTCCCATCCACGTAGGTCGCGCCCGTCCCGGATGGAAAGCCGATCACGGTCGAGAAAGAGCGGCACCATGACCAGATCGCGGTAGAGCGAGTGCAGGCGTGGGCGATCCGCCAACCACAGCGTCCATCGCCACCACCAATGCGCCGGGAAGGTCGTCATTCCGGTACTGACGCCGAAGATCGATTCCACCGCCGCCCAGTGGACGTTCACCGCCCGACGGACATCGCGTGGCAACTGGCGTCTGGAGAGCGTCACAGCGAGTTCCGGTTCGGAAGTGAGCAGGTACCCCACGTCGAAGACACTGTTCAACGACAAATCGGCTCGAATCAAGGCCCGATCGGCAAGCCGCGCGTGAGCGATGACGTGCAGCGTCACGTCGGCCATCGCAAGGCGGGATCCTTCCGCCTCCGAGCTGATTCCTCGGACCGCGGCCTCCCGGGTCAGCGCGTGACGGGCGAACCTCGGAAGTAAGTGCGAATGGATTTCGACGGAGCCATGACGGTCGTCGCGAAGGAGTGCCGGTTCCTGGTGATCGTCGTGATCGATGGAGTCGGAGTCCACTTCGTCGGGGCGGACCATTCGGTAGCCGAAATCGAGGATCGCGTCGTTGGCCGGAACGGCATGTGCAGGGTCGACGACCAAAAGGTCGATGTCCGTCATCCGTCGAGCTGCCGGGTTCGGCCAGATTCTTCGCTCGAGAAGGGCGGCACCCTTCAGTGCAACCGTCGGAAAGCCGTTGCTGTGTAACAACTCTTGCAGTTCCACTCGTTGCGCGTCGAGGTCCGAGATCCTTATGGTGTTTCGGTGATGGACAAGGCTCAGCGTCAATTCCGGACTCGATGCGGTGGCCGAGGATTCCGACAGCATTTCCGCGAAGCTCGCAGGTAGGACCGATGCGAAGCCGGCCTCGACCGCTCGGGAGGCGAGCAATGGCAATACCTTGTGCCTTACAGCGGCGTCGATGACTCTGGGCCAATCCTGCTGCGAACACAAGCGGATGACGTCGGCCCCACACTCGGGTTTCAACATGGAAATCAGGTACCGGGTGTCACGCATGACGCCACCAGTTCCTCCACGGTGTCGGCGCCGGTATCGCCGTGATGTCGAATCAGTCTGTAGCACGGGGCATTCGAGAGTAGAGCAGCGATGTTTCTCAGGGTCACTCCGTGATTGTCGGACCACAGTGCGGATTGCCCGGCCAGCGACTGTATCGCTTGGGATACGGGCATCGGAGCGAGTCGAGTCGGCGCCTCGTCCCATCCATCGAGGATCAGCACCAGATCGATTCCGCGAACCGCCGAGCTGACGTTTCGTTCAGCAGGCAAGGTTGACGGGTCCAACGCCCACACCGGCGGGGCGTACGGAAGATACAGCGAATCGTGCGCTTTGATCTCCGGGAGGACGTCGAACGTACCGGCTTTGAGGTGAACCCGCCGTGGTAAGCCCACAGCTTCGGTACCACGAATGAAGACGCCTTCGTCAGCACGCAGTTGTGCACCCCGCAGGGCAAGGGCGAGCGCCAAGGTGGTCTTGCCCGCCCCGGAATGCCCGGCGATCGCCACTCTCACACCGTTGCAGTCGACCAGAGCGGCGTGCAGGCGTGTCCACTGTCGGGCGTGCGCGGCCGTCATGACATCCCGGTGCACCGTGCGGTACACGCTCTCCGCGAGCTGGAGACCGTCCAGACCGATCAGCGTTTCAAGGCTGCCGCCGATGGTCGATTCGATGGTGACGTCCCAGCGACCGAATGTCGCTCGATTCCGCTGAATCCGAACTTCGACGTTGTTGTCCGCAGGCCACGGGCTGGCAATCCGATGCTCGACGACACCGACCTCGGGTATGCGGAAACCGCGCACAATCGCGTCAACCCAAAGGTAGTGCGCCCGGAATTGTGGTACGTGGTTGCCTGTCACGGAATTCTCACACCAGCAGACGAGAGGTGCTCAGCTGTCCGTACGTCTCGTTGACTACCGACTTCGCCTCGTCGTCAGGGATCTCGAGCACTTCTGCCACGGCCTGGACAATTTCGCTGACGGTCCGGCCGTCACACAGTTCCCACACCAACGTCGCGACCGGGTTGAGGTGATGGGCAACCTCGCTGGAGCTGTCGTACAGCACAACACCGTCGGTGAGATCGTTGCTCTCCACCGTCTGAGAGCGTTGCGGTCTCACACCTTCGAGTAGTTCGGTCAAGATATCTCCTTGATTCAGCGAATCCGATTTCGTTTCGGTGGTGGTCTCACAGTGCGAAGCGTCGTGAGTATTCGGATTCGATTGCGCCCGAACGAATCAGGCTGCGTGTGGAGGCGATGCCGGGCGACAGCGTCAGGCACGTGAGCGCTCCCCCGGCACTCGCATCCACCAGGTAGTCGCCCAGAGTTCGGTAGTGACCCGCCCATTGTCCGAATGCTTCGGGATCTGACTCCGGATCCGCAATCTCGTCGAGAATTCGCTCGAAGGCGCGCGAATGTACGAGAACGGCGTGGACTCCACGGTTCTCAGGACTGGTGCGCAAGAGTGCCGAACCGTCGAGCAGAGCTCCGTCCCTCGATTTCGGGTCGTGTCCGAGGTGGACGACATCCCAATCGCCGTGATCCAACTCTTCGCGGGCATGGCCAAGGATCGATGCGGCGGCATCCAGCAAACTGACGTCGTCAGCAGCGATGAGGACCGAATCCCAGCCCTTCTCAGTCGCCCGAGCGAGCGCACGACGCCACGAGACGGCAAAGGCCGCGTCCTGATTCATCGCGTCCTCGAAAGCCGACACTCTTTCCACCGCTGTTACGCGCGGTAAGCGAATGAATCTATGCCAGGATGCTTTCCATCTGTCGATGTCAAGATCGAGATTCACGACGGCAACACCGAGGTCCGACTCAGAATCCTCGACAACGGGGTTGGGTTCTCCCCCTACGCGGACAGGCGACAGTGGGCGATCGAGCACAACGTCGACTGCGCCTCGCTCGAGCAGATAAGCCGCCAGTGAGAAGTCGGACGGCACGGGTCCGTTGATCCTTCGTGAGAGTTCGTCTCGCAAAGTTCCGTATGTCGCCGCGCGAACAATCAGTGCAACTCCGACCAGATCTTCGCCGTGTGCGTGGATGACAGCCGTATCGGCCTCGGCCGGGAGGTCGTCGACGATGTTCCGTAGCTTGTACATAACCGCGGGTTCGATCACGCGAGCCTCGTCCAGAAAAACTACCGATTTCCAGGCCAACAGAATGGCCTTGTCGATTCCGGCGACGAACGCAGACGCAGTCCTCCACACATCCGGAGCGTCGTCCTGCGACGGAATGGCACGGTGAACGGTCAGTTCGATCGACTCGGCCTCCGCCAGGCATGAACGCCACGGAGCGACTCGGCCGTCGTCGCCGAGAACGATCACTCCACCAAAGGCCAACTCGGGTTTCTGGACGCTCAGCTCCGCACGGAGACGGATCTCGGGATACGAATCACCGAGGTATTCGGAGAACTGACGATGGAGTGAATCGATGTCCCAACCGACCTCAGTCCAACCGAGCAGGTAGTTGTGAACACGATCTTCCCAGTTTATTCGATATGGGACGCCTGCCGGGCGCTCGAACCGATGGTGCCAGCCGAAAGCCGGAAGGCAGACGACCTTGCCGCCGTTGATCCGGAACTTCTCGTGGATGTACCCCTCTTCACCTCCGAATCCGGTGAAGTGCGAGTTCAATCCCGGCCACGCCTCACGCCTGCAGGCAAATGAGCCGAGGCCCTGCATGACGATCTCGAAAGGCACGTCCGGGTGTTGCTTCGCTCGCGGATCAACTCCCCACGAGCCGAACATCCCGTTGCGCCACTTGGGGTCCATGTGGGTGGCCGCGATGTGCGAGGAATCCTGGGAGAGCATCGGTCCCTGGATCAAATCGTCGGTTTCCGGGTCCGCATCGAAATACGCCAGCAACGCCGACAACGATCCCGGTGCCAAGATCACGTGAGAGTCGAGGACAAGGACATACTTTCCGGTGGCCTTGCGGAACAGGACGTCCCGCACCGCAGTCGATCGAACGTCGGTGAACGGGATGTAGCGGAACCGATCGATGTAACCGGCAAACGATTCGAGCATCGGCGCCGGCAACCCCTCGGGGTTGTTGTCCAACAAGACGAATTCGACTCTGTCCAGAACCTCGCGATGATGGACCAAGATCGAGTGGATCGTGAAGTACGCGCCGTCGAAATCGTCGTAGGTCGCGATCGCGACAGTCAGATCGGCCGGTTCTCCGTGTGGCGGAGTCTCCTTCACCTGAACTGACCCCGCGCTCTGAAACTTCTTCAGAGCGCGGTGTAGCGCGACGTCGAACTCTGTCATCGTCGGTGTTCCCCCTCGGAACCAGTCGCGTCGTGTCGGCTACGTAGGTTCCGTGGGATTTGTCGGCTGGGTCGGAGGGGTCGGGAAGGTCGGCTCGGTGCGAGTGGTCGGCACCGTCGGTACGGTTGGCACAGTCGGGACGGTCGGCTCCGTCGGCGCTGTCGGCCCGGTGGGTTTGGCGGTCGTCGTTCCACCCGAACCTGACGAGCTACCGGTTGATCCGGAACCTGTGGAACTTCCGGACGGTCCCGAACTCCCGGAACTACCCGAACTTCCTGACGATCCCGAACTTCCCGATGATCCGGGATTGCCCGGCTCGTTTCCGCCCGGCTGATTCCCTCCCGGAGTATTACCACCGGGTTGATTCCCGCCTGGTTGCTCGCCGCCTGGTTGATTCGGATTCTGCTGGCCACGACTTGGCGCTCCGGAAAGATTCGGCGTGTCACCGGCTGCGAAGGCCGGCGCCGCACCACCGAGGCTGATCGACGTCACGACTGGCACAGTTACCGCCGAGGCCGCTAGAACTGTCTTGACGAACTTGCGTCGATCAACTGGAACATTCTGAAAAGCGTCGCCGCCCATAGCGTTTCTCCCATGCGTCCGAGACGAGGTCGTCCTCACTCGATGTCGGGCAAAACGCTAGCATCCTTCTGGCAACTTTACAGACTGAACGCGCCGATATTTGACGGTTATGCGAATTTGAGTCCGGACTGGGCCGACTGTTCGGACAAACGTACGGCGATCTCCTCCTGTTCAGGGGACTCGTTTGTCCCGGTCGACAACCGTCAACCGACCGGCATCTCCCACGGCGCCACCGGAAGAGTGCTTCCGGTTTCGAGGTAGGACTTCAGGTTCGACAACACCGCCGACCATCCACCGGCCACCTCCATGCGAGCCGATTCGTCCGCCAAATCGGTGTGCTTGACGGTCAGTCGCACGATCGCGCCGAAGGCTTCGATGTCGAAACTCACCCGAGAGATGTCGACGCCCGGTTCGCCGTTCGGATCAGCCCAGGTGGTGACCAACCTCGACGGAGGGTTGCTCTCGACTACGGTGCCGACTACATCGGCAATGTTCGAACCGTCGATCCGGCGGTGCTCCCAGGTCGATCCCGGCTGCCAGTCGGAGACGTTGCTGTGTCCCCAATACTCTGCGGTGGCCTGTGCGTCGGTGAGCGCTTTCCAGACGTTGTCCGCCGTGCTCGCAATGTAGGTGACGTACACAAAACTGGGCTTGTCGGTCATGGCTTCCTCCGCGATTTTTTTGACGGTACTGAGCGCACGAAGGCGCGGTACCTCGAACTTGTTGATCCACCGCTCTCGAATCTCCTCGAGCGCAACGGGATTGAGATAGTGAAGCTTCGCCCTCCCCTGTCGGACCGTGCTGATCAGATTGGCGTCCTCGAGCATGGTGAGGTGTTGAGTGACAGCTTGCCGACTCATGTCGAGGCTGTCGCACAGCTCGCCGAGCGACTGACCGTTGGCTACGAACAAGCGGTCCAGGAGAAGCCTTCGTGTGGGATCGGCCAGTGCTTTGAAGGCTGCATTCATCCGGTCGTTCACAACTTCACAATATGCAAGCATTTACTTGCATGTCAACGGTTGGGCGTGCCGGGTTTCGAAAGTTGGGACAGATGAGGTGTGATGTCTCTAGGCAGATGTGATCTGAATCCCGGATTACACCGTAAGAGAGGTTGGGCACATGGACTGGGCAGCAATTGGAGTGGGTGTCGGGTATGCCTCGGTGGCCCTGTCGATCCTGGTTTTCGTCGGCGGGTGCATCGCACTGTTCATCTTGTCCGTCCGCCAGTAGCTGACACCTCGACAAAGTGGTGATCACCCCGGGGTCCGGCCAAGCCGATCACCTCGGGAGTGATCACCCTCGAGGCCGCTTGATCGATTCGGACACACCGGCGCGCGTCGGACTGCTCGCAGAGAAGCTCGGCCGCGGTGGGACTACCGTAGGACTGTCGCCTAGAACTCGAGGAGTACGGAATGAGCATCCAGTCGGTTGAACCGCACCGCCACCGCGTAGTGGTGATCGGTTCCGGCTTCGGAGGATTGTTCGGCACTCAGGCTCTCAAAAAAGCCGATGCCGACATCACGATGATCGCGCGTACAACCCACCATCTGTTTCAGCCGCTCCTCTATCAGGTTGCGACCGGCATCCTCTCGGTCGGTGACATCGCTCCCGCCACGAGACTGGTGCTGCGCAAGCAGAAGAACGCACAGGTACTGCTCGGTGAGGTCGAGACCATTGATCTCGAGAATCAGACCGTGACCTCGCGCCTGCTCGAACGCGTCACTGTTACGCCGTTCGACAGTCTGATCGTGGCAGCCGGTGCCGGTCAGTCGTACTTCGGCAACGACCAGTTCGCGGAGTTCGCCCCCGGAATGAAAACGATCGACGACGCCCTCGAACTGCGCGGACGAATCCTTGGGGCCTTCGAACAGGCCGAACTGTCGGACGATCCCGCCGAGCGTGCGCGCTTGCTCACCTTCGTCGTTGTCGGCGCCGGCCCCACCGGCGTGGAGTTGGCCGGGCAGATCGCCGAGCTTTCCCGTCGAACGCTGGACGGCGCGTTCCGCAAGATCGATCCTCGTGAAGCACGCGTCGTGCTCCTCGACGGCGCCCCTGCCGTGTTGCCCGTGTACGGCGGGAAGCTCAGCCGCAAGGCTGCCGAGACGCTCGAGAAGCTCGGCGTCGAGATCCAGCTCGACGCGATGGTCACCGACGTGGACAACGACGGTCTGATCATCAAGGAGAAGGACGGCACGCTTCGCCGTATCGAGTCGCAGTGCAAGGTGTGGTCCGCCGGCGTGCAGGCCAGCCCCCTCGGCAAGCAGCTCGCAGAACAGAGCGGCGGAGAAACCGACCGCGCCGGCCGCGTCATGGTCAATCCCGACTTGTCTCTGCCCGGGCACCCCAACGTCTTTGTCATCGGCGACATGATGTCGCTCGACAAGCTGCCCGGATTGGCTCAGGTTGCCATGCAGGGTGGCAAGTACGCGGCCAAGCAGATCAAAGCGTCACTGGACGGCAAGTCCCCGTCGGAACGAGTTCCGTTCAAGTACTTCGACAAGGGCAGTATGGCAACGATCTCGCGCTTCAGCGCGGTAGCCAAGGTGGGCAAGCTCGAGATCAGCGGCTTCATCGGGTGGGTTGCCTGGCTGGCAATTCACCTCCTCTACCTCGTCGGATTCCGTTCCCGTGCCTCGACGCTGTTGTCATGGGCGGTGACGTTCTTCGGGCGTGGCCGTGCTCAGATGGCGTCCACCGAGCAGCAGGTCTTCGCGCGAAACGCGATGGGCGAGTTGGAGAAGAAGAACAAGGAAGCGACGGAGTCCGGCAGCGCTTCGAATGGCGAAGCCAAGAAGGCTGCCGACAAGCAGCAGAAGGCCGCCGGCTGATCAACACCTGAGTGACCGGCGGAGGGCGGCTGTGGAGTTCAACTCCGCAGCCGCCCTCCGTCATTCGATCGACTGCCGCGTGGTCAGTTTCCGATCTTCGCCACCTCGGTGATGTTCGCGAGGCGAACCTGTCCCTTGGAAACGAGTCGGTCGTTCTCGTCGGTGATGCGAACTTCCCAGAGTTGCTGGGTGCGTCCGCGATGAATCGGGGTGGCTTCAGCGGTGAGAGTGCCCTCCCGCGTTGCGCGCAGGAAGTCGGTGTTGTTGTTGACTCCGACCACGTGTCCTCGCTCGCCCAGCCACACGGTGCCACCGACGCTGGCGAGAGACTCCACCACCGAGCAGTACACACCCCCGTGCTGTATCCCGGCGGGCTGGTGCAGCGTGGGCTTGACGGTCCATTGCGCCCGCACGCGATCTGGGCTCAGTTCGGTGTATTCCAGGCCGATGGTGGCGTCGAAGCCCGTTCCGAGCCGTTTCATCATCTCTGCGGTCTCAGCAGTGTCGACCATGCCATCTCCATCTGTGATTCTCTGGCGCCGGTGTGGCTGCCACTCCCTACCTGATTACACGAGAGGTAACTCGAGCTTGGAATCAGGTCTGGAAAAAGAACCGGCGGGTTTCACATCATTCGATGTGAAACCCGCCGTGGGAAGGACCGGGAGTCTCTGCAGCCCTCAGGACTCCGGCGCGGTCCGGCAGTTTCGTCACTCTCGCGGGGTGTAACTCTCCGCGTGGTGTTCCACAATCATAGGCAAGGCTGACCTAATTTAGCAAGCCCTTCGTCGAACTGGTTCCAACGAGGACGCAGCGAGACCTTGCGGCGTGCACGCACGGGCAGCCCTGCGGCGACAAAAGCGTCCAGCAGCCCCTGCCCGCGGCGCTGAGCGGCTGATTCGCCCCCGCCGGCCAAGATGGGGACATATGCCGCTGCGCCCAGGATCGACTCCCCTACCAAGCCCCAGAATCTGAACTGGTCGACGGGCGCACACCTGGAGACGGCGTCGTAGATCGCCCGTAGCGAGGTCAGGCAACGGTGCGCGGTCCAGACGAGGAGCGCTTCTTCGCACGGCATGTCGACGACGCCGTCACTGCCGGACTCCCGTCCGTTCGGCGCAACTCGCAGAGTTTCGTCGATCACCCCGGCCCAGTCGATACCGCCGTCGCTGTCCATGTGGATGAACAGGTTCTCGAGGCCTGGATCCCAAGCGGCACCTTCGGAGACGATCGATGCGGCAACCCTGCCGACCACAGCGTGAATCAGTGATGTTGCGACCTGTATCGCCGCAGCTTCGGCACTGTCGAGATCCTGGAGCGAGCGGGCGAACATCTGATGCACCCGATCCCCGCACAAGCCTTCACTCAACTGCCACCAACGCCGTTTGCCTTCACCTGACATGGCGGCAACCGCGTAGACGCGCGGGTAGTCAGGGTTGAGTGCTCGTAGGCGAACGCTGGTGCGGCTCAATGCGTTCGACCGGAGTTCGAATTCACGAACATCCGCATGCTGGGTGGTCAAGGTGATTGTCACCGTGCACTCCAATCGGCCGAAGTTGTCTTGTGGTTCTTAATGTAGGTTAGCCTCACCATAATTCAAGAGTAAAGAACTGTGACGCTGGGCACCGCATATTCACAGGAACTTGCCCCGCAGGGAGCACACCCACATAGGGTTCCGTAACCTAAGATGCGAATTCCCTGCGCACAAAGACCAGGAGCTCGAACCGCCAGTGACGATGATCAAACCGCTCGGGAACGGACATCCCCGAGGACCCAGCGAGACGTACGGACGGCGCATAGTGCCGCGCGGCCCGGCTCCTGTCCGAATGCGTGTTCTAGCTGGGATTTTCGACGCGGGGGTGTTCCTGCTTCCGTTGCTCGTCGGCTGGTACGTCGTTCAGTCGCTCCGAGACGAGAACGGTGGCGGCGAAGCCGACCGCGCAGTGTTCGGTGGGACGGCAATAGCCATTGCCGTTGGTCTCCTCGTGTGGAACCTGGGATTCCGCGAAGGTGCCACAGGCCGGACCTCGGGAAAGGGATGGGTAGGTCTGGTCACGCGTGACGCGAAGACAAAGCAGCCCATCGGTGTTCGCCGGGCTCTGCGCAGGCCGTTCGATCGAACCGGTATCGAGGTGGTCCGTGAAAGCACGGCGCGCGAAGAAGGGTTCGAGGAACTCGCGCGCGACAACAGCGTCGGGGCAACTCGTCGACGCCGGCTGATCGGTCTCGCGGTGCTCACGGTTCTTCTCGCGCTCGTCATGCTCGCGAGCATCGCGGTGGGCGCACGTCCGCTGACGTTTGCCGAGATCTTCCACGCCATCTTCAGTTCGGACGGCACCCAGACGGACATCATCGTGCGAACATTGCGCGCTCCGCGGACCATCCTGGGTCTTGTCGTCGGCATCGCACTCGGTATCGCCGGCGCCCTGATTCAGGGACACACGCGTAACCCGTTGGCAGATGCCGGACTACTCGGCCTCAACGCCGGCGCGGCTTTCTTCGTAGTCATGGCGATCTATCTCTTCGGCTTCACCGCCCCGAGTCAGTACCTCTGGTTCGCGTTTGCAGGATCGTTCGTCGCCAGCATCGTCGTCTTCGGCTTGTCCTCCATCGGAAACGGCGGCGCGAGTCCTCTGAGTTTGGCTCTGGCGGGCGCAGCCGTCGCGTTCTTCCTGCAAGCCATGACCAATGCCGTGATCATCCTCGACCAGACCAGTCTGGACGCCTACCGTTTCTGGGTAGTGGGGTCGGTGTCCGGTCGCGGGTTCGACGTTCTCTGGCAGGTCCTCCCCTTCCTGATACTCGGTTTGGTCATCGCCCTGGCGAGTACGCCTGGTCTCAATGTCCTCAGCCTGGGTGAAGACGTCGCAAAAGCGTTGGGAACGAACATCGCGTTCAGTCGCACACTCGGCATCATCGCGATCACCCTGCTGACCGGCGCCGCGACCGCAGCGTGTGGACCTATCGCGTTCATCGGATTGGTGGTCCCCCACGTGGCCCGGGCCATCACCGGACCCGACTACCGCTGGCTGGTCCCGTACGCGGGCTTGCTCGGTGCGGTCATGCTGATCACCGCGGACATCATCGGTCGCGTAGTCGTGCGCCCCGGCGAGTTGCAGGTCGGAATCATCCTGGCCCTGTTCGGCGCCCCGTTCTTCATCGCTCTCGTACGCCGCAGGAAGTTGGCAAGTCTGTGACGCTCAAGCAAGAACTCCGGGTACTCCCCCGGACCGTCCCCTCACGTAAGTCGATTCGTATCGGTGGATTCTCGCTGGTCTACCGTCCACTCGCGGTGTCGGTGTGCATTGCGCTCGCGGTCGCACTCTTCCTTCTGCTCTGCATCAACATCGGACGGGGCGACTATCCGATCTCGATCCCCGATGTCATTTCGGTCCTGCTCGGCAATGGCAGCAAGACACAGAACCTGATCGTCTTCGACCTTCGACTTCCTCGGTCGCTCACCGCGCTCTTCATCGGTATGGCACTCGGCATTGCCGGTGCGGTCACCCAGACGATCGCTCGCAACGCCCTCGCCAGCCCCGACATCCTCGGAATCACGGCTGGATCGAGTGCCGCCGCAGTGGCACTCATCGTACTCGGCGGGGGTGGCTCGTTCGTGGGACTGCTTGCCACACTGGGGATTCCGTTGGCTGCACTCTGCGGCGGCCTACTGACAGCAGTGGTGATCTACGCCTTGGCGTGGCGCAAGGGCGTCGAGGGGTTCCGCCTCATCCTGATCGGCATCGGCATCAACGCCATGCTCGTGGCAGCGACGGGATGGCTTCTCATCTCGGCGGACATCAACGATGCTTCCCGCGCACAGGTGTGGCTCAACGGTTCGCTCAACGGTGCCACCTGGAATCAGATGTGGCCGGTAGCCATCGCTGTCGCGGTAGTCGGCGGCTACGCGGTGATCGCTTCGTTCACCATGGGAGCGCTGCGGTTGGGCGACGACAACGCCACCTCTCTCGGTGTTCGCTTGCAATCATCGCAGGCCAAACTGTTGCTCTCCGCCGTGGCGCTGGCCGCCATCGCAACCGCCGCAGCAGGTCCGGTCGGCTTTGTCGCCCTGGCTGCGCCACAGGTCGCTATGCGTCTGGTGCGCTCTGCCGGCCCGCCCATCGTGGCGTCCGCGCTGACCGGTGCTGTACTGGTGGTCGGCAGCGACGTCATCGCTCGAACAATTCTGCCTGTGGAACTCCCCGTCGGAATCGTGACTTCCGCACTTGGTGGTCCGTTCCTGCTCTACCTGTTGGTTCGTAACAATCGGAAGGTCACAGCATGACCACCATCGCCCAGTCCACCGATACTCCTTCGCGTCTCGTCGCCAAGAACCTGACGCTCGGGTACGGGGACCGCATCATCGTCGACGGACTCGATCTCGAGATCCCCACCGGCGTGATCACGACGGTCATCGGCCCCAACGGTTGCGGCAAGTCGACGCTCCTGCGTGCGCTCGGTCGTCTGCTCAAGCCCAAGGGCGGATCGGTTGTCCTGGACGGCAAGGCGATCAGTTCGATGAAGACCAAGGAAGTCGCACGGGTGCTCGGAATGCTCCCCCAGACTCCGGTTGCGCCCGAAGGACTCACGGTCGCCGATCTGGTCTCACGTGGGCGCCACCCGCACCAGTCGTGGATCAGGCAGTGGTCCGCGGACGACGAGGGCGAGGTCGCCGAAGCGCTGGAGCTGACCGGTGTCTCGGATCTCGCCGATCGACCCGTCGATCAATTGTCCGGCGGTCAGCGCCAGCGAGCCTGGATCTCGATGGCTCTCGCCCAGGGAACCGACATTCTGCTTCTCGACGAACCGACTACCTATCTGGACCTCGCGCACTCGATGGAAGTCCTCGACCTGGTGGATCAACTCCACGAGGAAATGGGGCGCACCGTGGTGATGGTGCTGCACGACCTCAATCTCGCGGTCAGATACAGCGATCATCTGATCGTGATGCGCGACGGCGCCGTCGTCGCTTCTGGTGTCCCCAAGGACATCATTTCCGCGGAACTTCTGCTCGAGGTGTTCGGTCTCGAAGCTGCGGTCATCGACGATCCCGTCTCGGATCGGCCGCTGATCGTTCCGATCGGTACCCGGCACGTGTTCGGCGCCGTCGGCGGGCCGGCAAAGCCTGCGTGACGATCGCGAATCAGCGACCCAGAATCGTCCGAACAAGTTTGAATCCTTGACCGATCGTCACGGTCGGCAGGTACGCCCGTCCGACCGCGTTCCCGATGCTCGGCAACGCGGCTGGATCGGCGAAAGTCATGTGCATCGGCACGTACCGAGGCTGGAACTTCGATTTGAAGGCCAACAGCGAACGAAATCCGTACACCGGTTCCAGGGTGCGACCGAGTAGGTCGAGCACGCTGTCCATCATCGCCGAGAAAGTCGTGGCCTCCGGTTCGTTCGCATTCCTCTCGGAGTCACCGGCGATTGTTGCCAACGGTGCACCGGACAGACTGAGGAACTCGACGCCCTCCTCCTCCAATTTCAGTGCAGCGGAGGCGATGAGGAACTCCATCGCGGGACGGAATCCTTCGGAGCGTCGCCTCATGAAGTCGAGTGTCCACCCGACGACTTTGCCGTCGCGGTACACCGGTAGCCACGACGTGACACCGTGCACGGTGCGATCCTCGTCGACGGCGATCAGGCACCGCACTTGTTCGTCGTCGACCTCGTCGAGTCCGCCGAGGGTGAATCCCATCTCGGGCATCCCCTTGTCCGCCACCCATTCCTCCGAGATCGCAACTATCTGATCCTTGATCGCGAGAGGTGCATGAGGGAAGGAAATCCACTCGGCCGTGATCCCGGACTTCTTCGCCCGGTTCAGTGCTGTTCGCACATCCTGGAACCGCTTTCCTGTGAACGCGACCTGTCCGAGGTCGAGCACGGTTTCCTCGGCGACCTGCAGGCCGCTCCAGCCCATGGAATCAGTGATGCTTCGGGCGTCGTCGGTCACTGAATAGAAGCAGGGAATCCAACCGTTCGACGACGCGAACTCGGCAAACTCCTCGATCGCCGTGCGCATGCGATCTGGAGGACCGACCGGATCACCGGTTGTGAGAGCAACACCGGCGATGACGCGATACGCGACGTAACTCGAACCGTCCGCGCTGAACCAGTATGTGTTTCCCTTCCACGTCGTCATCCAGGACAACGGGCTGCCGGTACCGGCGATCAACATGGATCGCGCTCGTTCGGCGGCTTTGGGATCGGCGGTCTTGACCGGCTTGAGGAAACTCACGAACACCAACACGGCGGCGACGCCCCAGAACACGACGCCGGTCCACTCGAAGAGCAACGTCGACTCGATGTCCACGGGAAGCAGACGCGGATCGATCAATTGCAGGTACACGGGCGGTACAAGGCGCTGAGGGAAGTCCGCGAGCAACATCGTTACGGTTGGCTCGCGATCGAACCCGTGCCTGGCGAGCATTCCGCCGCCGACGTAGATCACGGCGAGGACCGCGAGCAAGGTCACGATCGCAGCACCGAGACGTCGGTATGTCTTGGCCGGGGCCGCGACGTCGAAGTATCGACGTGTCGCGATCAGCAGGATCAGTACGAAGAGCGGTGTCAGGAACGGCACCAGAGTTCGGTACACGTTCGGATCGCTGATTCCGTAGAACAAGCTGTCACTGTCGACGGCGTCGACGAACCTGATGACGAAGTTCCCGATCGAGAGGACGAGTAGGACTACCTGAGCACACACTGTCGCAATCCAGGCGAATCTGCGGCCACGACGGAGCCCGTCACTCAACACGAGAACGAAGATCGACGGCATCAGCGAGAGCAGAGTCGGGCCGATACCGGAGAGTCTGAGCTCGAGGAGTCCTCGTCGGCAGTCCGGATCCGACGAGGACTCCTCGCACAGTTCTCGAACCTCGGCGACAGTCCAGGGAACTCCGCGGAAGAGGTCACGGAGGACCGCGAGTGGGCCGACCGCCTGCGGGGACAATGCGGCGATCATCGGGCCGATCGCACTCGCCGCGACGACGATGGCGACCAGGACGCGACCCTCTCGCTGTGTCCCGGCGATGCGCTCACCGCGCGCCGATCGTCCGACGATCCACTGACCGATCACCAAACCCACCACAGCGGCAAAGAATCGGATGACGTCTTGCAGCTGACCACTGAACAAGGCCAAAGTGATCGTCAACGCCAAAGTTCCGACGCGAATGCGACGGCGCCACAGGGTGCCCATGTTCGAGCTGGCGGCCATCGCAGCGCCGACGATCCATGCACTGGCTCCGACCGCGGAGCCCACGTGGAGGCGGAATCCCCAACTGGAATCGAACACCTTCGCAAACGACGCCCAGCCGAGCCCGAGCAGGACTCCCAAGATTTGAGTGCTTGCGCCGGCGATCGCAAGCTTGATCGTTCCCATTCGGCGTTCGAGGGGTGCGGCGACTGCGATCAGGAGCACGGTCGCGCCGAGGTACCCGAGCAGGTTTCCTGCCCACAGCACGGACGTGAGCGGAGTCCAGATGCGGCCGTGCTGGATCGAGCCCATTCCGGCACCGATCGTGTGCTCGAGATCGCGGGACGGTCCGTGAACGAGGCTGCCGGTTGCGGCACCCACGATCCACATGGTGAGAAGTAGAACGACCGTCAACGGTGCGTCGCGAATGCCGAAACGGATGATGCCGGCAGCTTTCTGCGTGACTACCCGCGCCCGTGATGTCGATTCTTCGGTGCCCGGTGAACTGTCGATCGTCATCTACGTGCGGCTACTTTCTGCGGATCGACTGTTGGCTTGCAATTATCGGGCATCGTCATTGTCGGGACTTTCGTCGTCTCACACCACCGTAACCGTCACGCAGATCACTATGGCCAATACCACACCCCCACCGAGGTGGTTACTACTACCAGTAGTACGTATTTCGTCGTGGAAGTCCGTAGAATCGAAGAATGGCAGGTCTAGGTGAACTCGAACGCGCGGTGATGGATCATTTGTGGTCCACATCGGAACCGCAAACTGTGCGACAGGTGCATGAAGCACTCGCGACGCATCGCGAATTGGCGTACACGACGGTAATGACCGTTCTGCAGCGCCTGGCGAAGAAGCATCTGGTGATTCAGCAGCGTGACGATCGCGCACATCGCTATCTTCCCGTCAACAAACGCGAAGAACTGGTCGCGAGTCTGATGGTCGACGCGCTGGCCCAGGCTCCGGAGTCCGGCGGTCGCGCTGCGGCGCTCGTCCACTTCGTGGGACAGGTCAATGCTGACGAAGCCGATGCTCTCCGCGAGGCGCTCGCTGCCCTCGAGGTGCGCGAGTCCGCGAAAAAGGCTGCGCAGCCCGGAATTTCTAGGCCGAACTGATTTCGTCGTGCATGATGTGTAGGACATGAACGCCACTACTGCACTGGTTTTCGGACTGCTTGCCTTGTTGCTGGCCGGTCCGGTTCCCGCACTCCTGAGCCGCTCCACGTGGCCTTACCGCGCTCCACGCGCGGCGTTGGTTCTGTGGCAAGCCGTCGCAATTGCTGCGGTGTTGTCGGCATTCAGCTCGGGGCTGGCCATTGCCAGCCAGCTGCTCGTTCCCGGCGCTGACGGTAGGCCGACGACGGCCCCGACCGCCGAAATCGATGCACTCGGGCTCCCGCTGTGGATTCTGTACGTGGTTGTTTTTGCCCTGACGCTTCTGATCGGCGCGAAGCTGATCTTCTCGATCATCCAGGTCGCTGTGAGAACCCGACGTCGCCGTGCACGTCACCGCGTGTTGGTGGACCTTCTCGACGACTGCGCCATGCCCGCGTCGGTGGAACGCACACCCGATCTGCGGGTACTGGACGTCGACGAACCGATCGCATACTGCCTGCCAGGTCTGCGTCAACGCGTGGTTCTCAGTCAAGGCACTCTGCAGAACCTCGATCATGCCGAGGTCAAAGCCATCCTGACGCACGAGCGTTCCCACCTGCGAGCTCGTCACGATCTGGTCCTCGAGGCTTTCACTGCCGTCAACCACGCGTTCCCCCGTTTCGTTCGTAGCAAGTCGGCCCTGGGATCGGTGCAGCTACTGGTGGAGTTGCTCGCCGACGATTCAGCCGTGCGGGCTACCGGTCCCACTCCCCTCGCGCGGGCGCTTGTCGCGTGTGCCGGATCGACGGCACCCCGCGGGGCAATGGCAGCGGGCGGGCCGTCGACGCTCATCCGAGTGCAACGCCTCTCGGCCGACGACGCAGATCCCCGCATCGCAGTTTTTGCGTATCTCGGGGCGGTCGCGATTCTCGTTGTTCCCACGGTTGCGGTGGCTGTGCCCTGGCTCACCGAACTTCGACTGCTTTTCAACGCATACTGAGTCTTGACCTGCGTAACCCCGTGTAGTAGTGCAGGTCACAGGCGGGGCTACCTGACTTCGGTGTCCCCGGTGGCGTAGAGTGGATCACGGCCACCATCGTGGTCCGTCAACATATAACGGCACACAGCCCAATTCCCCGCAGTATGCGTTCGGATTGCCAGGTGACATGTGCCCTGGCTCGTCCCTTTGCGAACTGTGTCGTGTATTTCAGCATGGCTTCTTCCGCTCCGCGACGTGCCCGTAGTCCGGAGAGGTTTCCGCGTGACCAACGCTGTCCAAATGTCGTCTTCCGAGAACATCGAAGACCCCACCGTCAACACCCCCGCTGCCGAAGAAGCAGTCGCCACCGAGCCGGGTATCACCTTCGCCGAGATCGGCCTGCCCGAGCAGCTTGTTGCCGCATTGGCGCGCAACTCCATCACCGTCCCGTCCCCCATCCAGGCGCAGTCCATCCCGGACGCGCTCGCCGGAACCAACGTTCTCGGCCGCGCACAGACCGGATCGGGCAAGACCCTCGCCTTCGGCCTGCCGATGCTGACCCGCCTCTCACGCCACGAAGATCGCCCGGCCGCCAAGCGTCCCCGCGCACTCGTGCTCGTCCCCACCCGTGAGCTTGCTTTCCAGGTGGTCGACTCCCTCAACTCCTACGCCGGCGCACTCGGACTCACGGTTCGTCCCGCTGTCGGTGGAACGCCGTTCGCCAAGCAGGTCGATCAGCTCCGACGCGGCGTAGACGTCCTCGTCGCAACGCCGGGTCGTCTCGGCGACCACCTGCGTCAGGGCACCTGCATCCTCGACTCGGTGGAAATCACCGCACTCGACGAAGCCGATCAGATGGCAGACATGGGCTTCCTGCCCGAGGTTCGCTCGATCCTCGGTGAGACCCCCGCAGACGGACAGCGTCTGCTGTTCTCGGCAACCCTCGACCGTGAGGTCCAGTCGCTGGTTCGTCAGTTCCTGGCCAACCACGTCACCCACTCCACCGAAGACGGCCGCGCAAGCGTCGACACGATGGAGCACTACGTTCTCCTCGTCGATCGTGGACAGAAGGATTCCGTTCTCGCCGAGATCGGTGCCCGCGACGGACGCACCATCATGTTCGCCCGCACCAAGCTCGGTTGCGAGGGAATCACCGACCGCCTCCGCGCAGTCGGCATCGCTGCCGAGTCGCTTCACGGCGGCAAGGCACAGAACCAGCGCACCCGCGTCCTCGAGCGTTTCAAGAACGGCCGCACCCCGGTCCTCGTCGCAACGGACGTCGCAGCACGCGGAATCCACGTCGACGGCATCGACCTCGTCGTTCACGTCGATCCCCCGGCCGACCACAAGGACTACCTGCACCGCGCTGGTCGTACCGCTCGCGCCGGCGAGAAGGGCACCGTTGTCGCCATCGTGCTGCCCAACCAGAAGCGTCAGTTCAAGCGGCTGACCGGAATGGCCGGCGTCAATGCCGCAGCCGTTGCCGTCACCCCGGGTTCTGCTGAACTTGCTCGAATCACCGGTGCCAAGAAGCCGACCGGAGAACCGTTGCGCGAGAGCTCTTCTCGTGGCGAGCGTTCCTTCGGTGATCGTGGTGGAAGCCGTGGCGGATACCAGGGCAACCGCTCGTCCGGTGGATACCAAGGCAACCGCTCTTCGGGTGGCTACCAGGGCAACCGCGACGGCGAGAGCCGCGGCGGATACCAGGGTGATCGCTCCAGCGGTGGTTACCAGGGCAACCGCGACAGCCGCCCCTCGACCGGATACCAAGGAAACCGCTCTTCGGGTGGCTACCAGGGCAACCGCGACGGCGAGAGCCGCGGCGGATACCAGGGCAACCGTTCGTCCGGTGGTGGATACCAGGGTGATCGCTCCAGCGGTGGTTACCAGGGCAACCGTGACAGCCGTCCGTCCTACGGAGACCGCGACAGCCGCCCGTCGACGGGTTACCAGGGCAACCGCTCGTCGGGCGGATACCAGGGAAGCCGTGACGGCGAGAGCCGCGGCGGATACCAGGGCAACCGTTCGTCCGGTGGTGGATACCAGGGCAGCCGTGACAACAACCGCTCGTACGGCGATCGCGACAGCCGCCCCTCGACCGGCTACCAGGGAAACCGCGGAGGCGGCGACAACCGTGCAGCCTCGACCAGCGGTGGCGGCTTCCGCAGCCGCACCGACCGTCGTAGCTATGACGGATTCGACGGCCCGAAGCGCGATCAGCGGTAATACCTGCGCTGAGCTGCGGCTCGACAACTGAACACTGAGAACCTTCCGGCTGTGCCGGAAGCTGTATCGAGACGGATGCAGGTCACTGCAATTAAAGTGATCTGCATCCGTGTTTTGTATGCACGGTCTGATGTTCACGCGCGTCGCGGCCGCACCGTTTTCGGCTGCGCACAGCGCAGGATTTCACAGCCGCGGACCGAGAGGGAAAGCTGTAAGCATGTCAACCACTAGCACCGAATCACCCCGAGCTCAGATCGGCGTCACCGGCCTGGCCGTCATGGGTTCGAATATTGCCCGCAATTTCGCCCGCCACGGTCACACCGTTGCCCTGCACAACCGCAGCATCGCGAAGACCGATGCCCTGATCGCCGAGCATGGTTCCGAGGGCGATTTCGTGCGCACCGAGACCGTCGAGGAGTTTGTTGCCGCACTTCAGAAGCCGCGACGCGTCCTGATCATGGTCAAGGCCGGCGCCCCGACCGATGCTGTCATCGAAGAGCTCGCAAACGCCATGGAGCCCGGCGACATCATCATCGACGGTGGCAACTCGCTCTACACCGACACGATCCGTCGTGAAGCGGCGATCCGCGCCCGCGGACTGCACTTCGTCGGCGCCGGTATCTCCGGTGGCGAAGAAGGCGCACTCAACGGTCCGTCGATCATGCCGGGCGGCCCGAAGGAGTCCTACGAGGCTCTCGGCCCGCTTCTCGAGTCCATCTCCGCTCACGTCGACGGCACCCCGTGCTGCACGCACATCGGCCCCGACGGCAGCGGTCACTTCGTCAAGATGGTGCACAACGGCATCGAGTACGCCGACATGCAGCTCATCGGCGAGGCGTACAACCTCTTCCGCGACGCTCTGGGCTACGACGCCGGTCAGGTTGCCGACGTCTTCACCGAGTGGAACAAGGGCACCCTCGAGTCCTACCTGATCGAGATCACCGCCGAGGTGCTCCGCCAGGTCGACGCCGAGACCGGCAAGCCTTTGGTCGACGTCATCGTCGACGCTGCCGAGCAGAAGGGCACGGGCCGCTGGACGGTCAAGTCCGCTCTGGATCTGGGCGTGCCGGTCACCGGTATCGCCGAAGCCGTGTTTGCTCGCGCACTGTCCGGTAGCCGCAATCAGCGCGCTGCAGCTCAGGCGCAGGGTCTGGCTGCCGGCTCTCTCGGCGACAAGCCTGCTGACGCCGAGCAGTTCGCCGCCGACATCCAGGCCGCGCTGTACGCGTCGAAGATCGTGGCGTACGCGCAGGGCTTCGATCAGATCGCTGCCGGCAGCGCCGAGTACGACTGGAACCTCAAGCCTGCCGACCTGGCGACGATCTGGCGCGGTGGCTGCATCATCCGTGCGCAGTTCCTCAACCGCATCAAGGACGCGTTCGACGCCGATCCGAGCCTGCCGAGCTTGATTCTGGCGCCGTACTTCCGCGAGGCCATCGAGGCAGGCATCGACAGCTGGCGCCGCGTGGTCGCCACCGCGACGATGCTCGGCATTCCGGTACCTGCGTTCGCGTCCTCGCTGTCGTACTACGACGGTCTCCGCGCGGAGCGTCTGCCGGCCGCCCTGACTCAGGGTCAGCGCGACTTCTTCGGCGCGCACACCTACGAGCGCATCGACAAGCCGGGCAAGTTCCACACACTGTGGAGCGGTGACCGCAGCGAAATCGAGGCCTGATTCACAGCGGGTATCGGTAGATGCGGTCATCTGCGTCTACCGATACCCGGTAGCCTGGACAAATGCAGGAATCGACGATCGACTCGCCCACCTCGACCGAAGGGCGTTCGTTCGTCGACCTCGGAATCCCCGCCGTGATGGTGCACGCGTTGCGCCGAAGCGGCATCGATGCCCCCTTCCCCATTCAGTCGGCAACCATCCCCGATGTTCTTGCCGGTCGGGATGTACTCGGGCGCGGTGCGACGGGTTCCGGAAAGACTCTGGCCTTCGGGCTTCCGATGCTGGTGCGCCTCAAGGGTGGGGCGAGCAAGCGGAATCGTCCGCGCGGTTTGGTGCTCGCTCCCACCCGTGAGCTGGCGATCCAGATCCACAAGGCACTCGACGACGCCGCTACCGAGATCGGTTTGCGTGTGGCAAATGCGGTCGGGGGCGTTCCGATCAAGCGTCAGGCCGACATCCTTGCCCGCGGCGTCGATCTGCTGATCGCGACCCCCGGGCGCTTGCTCGACCTACTCGAGCAGAAGTCGGTGATTCTCGACGACGTCGTGATCACGACCATCGACGAAGCCGACCACATGGCGGACATGGGCTTCATCGACGAGGTTGCGAAGATTCTCGACACGACTCCGAAAGACGGTCAGCGTCTTCTCTTCTCGGCGACACTCGACGGCAAGGTCGACGATCTGGTCGCGGGTTACCTGCGCAATCCGGCGTCGCACTCGACTGCTCCCCCGGTTGCGACCGTCTCGACCATGGAACATCATCTGCTCTTCGTCGACCGCGACGATAAGAGATCCGTTGTCGCACATATCGCTTCGCGTGCGGGGCGGACCATCATGTTCGTCAAGACCAAGCACGGTGTGGATCGTCTTGCGCAGCAACTGCATTTGATCGGCGTCTCGGCCGGGGCTCTGCACGGCGGCAAGACGCAGAACAATCGGACCAAGACCCTCGCGTCGTTCTCCGACGGGACAACACCGGTCCTGGTCGCCACCGATGTCGCCGCGCGCGGAATCCATGTCGACGACGTGACGCTCGTCGTTCACGTCGATCCCCCGGCCGAGGCGAAGGACTACCTGCACCGGGCCGGCCGGACGGCACGCGCCGGGGAATCGGGCGTCGTCGTCACCATCGTCACAGACGAAGAACGTGATTCGGTCGAGAAGTTGACCAAGCAGGCAGGTATCAAGGTTCACGGCGTGCGGGTTCGTCCTGACGATCTTGAGCTCACGCGCATCACCGGTGCGATGGAGCCGACGGGAATTCCGGTCGAGGCTCCCGATACGACGGTTGCCGTCAAGCACACCGCCAAGCGTGGCCGTCAGGAACACGACACTGCAGGCCGGACCGCTGCCGGAGGCCGGATGAAGAAGGACGGCGACAAGCGCGCCGCCTCCTCGCGGCGCGTCACCGATCCGAAGAGTGTGAAGAAGATCCGTGCGGACGGCACTCCGGTCCCGACCCGTTCGGAGCGTCTGGCGTCCAAGGGCTTGACCCCGCGTCGCGGCGCACCCGGCGCAGGAAAGCCGTCTGCCGGAAATCGGGCGGGCAAGCGCGCACACTGAGGGAATGGGTGATCTTCCACTGATCTCGGTTCTCTGCGCACTTCTCGCTGCACTGCTCTTCGCGTGCGCTTCGGTCGCTCAGCAACGGGCGGCGTCCGCGGTTCCCGAGGGCGAGGCGTTGGTGGCGTCGTTGATTCGCAGTCCTCGGTGGTGGGCCGGGCTGATCGGTGACGGCGGCGGGTACGTCATGCAGGCCGTTGCACTGTCGTTGGGTTCGGTGTTGGTGGTGCAGCCGCTGATCGTGACCTCGTTGCTGTTCGCGCTGCCTCTCTCGGCCAAATTCTCGGGAATCCGCATCACCCGTTCCGCGTGGTCACTGGCGATCATGCTCGCGATTTCCTTGGCGATCTTCCTCGTCGTCGGCGATCCCACCGAGGGAGACAGCAATGCTCCATGGTCGGATTGGGCTGTGCCCCTGACGATTACGGTCGCAGTGGCCGTGGCCGCAACTGTCGGCGGCTTGTCCAAACTCGACGGCGGCTGGCGCGCACTGCTTCTCGGCTCTGCGGCAGGCATCTTCTACGGCGTCGCCGTCGCATTCACCAAGTACGTCACCGACCTACTCGGCCACGGCGTCGTCGGGGTGATTTCGGCATGGCAGACGTGGGCGCTGATCGCCTCGGGCGCAATCGGGGTCTACCTGCAACAGCGCGCGTTCCAGGTCGGGCCGCTGTCGGCGTCGCTACCCGCCCTGACGATCGGCGAGCCGATCGCGGCCATCTTCCTGGGGATGACAGTGCTCGACGAACGCCTCCGCGTCGACGGTCCCGGAATTGCTCTCATCGGGTGCGCCGTCGCCGTCATGATCATGACCACGATCGCCCTCTCCCGCTCACAAGCGCGCGATACCGAGGGCGCTACGGCGGAATCGACGGTAGGCTCGTGAAACGTGCAGTTCCTCGAAGGGCAACGCCCCCCATACGACCTGACCTACGACGACGTCTTCCTCGTCCCTAACCGGACCGAGGTCACCTCTCGGTTCGACGTCGATCTCAATTCTTCCGACGGATCCGGAACGACCATTCCCGTCGTGGTCGCCAATATGACCGCAGTCGCCGGCCGCCGCATGGCGGAGACTGTCGCCCGCCGCGGCGGACTGGTCATCATTCCGCAGGACGTCCCCACCGAAGCTGTCGCCGAGACCGTGGCGTTCGTCAAGAGCCGCCACCTCGTCGCCGATACGCCGGTCACGCTGAGTCCGGACGACGCCGTCTCCGATGCGCTGGCGCTGCTTCCCAAGCGCGCTCACGGCGCGGTCGTGGTGGTCGAGGACGGTAAGCCTCTCGGTGTCGTCACCGAGGCTGCCTGCGCGGATGTCGATCGGTTCACTCGCCTCCGTACCGTCGCGATCACCGACTTCGTCACGGCCCCGGTCACCGCCACACCGCGTGAGGTCTTCGAACTGCTCGAAACCAAGCATGATCCGCTGGCGGTCATCGTCAACGAAGACGGGACTCTTGCCGGCGTCCTCACCCGCACCGGCGCGATTCGTGCCGGCATCTACGACCCCGCAGTCGACGAGCGCGGCGCACTCCGGGTCGCTGCGGCGGTCGGTGTGAACGGTGACGTGGGCGCCAAGGCCAAGGCACTCGTCGACGCCGGTGCCGACGTAATCGTCGTGGACACGGCTCACGGTCACCAGCAGAGAATGATCGATGCGCTCACCACCCTCAAGGCGCTCGATCTCGGCGTCCCGTTGGTTGCAGGCAACGTGGTCTCCGCACAGGGAACCCGTGATCTGATCGCCGCAGGCGCGGACATCGTCAAGGTCGGCGTCGGACCCGGAGCCATGTGCACGACTCGCATGATGACCGGCGTCGGACGCCCGCAGTTCTCGGCCGTCGCGGAATGTGCTGCAGCGGCACGTGAGCTCGGCAAGCACGTCTGGGCCGACGGCGGCGTTCGCCACCCCCGCGACGTTGCACTCGCCCTCGCGGCGGGCGCGTCGAACGTCATGATCGGCTCGTGGTTCGCCGGCACATACGAGTCCCCCGGCGATCTCAAAGTCGATCAGGCGGGCAACGCGTACAAGGAGAGCTTCGGTATGGCCTCCAAGCGCGCTGTTGCCGCTCGCACGGCCACCGAAACGGCTTTCGATCGCGCTCGTAAGGGATTGTTCGAGGAAGGCATCTCCAGTTCGCGGATGCGTCTCGATCCCGAGCGCCCCGGAGTCGAGGACCTGATCGATCAGATCTGTTCCGGCGTGCGCAGTACCTGCACGTACGCGGGTGCGCGCTCTCTCGAGGAGCTGCACGAGAAGGCCGTTCTGGGCGTGCAGTCCGCCGCCGGATTTGCCGAAGGACGGCCGCTTCCGTCTGGTTGGTGAACCACGTTCTGTGACTGTCGGCGGGTGCTCGGGTCCCTACTCCCGGGCACCCGCCGGTATCATTGGATCCGTAAACAGAAAACAAAACTCGGTCGGGTGCCCTTCGGCGACCCGACCGAGCCCGCTACAGCCGAGAACTACTCGGCTCTGACGAAAGGAACCCGGTGCCCGAGGCACCCACACACTTACCCGGCGCTACACCCGTCGTTTTATCCGAGGAATCTTCTGATTCCGCCGGTTCGGAGGGCTCCTCTAGCGAGCCGGGAGACAAACCCGGCGGCCCCCGTGCACATCTCAGGTGGCGATGACACATGGACATCGTTTTCACCATTCTCAGCCTGGTCGGCTTCATCGCGCTGACTGCAGGCACCGCCCTCTTCGTGGCGGCCGAATTCTCACTGACCGCGCTCGAACGCAGCACCGTCGACGAAGCTGCTCGTGGCGGCGACCGACGCTCGCGGCAGGTTCAACACGCGCACAAGACTCTTTCGTTCCAGCTCTCCGGCGCTCAGCTGGGCATCACGATCACAACCCTGATCACCGGTTACCTGGCCGAGCCGGTCCTGGCACGGTTCATCACACCGGTCACGAAGGCCGTCGGGCTCAGTGAATCCGCTGCCTCGACAACGTCTTTGATCCTGGCTCTCGTGATCGCGACCTCGTTCTCCATGATCTTCGGTGAGCTCGTACCGAAGAACCTCGCAATCTCCAAGCCGATGCCCACCGCCCGCGCGACTGCGGGCCTGCAAGCAGGGTTCTCGCTGATCTTCCGGTGGGCCATCAACGGCCTCAACGGAACCGCCAACTGGATCGTGCGACGCCTGGGCATCGAACCCGCGGAGGAATTGCGCTCCGCGCGATCACCGCAGGAACTCGGGTCCCTCGTGCGGACGTCCGCGCAGCGCGGGTCCATCGACAAGGGCACGGCGATGCTCGTCGACCGTTCACTGCAGTTCGGTGACCGCACGGCAGAAGAGCTGATGACTCCGCGAGTGAAGATCGAATCGCTGGAACTCTCGGACACCGTCGCAGACCTGATCGTGACGGCGTCGCGGACCGGCTATTCGCGCTTCCCGGTCGTTCGCGGCGATCTCGACGACACGGTCGGCGTCGTACACATCAAGCACGCGTTCACCGTTCCGGCCGAACGTCGGCGCACGACGCGCGTCGACAGTCTGGCTCAACGTGTTCCCGTCGTGCCGTCGAGCCTGGACGGAGACACCGTCATGGAGCGAATCCGCTCGGACGGTATGCAGGTTGCGCTCGTCGTCGACGAGTACGGCGGAACTGCCGGCATCGTCACGATGGAAGACCTCATCGAGGAAATCGTCGGCGATGTGCGCGACGAACACGACGAACCCGAACTCGACGTGCAGCGCGTCGGCGACGGATGGTCGTGCTCCGGTCTCCTGCGCATCGACGAGGTCACTTCGGCAACCGGGTACACCGCTCCCGAAGGCGACTACGACACGCTCGGCGGCTTGGTGCTCACCGAACTGGGCCGCATCCCCGACGAGGGTGACGAGGTGGAATTGCCCGACGTCGACTCGTCCGGTGATTCGCGCGGAAAGTGGATTGCACGAGTGACCGGCATGGACGGCCGCCGTATCGACCGGGTGACCATCACGCCGGTCCCCGCTTACGTCGAACCCGAATCCGCAGACGACAGCAAGAAGGAGTCCGACGATGAATAACCTCTTCGGTGTACTCCTCACCGTCGTGCTGCTCGCCGGCAATGCATTCTTCGTCGGTGCGGAGTTCGCACTGATCTCCGCACGACGTGACCGCCTCGAAGCACTGGTCGCGCAAGGCAAGAAGCGGGCGCTCACAGTCATCAAGGCCGGTGAGAACCTCTCGCTCATGCTTGCGGCGGCTCAGCTGGGCATCACGATCTGCTCGATCCTCCTCGGTAAGGTCGCCGAGCCCGCCATTGCGCACCTCCTCGAGGTGCCGATGGAAGCCGTCGGCCTGCCCGACGGATTGCTGCACCCGATCTCGTTTGCCATCGCGCTGTCGCTCGTCGTCGTGCTGCACATCCTGCTCGGCGAGATGGTGCCCAAGAACATCGCGTTGGCCGGCCCCGAGAAGACGGCCATGCTGCTCGTTCCCGTGCATCTGGCGTTCATCAAGATCGCTCGCCCGATCATCGCGTTCTACAACCTGTGCGCGAACGGAGTGCTCAAGCTCCTGCGCGTCGAACCCAAGGACGAACTCGACGTCACGGTCTCGGCGGTGGAGTTGTCCGCGATGATCGGTGAATCGCGATCTGAAGGTCTGATCGACGCCGAAGAACACCGGCGGTTGAAGCAGGCACTCGAATCGACCGATCGGACCGTCTCCGAGGTCCTGATCACTCTCGACAAGGTGCGGACCATTCCCCTCACACCGTCGGGAACAACACTGGGTGAGATCGAGCGTGCGGTCATCGAGACCGGATACTCGCGTTACCCGGTGCGAGCGAGCGACGGATCGCTGGCTGGGTACGTGCACCTCAAGGACGTGCTCGACGAGGTGCTCGACGAGGCCGCTGGACCGGACACCGTCGTTCCGACGTCGGATATCCGGCCGCTGCCCATCGTTCCGCTCAGCACACCGCTGGCCGAAGCGTTGGCCGGCCTTCGTCGGGCCAGCTCGCACCTCGGCGCTGTCACGGACGCTGACGGAGTGGTGATCGGTATCGTCGCGCTCGAGGATCTCCTCGAGGAGTACGTCGGAACGGTCCGCGACGGCACGCACCGCGGCACGGATGCTGTTCCCGGACAAAGAAACAGCTGATCGATGACACGTTCGGTGCATTCACTCGCACTCGCGCAGAGCGAGTGGACGGCTCGGCGGGCACTTCACCTCGAGGAGGTGGAGAAGCTCGTCGAGCCGCACCGAGCGCGTCGTAGCGCCGGTATCTCTCACCCGGTGCACGACTTCCTCTTCACGTACTACAACTTCAAACCCGCCCAACTGCGCCGCTGGCACCCCGGGTACGGAGTCGCGCTCGAGAACGCCGCCGAATACGCAGCCTTCTCCGGCTACCGCGTCGACGAGTCGGGTACCGCGACGGTCGAGGCCTCAGTGCTGGAGCGTCGGCGTCACACAGTCGAATTCGTGTGGAATCTGTTGAATCAGACGTCTGCGCGGCCCGCTGTGCTGGGTTGCTTCGGCCTCCACGAATGGGCGATGGTCTATCGCGGCGGCGAGGACGCAATCCGTCACCAGTCGGTGCCGCTGCGACTCGGGTTCGCCGGTACCGACGCGGTCGTCGAATCCCTGCCACTCAAATGCACGCACTACGACGCGTTCCGGTTCTTCACACCGGACGCGGCCCCCAAGAACTCGCTCCCGCTTGCACGCGAAACTCAGATCGATCACGAACAGCCGGGCTGCCTGCACGCCGGTATGGATCTGTACAAGTGGAGCTTCAAGTTGTTGCCACTCGTCGATTCCGACCTGGTGATGCGGTGCTTCGAACACGCGCTCCTGGCCCGTGAACTCGACATGCGCGCGAGCCCATACGACCTTGCCGAGTACGGGTACTCCCCCATTCGTATCGAAACTCCCGCGGGCCGCGCCGAATACGTGCGTCAGCAACAACAGTTGGCGGATCGTGCTGCGCCGCTCCGCGATACGCTGGCAGAGAAGTGCCGGGAGCTTCTCGGCCACTGAACTGCCGAAAGGCGTCGCATGGATCACGGGTACGGGTTCTATCTCGACGAATACCAGCGTGACGTCGGGGTGCACAGCGACGACCGACGCGGGCACATCGAATGCCCGGACTCGGCGGGTTTCCTTGCGGCGCACTTGCCGGTGTTCGACCTCGCTGCGGGCTCAGTCGCGGCGTTCGCCTCGGCGATTCATCGGTCAACCCGCCCGGGCGACGGACACTGGACCCTCGATCCCGAGCGCATCGCCGCGTCCTTCTCGAGCGATCGACTGTTCCGGATCGGCGGCGAGCCGATCAACGGGTTCTCCGAGCACTCGGGGTTCTTTGCCGCCCGCGACGGTTGGGTCCGCACGCACGGCAACTATCCGCACCATCGCGACCGCCTGCTCGCCGTCCTCGCGCTCGTTCATGGATCACCCAAAGATGCAGTGGCGCAACGGATATCCGAACTCAGCGCCATCGAGATCGAGCAGCAGGCCGCCGAGATCGGAGCCATCGCGGTCCGTGTTCGTACCGAGACCGAGTGGCGCCTGAGTGAGCAGTGCGCAGCTGCGAGGTCTGCGCCTCTGGTATCCATCCGAGCACGCGACGAGGGAAAACCCCGCACGCATCCGACGCGCCCACGCGTTCTCGACCTGACCCGCGTCATCGCCGGTCCGGTCGCGACGCGTGCCCTGGCGTTGGTCGGCGCTGACGTTCTGCGGATCGATCCCCCGGCGATCCCCGAGATCGGATGGCAGCACCTCGACAGTGGACAGGGCAAGCGGTCGGCGCTTCTCGACCTGAAGTCCTCGGCCGGAGCGGCAGCGTTCCGAGAACTCCTCGAAACCGCAGACGTACTGGTCACCGGCTACCGGCCGGGTGCACTCGAAGCGCTCATCGGGCAGGATCTTCCCGCCCACCTGATTCACGGGCGCGTCAGCGCATGGGGATGGGAAGGTCCGTGGGCGAATCGCCGTGGCTTCGACAGCATCGTGCAGGCCGCGTCCGGCATTTCGTTCCTCGAGGGTGGTGAGAACCCTGGCGCACTTCCGGCGCAGGCACTCGACCACTCGACCGGATACTTCTTGGCAGCGGGGATCCTCGACGCGTTGACACTGCGCTCGCACGACGGCCGTGGCCGCGACGTCGACGTGTCGCTGGCAAGCACAGGCGCTCGTCTTCTCGACGCACCCGGCCGAACCGCCCATCCCGGTCTACCGACCGCTCCCGGCCTGAATGTTGTTGTCAACCATGCCGACGTGACCACCGCACGACCCGCGCTGGCAGAGTTCGAGGACTACCCCGAACCGGCGCATCCGTGGGGATCGGATCGCGCGGAGTGGGCACACTGAGGGACCGGCACATTCAGGGCAAGATGGACCTGTGAAGTCACATACCTACACACTCGACCTTCAGTGGACGGGCGATCTGGGAACCGGAACGTCCAGCACGCAGGGATATTCGCGCAATCATGCAATATCCGCGGTCGGAAAGCCGGAACTTCTCGGCAGCTCCGATCCCTCGTTCCGCGGCGACGCGCAGCGATGGAACCCCGAGGAACTGCTCGTTGCCTCCCTCGCCCAGTGCCACATGCTCTGGTACCTCGGGCTGGCAGCTGCCGCTGGGGTCGTCGTTCTCGACTACAGCGATCAGCCGGTCGGCAGCATGATCGAGGAATCCGATGGCGGCGGCCAGTTCATCGAAGTGACGTTGAATCCGACGGTGTTGGTCGCGGAGGCGTCGATGGTCGAGAAGGCCCAGGAGCTTCACGGCCCCGCACACACGAAGTGCTTCATCGCTCGGTCGGTGAACTTCCCCGTCCTGCATTCCCCGACGATCCTGGTGGCCACCGATGAGTGACATGCACAAGCTCATCGTCGACGTCGACACCGGTATCGACGACTCGTTGGCGCTTCTCTATCTCCTTGCCAGCCCCGAAGCCGAGATACTGGGGATTGCGAGCACTGCCGGCAACGTTCCGGTGGAACAGGTCGCGGCCAACAACTTGAACTGGCTTGCGCTCTGCGGCGCCCCGGACATCGAGGTTGCACTCGGCGCCCGCGAGCCATTGGTCATACCGTTGCGCACCACCGAGGAGACTCACGGTCCGCAAGGAATCGGCCATGCGGTCCTCCCCGATTCGGGTCGCAAGCGCTCGGTCCGAACCGCCACCGACCTCTGGGTGGATCTCGTCCGGGAGTACCCCGGACAACTCACCGGGCTGGTGACGGGGCCGCTCACCAACCTGGCCTTGGCGATCAAACGTGAACCCGATCTGCCGTCTCTGCTGAAGCGACTGGTAGTGATGGGTGGGTCGTTCAACTATCCGGGCAACACGACGCCGACCGCGGAGTGGAACGTCTCGGTCGATCCGCACGCCGCCAAGGAGGTGTTCGACGCGTTCTCCGTCGTACCCGCGCACCGGCGCCCGATCATCTGCGGCCTCAACGTCACCGAATCCATCGAGATGTTCCCCGAACATGTGCGTCGGCTCGCCGAAGCTGCCGGGAGCACCCCGGAAGAGATCATCTCGCCTGACGACGGTCCCGACGCCCGCAGTTCCGCGTCCAACAGCGTGATCAGGCATATGTCCGACGCAATCCGGTTCTACATGGAATTCCATCGTGAATACGACCAGGGATTTCTTGCTCACATGCATGATCCCTTCGCTGCTGCCGTCGCGCTCGATCCGAGCCTGGCGACGCTGAAACCGGCAACGGTAGATGTCGAAACCGAGAGTCCACTGCTGATCGGAACGACGGTTGCGGACTGGGTCGGGCACTGGAAGCGTGAGCCCAACGCGGATATCGCGGTCAGCACCGATCCGGCGGAATTCTTCGATCGACTTGTCCACCGAGTGGGAAATTACGCCCGCGTCGTGGGTTGACCGAGCCGGGCACCGGCTATGCTCGCATGGACAGAACGCCAACGAACGAGAACAAAGGACCTGACGTGCAGATTTCCAGCCACGATGCCTCCCCGGCATTTGCGCTCGGATTGATGGCGTTCTGGCCCACTCGTCGTAGCGCATGCTTCGATCAGGCGTGTTGCTGAGCGGCGATTCTCGCTGCCTGCACCCCTGACTTTGTCGCTTCTTCGCTCGGAGTCTGTCTTCTCATGTTCAACCTTCTTTTGTTCACCCTTGTCGGCGTCGGCGCCCAGCTCGTCGACGGCGCCCTCGGTATGGCCTTCGGTGTCACCGCAACCACTCTGTTGATGATCGGTGGCCTCGGTCCGGCTCAGGCCAGCGCCGCTGTTCACCTGGCCGAGGTCGGCACCACCCTCGCTTCGGGTGTGTCGCATTGGAAGTTCAAGAACATCGACTGGAAGCTCGTCGCCAAGCTCGGTGTGCCCGGCGCAGTCGGTGCATTCATCGGCGCAACTGTGCTCTCGGGTCTGTCCACCGAAGCGGCAGTCCCCATCACGGCGACGATCCTGCTGGCCATCGGTATCTATGTGGCACTACGCTTTTCGGTCCGCCCACCGGCCGTCGCGGACGCTCGTACCACCCCGCACACTGCACGTTTCCTGTCCCCACTCGGCCTGTTCGGTGGCTTCATCGATGCATCCGGCGGTGGTGGTTGGGGTCCGATCACCACCAGCACGCTGCTCTCACGAGGAAAGACCGCGCCGCGCACCGTGATCGGCTCGGTCAGCGCCTCGGAGTTTCTGGTCGCGTCAGCCGCGTCGCTGGGATTCCTTGTCGGATTGGGACGTGAGTCGGCGGGAAACCTCCTCGTTGTCGCCGGTCTCGCGCTCGGCGGTGTCATCGCAGCTCCGTTCGCGGCGTGGCTGGTCAGCCGCGTACCTGCAACCTTGCTCGGAACGGCGGTGGGCGGCGTCATCGTGTTGACCAACGCACAGAAGCTGTTCAAATCCTTCGACATCACCGGGGCGGTTACAGTGGCCGGTTACCTGACCATTCTCGGCGCGTGGGCAGCGCTGCTGTTCTACGCGTGGAAGCGGTCCACTCTCACCCCGGCCGAGGCAGAAGGCGATTTCACGGGAGTCGAACTCGCTGTCGAGACCGAACTCACCGAGCCTGCAGTCAAACGCGAACGATAGCTCGTCACAGAAGAAATCCCGGGTATCCGCGCTCGGATACCCGGGATTTCGTTCTTTCCGCGCTAGTTGCTTCCGTCGAACGCGTCGAGAATTCGCCCCGCCGCCAACGCTGCCGTCAGCGAACCGTCACGCACGCTCTGCTCGACGTCGGCCCGGATCGCACGCACCCGATCGTTGCTCGAGAGCCTGCGTAGCAGCTGATCGTTGACCATCGTCCAGGTCCAATCGACCTGTTGCTTGCGACGCTTCTCCTCGAACTGTCCCGCTTCGGTGAGCACCTCACGGTGTTTGGTGACAGTTCCCCAGAACTCGTCCAGCCCGACACCTTCGAGACCGCTCATCGTGATGACGGGCGGCTTCCAGATGGCGTCGTGCGGGTAGATCAGGCGAAGCGCACCCGCCAATTCACGGGCAGCGCCCTTTGCCTCGCGCTCATGCTTGCCATCGGCCTTGTTGACCGCCACCAGATCTGCGAGCTCGAGGACACCCTTCTTGATGCCCTGGAGCTGATCACCGGTACGAGCGAGGGTCAGGAACGTGAAGCAGTCCACCATGTTGGCAACAGTGACTTCGGACTGGCCGACACCCACCGTTTCCACCAGGATGACGTCGAAACCGGCAGCTTCGAGAAGCACGATGGTCTCGCGGGTTGCCTTGGCAACACCACCGAGCGTGCCGGACGTCGGTGACGGCCGGATGTACGCATTCGGTTCGACGGTGAGCCGAGCCATGCGTGTCTTGTCGCCGAGAATCGAGCCGCCGGTGCGGGTGGACGACGGATCGACCGCCAACACCGCAACCCGATGTCCCTTGCCCAGCAAGTACATTCCGAGCGCGTCGATGAAGGTCGACTTGCCGACGCCGGGAACGCCGGTGATGCCGATCCGGTGCGCTCCCCCGGCCTCCGGCAGCAACTTCAGTAGAAGTTGCTGCGCGAGGGCCCGGTGGTCGTCGCGGGTGGACTCGACGAGGGTGATCGCCCGAGCGAGGCCGGCACGCTGATTTCCGCGCACCGCCTCGGCGAGGGAATCAATGTCGATGGGCTGACGTGCCATCTTCAGTGACCCCCTTCTCAGCTGTTGTCGTGACCCAGTTGGGCGGAGAGCTTCTCCAACAATCCGCTGGCAGCGTCGGCGATGACGGTGCCGGGCGGGAAGATGGCAGCAGCGCCGGCCTCGTAGAGTTCGTCGAAGTCACCGGGCGGAATGACGCCGCCGACGACGATCATGATGTCGGGACGACCGGCCGCAGCCAAAGCCTCCCGCAGCGCCGGCACCAAGGTGAGGTGACCGGCTGCCAACGACGACACACCGACTACGTGGACGTCGTTGTCGGCCGCCTGATTGGCGACCTCTTCGGGGGTCTGGAACAGCGGTCCGACGTCGACGTCGAATCCGATGTCCGCGAAGGCGGTGGAGATGACCTTCTGGCCACGGTCGTGACCGTCCTGGCCCATCTTCGCGACGAGGATGCGGGGACGACGTCCCTCGTCCTCGGCGAACTTCTCGACCAGTTCCATCGCCTTGCTGATGTTGCTCACCGTTCCTGCCTCGTCGCGGTACACACCACTGATGGTGCGGATCTCGGCCTGGTGGCGTCCGTACACCTTTTCGAGGGCGTCGGAAATCTCGCCGACGGTAGCCATCGCGCGGGCGGCGACGACAGCGAGGGCGAGGAGGTTGTTCTCCATGCCGCCTTCGGTGGATGCGGCAGCGCGAGTGAGGTTCGCCAGTGCGGCCTCGACGGCTTCCGGATCACGTTCCGCGCGAAGACGAACCAACTTCTCGAGCTGTTCCTTGCGGACCTTGGAGTTCTCGACCTTGAGAACTTCGATGGTGTCGACCTCGTCGGGAACGTACTTGTTGACGCCGACGAGCGGCTGCCGACCGGAGTCGATGCGTGCCTGGGTGCGGGCGGCAGCTTCCTCGATGCGCAGCTTCGGGATGCCTTCGTTGATGGCCTGAGCCATTCCGCCGGCTTCCTCGACCTCTTCGATGTGCTTACGAGCCCGGTTGGCGAGTTCGTTGGTGAGCCACTCGACGTAGTACGAGCCACCCCACGGGTCGATGGGACGCACGGTGCCGGATTCCTGCTGCAGCAGCAACTGGGTGTTACGGGCGATGCGGGCGGAGAAGTCCGTCGGCAATGCGATCGCTTCGTCGAGTGCGTTGGTGTGCAAGGACTGAGTGTGGCCCTGGGTGGCAGCCATGGCTTCGACGCAGGTACGCGGAACGTTGTTGAAGACGTCCTGCGCGGTCAGGGACCAGCCGGAGGTCTGCGAGTGGGTACGCAGCGAGAGAGACTTCGCGCTCTTGGGATCGAACTTGGCAACAAGCTCGGCCCACAGGAGGCGTCCGGCGCGGAGCTTGGCGACCTCCATGAAGAAGTTCATGCCGATGGCCCAGAAGAAGGACAGGCGAGGTGCGAACTTGTCGATGTCCATACCGGCGTCGAGGCCGGCGCGGATGTACTCGACGCCGTCGGCGAGGGTGTACGCCAGTTCCAGATCGGCCGTCGCTCCGGCTTCCTGGATGTGGTAGCCCGAGATCGAGATGGAGTTGTACTTCGGCATTTCCGCGCTGGAGTACGCGAAGATGTCCGAGATGATCCGCATCGAGGGCTTCGGCGGATAGATGTAGGTGTTACGAACCATGAACTCTTTGAGGATGTCGTTCTGGATCGTTCCGGCCAGCTTGTCCGGAGTGACACCTTGCTCGCCTGCCGCAGCGACGTACAGCGCGAGAATCGGCAGCACGGCGCCGTTCATCGTCATCGAGACCGACACCTGCGAGAGGTCGATTCCGTCGAAGAGCTGACGCATGTCGAGGATGGAATCGATTGCGACACCGGCCATTCCGACGTCACCGGCAACGCGAGGATGATCGGAGTCGTAGCCGCGGTGTGTAGCGAGGTCGAAGGCGACCGAGAGGCCCTTCTGACCGGCCGCGAGGTTACGACGGTAGAACGCATTCGACTCCGCGGCAGTGGAGAATCCGGCGTACTGGCGAATGGTCCACGGCTGGTTCACGTACATGGTCGGGTACGGACCACGCAGGAACGGCGCTGCGCCCGGGAAGCTGTCGAGCGGGTAACCCGACTCGGCGGCGGCCGTGCGGTCCGCACCGGTGTACACCGGCTTGACGTCGATGCCTTCCGGGGTGGACCAGACAACCTGCTCGGCGGCGTAGTTATTGGCGTTGGCGCCCTCTTCGATGAGCGCCTGGGCCTGCTCGACCGACGGCGGTGTGGGTGCCGGAGACTGCGGGTCCTCGAGTGGGACCTCGGCGAAACTGCCGATCACGTGCTTGACCTCTCGTGTCGTCACTTGGAGCTTCCCGTCTCGATGAAGTCGAGCAGTTCGGTCAGTGCCGACACTGCGTCGATGCGGGCGGTGAGGAATCCGTCCGGGCGAGAATCGCCGGTCGCGTCGGCGACTGCCTTCTCCGGTCCTGCGAGCAGCACCTTGGCGATGCCGGCGGCGCGAAGTTCGGCGACGGCCGCTGCGGCGCTCTCGCCGTAGCGCTTGTCCGTGCCGCACAGCACGGCGACGGTGGCACCGGAAGCCTTGACTGCAGCGGAGATGGCTTCGGCGCCCACCTCGAGCGGGCCGGGGTTGACTGCGTCGATACCACCCGAAGCGAGCAGGTTGGACGCAAACGTGGTGCGCACGTTGTGTTCTGCAACCGAGCCCAGCGGCGCGAGAAGCGCAGTGGGACGGGCGCCGCCGGCGGCGAGGAACGCGTCCGAACGGTCACGAAGCGCTTCGAATGCAGCTGCGTAGCGGGCGACGGACTGGCCGGGCTCGACGGCTTCGGCGGACAGCGGCGTTTCGCCGAGGTTCGGGAACTCGTTGACACCGGTGACCGTGGTCTTGCGGTGTGCGATGTCGGAGTCGCGCTTGGCCTTGGTAGCGGCGATGCGACCGGAGACGATTCCCGCTTCGAGTGCCGCCAGATATCCGCCGGCTGCTTCGATTTCCTGGAAGAACTCCCACGCGGTGGCGGCGATCTGCTGTGTCAGGTCCTCGACGTACCAAGACCCGGCCGACGGATCGAGGACACGGCCCAGGTGCGACTCCTCGAGCAGGAGCAGCTGTGTGTTGCGCGCGATGCGCGAGGAGAAGGACTTGCTGACACCGAGGGTGCCGTCGGCCAGGGCGACGTCGAACGGAAGAACAGTCACTGCATCTGCTCCGCCGACGCCGGCGCCGAATGCAGCGAGGGTCGTGCGCAGCATGTTCACCCAGGGATCACGCTGAGCCATCATCGCGGCGGAGGTGACTGCGTGCTGCGGCGCTCCACCAAAATCGGAAGCTCCGCAGACCTGGGCGATGCGTGCCCATACGAGACGTGCGGCGCGGAACTTCGCGATGGTCTGGAACTGATCGTCGGTTGCCGCGTAGCGGAAAGCCAACTGCGACAACGCAGCACCGATGGTCAGGCCGCTCTGGGCGGTGAGTGCACGGAGGTACTCGAGGCCGGCGGCGATTGCGGCTCCGAGTTCTTCGGCGTCGCCGGCACCCGCGTTGTGAAAGGCCGTGCCGTCCACGGTGATCGCGTGCACGGTTTCCGCACGAGCGGCGGCGAGGGCGGCCAACTCGACTGCGCCTGCAAATTCGACGTCGGCTGCGCCGGAGAACGAACTGGTCAGCGGTGCTGCACCGAGGTGAACTCGGATACTGCTGCGATCGCTGACACCGTCGCCGGCTTCGCTGCGTGCATCGAGGAGTGAGATGAGTGCTCGGGCTGCATCGTTTGTCGCTGCGCCTGCATCGAGCGTGAGCGGTGCGAGGTCGAGAAGCACGCCCTCGAGCGCAGCGGCGAGGTCGGTGACCGGAACGCCGTCGGCGCCCACCTTCAACCAGAGTGCGCTGACTCCGTTTTCGAGGGCGTCCAGGATGGCGCGATTGGTCTCGGCCGCCGAGGCGGTTCCGAATGCAGCGGAAACCAACCAACCGGCATTGACATCACGGTGAGCGTCGACGCCACGCACGTACGGAAACGTGCCCGGCAAGCTCTGCTCGGGACGCTCGTCGCGTGGGCTGTAGAGCGGTGCGACAGTGACACCGTCGTAGGTGACGGTTTCGAGCAGTTTCTGTGGCTCGGGGCCCAGTTCTGCCGCATCGACTCTGCGGGACTTGGCGAGCACACCGGCTACGGAGCGCTGCCACTCCGCGTACGCCTGCTCGACAGCCTCGGCTTCTGAAGCTAATGACACTGTGTCCGCTCCCTCTCATTTTTTGCGTGAGCGCTTTACCGATAATCGGATTTGTTCGTTAGTTCTGTGATGCTAACCCGCGGTTGAGCCCAGATATCGTGAGGATCACGTCATGTTCTTCACAGGGCTGTTCGTGGCCACTTTCCGACCGGCCGGGCGACGTGCGGATTCGGTCGTTCGTGCACGTGTAACCGGCCCTTACCTAGCGATTGTTCAGCATGTTTGCGGGTTACCCGCGAGTTCGTTTCACTGGCCGGGACTGCAGGTGAAGGCCACTCCGAAAGCCTAGTGGTTTTCGTCACAGCGCCGTTTCATTGTCGCCTGGAGCACGTCGCTTTCCCGCCCCCGTGGCGATGTTCGACTCACGATTGCGGGTCGGCAGTCGGCCCGGTTCACCGTTCGCAGGTAGCCTTGTGACCTGTGATGGGACGCCTGCTGGACCGAAGATTGATCGCAATAGTCCTGGTAGTGCTCGCTTTGTTCCTCGCAGCCCTCCTCGCCCCACATCCCACGGTGTCCCAGGTGCGAGAGTGGGCGGACTCGGTTGGCCCGGCGTTTCCCCTCGTGTTCTTCCTGGTTCATTCGATAGTCACCGTCGCGCCGTTCCCGCGCACCGTCTTCACGCTCAGCGCGGGGGTTCTTTTCGGCTCGGTGACCGGCATCGCTCTTACCGTGGCGGCAACGACTGTGAGCGCCGTTCTGGCCCTCTACCTGGTCCGCGCCATCGGCCGCGACGTCGTGTGGCAACGGATTTCGAGTCCGACGATCCGGCGGGTGGACGAGCGGATCGAAAAGCGGGGGTGGCTGGCCGTCGGCTCTCTGCGCTTGATCGCGTTTGTCCCCTTCTCGGTGGTGAACTACTGCTGCGGCATTTCGTCGATCCGGATCGTGCCCTACATCCTTGCCACCGTCGTCGGCATCTTGCCCGGCACTGTTGGGATTGTCGTTCTGGGCGATGCGCTCTCCGGCGAAGCCGATCCTCGTCTCCTGATTCTGTCCGGGATCTGCATTGCGATCGGCATCGCCGGTCTGGTGTTCGACGCTCGCCGTCAGCCTTCACCGGGCGAAACCATCGTTGACAACGGTCAACCCCAAGAGGTTGATTTGATTGAGTCAACCCAAAACGATTGACTATTGAAAGTCAACTATCTAGCATTGACTAATGTTTGTACTGACGGTGGATCAGCGAGGTAGCCGACGGGATGTCGACCGCGTCGGGGACATCATCGACGACATGGCCGATTGCAGGCTCCTGCGGCCGTTCGAGCGCACAGCGGGCGACGAGATTCAAGCGGTGACCGACGATCCGGCGCTACTCGTCCTCGTCGCACTCGAGCTGATTCGGCGCGAGCACTGGAGTGTCGGGATCGGGATCGGTCCCGTCGAGCAGCCTCTCCCACGGCAGACCCGGGCCGGACGCGGACCGGCATTCGAAGCTGCTCGGATCGCCGTCGAGCGAGCCAAGCGAGCTCCGGCCAGAATTGCCGTCGAACAGGCGCCGGCGGATAGCTCACGCGACGAACTCGCCGCAGATGTCGATGCCGCGTTCACCTTGCTCGGAACGATCGTCACGAGACAGACGAAGGACGGACGCGAAGCCATCGCCCTGATGGACAGCGGACTCACTCAGGTCAGCGCAGCGGCCCACCTCGGAATCACCAAACAGGCCATGTCCAAGCGACTCCTGACAGCCGGGTGGCACGCAGAACTCGCCGGGCGCAGACTCGCAGAACGACTTTTGGTCAGACTCCAGCCCTAGACTGCTCACGCTCGCACCGGTACAAACTCGTCGACACAGCAGGGGGCTCGAATACATGGTCGTTCTGGCGTTGATCGCGCTCGCCGTCGCCGCCGCGGCACCAGCAGTTGCAGCGGCACTGGGACCGCTCAGTCGTGGTCGACTCGAAGTCCCCGAATGGGCGTCGTCCGTGGTGGCTCTTCCGGCGCTGGGTGTTGCCGCACTGGCATCGACCCGAACGACCCCGGTCACCGGTTTCGCTCTCGGGGCGACGCTTGTCCTGTGCGTACTTGCCGCCGCCACGGCCGGTGCACCGTTGGTACTTGCCACCTTCAAGATCGCGCGTCGCCAACCGGACGGGAGCCCGGCACCGGACGCCGGACCTCTTCGCGGCGGACGTGTGATCGGCATCCTCGAACGGCTCGCGGTGGCGGCATCGATTCTCGCAACCTGGCCGGAAGGCATCGCGATCGTCTTGGCAGTCAAGGGGCTCGCGCGGTACCCGGAACTTCGCGAACCTCATGCGTCCGAGCAGTTCATCATGGGAACCTTCGTCAGTGTCCTCTGGGCGATCGCCGTATGCGGAACGGGACGGGCACTCATCACGTAGGTGATGAGTGCCCGTCCCGATCAACGTTCGCTACGAGAGGCGTCTACTGGCGCTGGCCACCCTCGGGCGGCTGCCCCTGGTACAGGTACTTCTGCTGGAAATCTTCACGCTCGGGCGGCAGCGGCAACTGACCCGGCCAAGGATTTTCGCCCTGCTGTGGCAACGCGGGATCTACGAATCCAGGCTGCTCGGGCGCACTCTCACGGCGGTGCCTGACCGCAGCTGCCGGGTCTTCGACCGGTGTGCGTGCAGCAACTTCAGCAGCGCGCACTGCTTCCGCGATAGCCGGATCGGATTTGGTCTCGAACCACTCCGCCACCTCGGCTGAATCGTCCTCAGGATTGGGAAGATTCTCTTCGGCGGCCGGCGGCTCGTACCGGAAAACGCCATCCTGCCCTTGCGCGCCAAGCGTTTTGGCAAATCCCTTCAGCGCGTCACCGAAGTCGCTGGGTACGAGCCACACCTTGTTCGCATCGCCTTGCGCCATCTGCGGCAACGTCTGAAGATACTGGTATGCAAGCAATTCCGGAGTCGGCTTACCGGACTTGATTGCAGCAAAAACCTTCTCGATGGCCTTGGCCTCGCCTTGAGCCTGCAAGTACTTGGCCGCGCGGTCACCTTGAGCACGAAGGATCTGGGACTGACGCTCACCCTCGGCGTTGAGGATCGAGGCCTGCTTGTTTCCCTCGGCAGAAAGAATCTGGCTCTGCTTGGCACCCTCGGCGGTCTTGATAGCGGATTCGCGGTGACCTTCAGCCGTCAGAATCATCGCGCGCTTCTCGCGGTCCGCCTTCATCTGCTTTTCCATCGACTCCTGGATCGAGGGCGGCGGATCGATGCTCTTGAGCTCGACGCGGGCCACTCGCAGGCCCCAGCGACCGGTCGCCTCGTCGAGGACACCACGAAGCTGACCGTTGATGGAATCACGCGAGGTAAGCGTCTCTTCGAGGGTCATTCCACCGACGACGTTTCGCAGCGTGGTGGTCGCCAACTGCTCGACGGCAGCGATGTAGTTGCTGATCTCGTACACCGCAGCTTGCGGATTGGTGACCTGGAAGTACACCACCGTGTCGATGGACAGTGTCAGGTTGTCCTGGGTGATCACCGGCTGCGGTGGGAAGGAGACCACCCGCTCACGAAGATCCACCTTGGCGCGCACACGATCGGCGAACGGGATCAAGAACGTGAGCTGCCCGGACACCGTCTTCGAATACCTACCGAGCCGCTCGATCACCGCGGCTTCTGCCTGCGGTACCAGTGCTACCGACTTCGCGACCACCAAGATCACGAATAGCACCAACACACCGAGCACTATGAGTGCTGCCATTAAGGTCCCCTCCAGACGACTGCTGTTGCGCCGTTGATTTCCATCACCGTCACCTTGGTACCCGGCGGGTACACCTCGGTAGTGTCGTACGGCCTGGCAGTCCACACCTCGCCGTCCAACTTGACCTGCCCGGAATGCTCGCCCACTTCTTCCAGAACCAGAGCGTGCTTACCTTCGAGTGCCTGTATTCCGGTCGGGGTCGGCGGCGGACTACCGAAGCGACGCAACATGATCGGTCGCACGCCCAGGACGAGGGCGGCGGAGAACACTCCGAACATGACGGCGTCGACCCACACCGGGAAGTCGGTGACAGCACTGACACCGGCAGTAGCGAGCGCCCCACCGGCGAGCATCAGCAGGAAGAAATCCCCCACCAGTGCTTCGGCCCCGGCGAGCACCAGTGCTCCGATCAGCCAAATAAGTGCAGCCACAACACCATCTAACCAGAATGTGTGACCCAGGCCGCCGCTACGTCAGTTCGGCTCGGTAACGAAATCGACAAGTTGTTCGACTGCACCGATCAAAGGAGCTTCCAGATCGCGGAAGCTCTCGACCGAGTTGTAGACCCGCCGCCAGCCCTCCTGAGGTGTCCCCCAGCCCAGTTCGCGGCAGATTCCCGTCTTCCAATCCTCGCCGCGTGGAATCTTCGGCCAGGAGGCGATTCCGACAGATTTGGGACGAACGGCCTCCCACACGTCGATGTACGGGTGCCCGGTCACCAACACGTCCGGGCCGAGGCCCTGAGTCAGTTGGGTTTCCTTGGAACCGGTGACCAGGTGGTCGACCAGGACCCCGACGCGGCGGCCGGGACCAGGCCCGAATTCGGCAAGCCGCTCCCCCAGATTGTCGAGTCCTTCGAGATGTTCGACGACAACACCTTCGACGCGAAGATCGTGACCCCACACCCGCTCGACGAGGGCAGCATCGTGTACTCCCTCCACCCAGATCCGGCTGGGCAGTGCCGTGCGGGCGCGTAAGCCTTCGACTCGCGTCGAACCCGAAGCCGACCGTGCGGGTTTGGTGGACACGGGCTTGGGGGCCGGGCGTACGAGGGTGACCGGTGAGCCGTCGATGAGGAAGGCCGCCTCGCGCATCGCGAACAACCGCGTCCGGGAACGACCGTCCTCGAGTCGCACGAAATCGCCGTCGTACGTGCGCTCGAAACCGACTACCGCACCGCAGAATCCCGTCGCCGCATCCTCGACGACAAGATCACGCTCGGCCGCCACTTCAGGCGTCACGCGCTTCTGTTTGCGGGTATGACCCGCAAAAATGTCACCGTATCCGTTGCCACCGCTCACGCCGGATCACGCTAGGTCACAACGCCGGGGCCGCGCATGTCGCCACGCCGAACTAAACTTCACGGTCATGAGTTCTCCCAGCGCAACCCTCACCGTGTGGGCAGCGTCATGGCTCGCCGGCGACGCTGCGCCGGACGACGTCATCGACGCCCTTGCCGCGTGGGCACCGATGCACCTGATCGGCGCCGCCGATGCGGAAACCGCGGTCCGCCACGATCTCGAATGGCCGGGAGTCACGGCTTCCGGTGTGCCCACCCTGCTCAGAATCGCGCGCTCGGAGGCTGCCGAGGTCCGCCTGGTCCTTCCCACGGCCGGTGACGTACGTGGTCTGCCCACCGGGACCGAGTTCGCGCGCGCTGCGATCGCAACGGGTGAAGGGATACAGATCGGCGCCGTCGGCAAGCCGGGAGTCGGACTCGTGCCGTCGAAGGAAGGCCCGGACGTCCTGCGATGGACGGTCTTCTCCATTCCCACTGTGGCGGGCAGCGCCGAATCGATCGGACTCCGCGAAGCCGAATACGAACTGCGCCAAGCTGTTCGGGACGCAGCCGAGGTGCTCGGCGGGCTTCCGACCGTAGCCACCGGAATGCCTGGAAACGACGCTCGTACGCTGGTCGCCGAAGCCCTGCAGGCCCAGGCCGGACACCGCTGGCCGTCGACACTGTCACCTCGGCATTTACAGGTGATCGACACCGCCGACAACGTGGCAGCCATTCTCACCGTGGCTGCGTCGATATCGACCAATCAGGCCCCGAGCGTGTCCACTGCGCAGAGGCGTGACGACCTGCTGCGACGACTGTGGGACGTTGTTCGCATTGCCCGTGTCGCGTCGGCGAACAGCGTGTCGATCAGAGCTTGAGCACGAAGTTCCGGCGTTTCTCGGCAAACCCGTTGCGGTCACCGAACATGTCGATCTTCATCTCTTCGAGCTCACGCTCCTCGTAGGGCTCCACCGGATCACGTTCCAGTCGAAGACGTTTGCGCTCCAGCATCGATTCCAGCCGATCTCCTTCGAGCAAGTCGGTGGCGACCTCGCGCAACCACGCCTCGAACAGATCCGGCCGCCTGGGGCCGATCGCGTCGACAAGTCCGATGTCCAAGGCTCGACGGATGCCTATCGCACTGCACTCGGCCAGCAGACTGCGGGCCTGCTGCTCGCCGACCCGAGCCGGAAGTGTGTACGTGTGCAGTTCCGAGCCGAACAGGCCCATCGTGGCGTAATGAGGATTGAGAACCACACCGTCCCTGGCCACGACTACGTCGGCTCCAAGCGGGAGCATGACCCCGCCGGCACCGGCGTTGCCTGTGAATGCCGCCACCACAACCTGTTCCGTACAGGTGACGATCGCTTTCGCGATCTCGTTGATGGCTTTGATGTTGGCCCACGCTTCTCCGGCTTGATCCGACGCGGCCTCGATGACGTTGAGGTGGATACCGTTGCTGAATCTGTCGTAGTCACCCGTCAGGACAAGGATCTTGGTGTCCTGCGCGATCGCCCAGCGGAGCCTGGCGGCCAGTCGCGCGCATTGCTTCGTACTCATCGCACCGTTGTAGAAGCGGAACGAGAGATATCCGATATCGCCGTCGCGGTGATAGTCGGTCTCGGGGTAACGACCCTCCCAGACCTGTGGAACGAACACGTCCGGACGTACGACCGCGGTCGACGGAAGTTTGACATTGCCGGCGCCGACGAGCCGCGCATGTCCGATCCAAACGGAGCCCGCACCGGTGGCAACACGTATTGCCTGGTGGAAGTACTCGACGATGGTGCCGGGCGCTGCATCGACGTGGGTATCGAGGTGAGCGTCGTAGACGTAGACCCGGTCGAGCCCCAACTGAACGGCGACGCCGGGAAACCCGTCGGCGGCGTTGACGGCGCGGACGATGCTCGGCGCGTCTTCCTCCCAGCTGAAAACGCGATCGGCCTGTTTCATGCTCGGCCGCGATCGGGTCGAAGCCACGGGCCGCGCAACTCGGTCCGATGGAATCGGCTGGAAGTCAGGAGTACGGAAATGTTCGACGACCTCTCCAATGCACTCCATCGCCGCGTCGGTGACTTCCTCGTTGTATACCGAGGATTTGGTTGCCCCGTTCCGGAGTTCGAACGTCCGCCACGCCCACACCGGCCCGGCATCGAGTTCCTCAGCGGCCTGCAATGCCGTGACACCCCAGATCGGTTCGCCATCCGTTATCGCCCAGTCCAGCGACGACGGCCCGCGATCTCCGGGCGGGCCGGGATGGATGATGATCGTTGTCCACCGCTGCCAAACAGATTCCGGGACATAGGCTTTCAAGAACGGGCAGATGACGAGGTCAAAATCTCCCGAAGAAGTCGCGGCCAGCACTGCGTCCGCGTCGGCGACGACGGCTGTACGGACTTGGTGTCCCGCCTCGCGAAGAACAAGACCGGCCCGCTGCGAGAGACCGTTGTCGGAGGTGACGAGAAGAAGCACGCTCAACGGTGGCGCGAAGGTCATACGTGGGCGTGAGCGCCGGAACAGCGCCGCCGTCGCCGCTCGCAGACGGCCCCTGCCCGATACACCTTCACGTAGCTTCGCCGTTGCTCCATCGCTGGAAATAGCCACAGAAGTCGTGAGCGCGGCCGATTTGGGCATCGGTCGTACTTCGGGGGTCGAAACCATGAATTCCTGCTCGCATGCTCGGGTATCTGCAGCGCAGACCAGACTCCCCCCAGAGCAGGACCGACGCACCGATAGATTGATTGAGGTATTTAGGGACTTTATACCTACCGTCGGTTTGTTTCAATAGCTATTTTCAAGCAAACCTTTTGATCGATCAACCCACAGTCTTGTGATTGATCGCGATATGGCGGTCGATGCGAATATGTTCATCCAGCGTCGGGTAGCGCAAACCGGTGTCCTGGCTGTACCCCTGACGGCGCAACCAATCCAGGACGTCGCCCCAGAACCAGATCCCCCCGGCAACCGAGTTGTACGGAATCGGGAAAGGCGTAGCCGCCTGCCGGACCCCTCGCACCCACTGCCCGACAGCTTGCCGCGTCACCCCCGCACGGTCGGCAATGTCCTGACGTGACACCAGATCGGGATGTGTCCGCTGGGGACGCACGCCTGCAGCCACCAACTGGTCCACCACTGTGATAGCCGTTGTCGCCGCTCGCATACCTTCCGAGGTGAGCGTCAGCAGCTGCAGCCCGCGTCGGTCCTCGACCCTTCCGCCCAAGCTCTCTTCGATCGCCTGCTCTTGCGAGACTGTCAGCATCTGAACGATGAATGTGAATTCGTAACGGTGATAGAGGTCTTCGGCCACGCAATGAACATAGCCGTAAGCTGCACTGTTTCCACATGGACACACCCGGATCCCGCCCCCGCACGCACAATGGGCAGATGATCGACGTGGACGACAGCCAGTTCGAGGACATGGTCAAGCGGGCGCTCGACAGCCTGCCACCGAAATTGGGTGCGGAGATGGCCAATGTCGCAGTGACCGTTCAACTCGAAGGTGGACGACCGGGGCTACTCGGGCTGTATCAGGGCATCCCACTGACCAAGAGAACCACCACGTACGCCGGCGTCCTTCCCGACCGCATCACGATCTACCGCAGGGCCATCTGTGCGATCTGCAGCACCGAAGACGAGGTGATCGAGCAAGTTCGCCGAACAGTGATCCACGAAATCGGCCACCACTTCGGGATCGGAGATCCCCGGTTGCGTGAACTCGGATGGTGACAACCGACTCATCTACAAGTCGGAAATCAGCTAGAGGTTGATAATCGGCGAATTGTCATGTCAGCTGTACCAAGCCCGCAACAATTGAACACTTACAGGAGTTCGCATGGTCAATTTGATCCAGATCGCCCCGAAGAATGCCCCGACGTTCGCGATGAGCCGACAGAAGGCCGCAGAACTGCTGGGCATCTCGGTCGACAGCGTCGCGTTTCTCCTCAAGTCTCGCTATCTCCCGGATCTGGACGCCGGTCGGTTGATCTCGATGGCCAACCAGCCCTGGTTGTACTCGGACGGCGACTTTCCCGTCCTTCAGCAGGGCGCATCCGAACTTGCACCCAAGAAGATGCTGCCCGCACGTAAGTACATCGGCGAGAGCGCAATTCACTCCGACGCCGAATGCGTGGAGGCCAACCAGGGGCAGTGGGCGGGATTCAACGTCGACCATGTGCTCGGCGCCCGCTTCCTGCCTGTGACGCTGCGCAAGTTTCCGGTGTCGGTGCTGCAGATCCACGACGTCAACGACGACGACGAAGAACGCGTCTCGTTTGTCGCGACCCTCGCCGGGCGAGTCCGCGAACTGGGCGCGCCCGAACTCAACTACATAGACCCGTCACTGAGCCCCGAGGATCGACAGATCGTCGAGACGCTCCTCACCTCGCGCAGCACGTCCACCGTTCCCGGGCCCTGCGGAAAGCTCAAGCATCCGAACACCTGAGCGCCGGACCGTCAGCGGGGACGCTGAACGGCCGCGCAGCAATTGACCGCACACGAGAGACCGTTGGTGGTCGAGCCGAGCAGCGGCTCGACCCCCAGTCGCAGTGGCTGCTCGGCCTCGGCCAGTTCCCGAACGAGCGTGGGCACCAGCTGCGCGAAACGCTGATCGCGGCCGGGCGTTGCTGCCCGAACGAAATCCATCCCGAGTTCGGCTGCCTTGTCCTTGGCCTCGGTGTCCAGGTCCCACACCACTTCGAGGTGATCGGAGACGAAACCGACGGGGCATACGATCACGGCGCGAACATCCTTGGCGGACAACGTATCCAGGTGATCACAGATGTCGGGGTCCAGCCACGGAACCTGCGGCGGGCCTGATCGCGACTGCCACACCAGATCGAAATCCTCGGCGCCGACGGCCTCGGCAACCAACTTCGCGGCCTCGGCGACCTGTCGACTGTAGAGGTTTCCGCCCTCTGCCGGAGGCCCTGCATTGCGGTCTGCGGCACTCGGTACCGAATGCGCGGTGAACACCAGGCGCGCAGTATCGCGAGTCGCTTCGGGCAACTCTGCGCGGGCCGCGCGCACACCGTCGGCGAACGCGCCGACGACCAGCGGATGGTCGTAGTACTGGCGAAGTTTTGTCAGCGTCGGTGCGCCGTCACCGACCGCCTCACGGGCACGGGCGATGTCCTCGTGGTACTGCCGACATCCGGAGTAACCACCCCACGCCGACGTGGCGAACACGGCGGCGTTGCGGACACCGTCCTCGCGCATCTTGGCAACGGTGTCTTCGACCATCGGGTGCCAGTTGCGGTTGCCGAAGTACACGGGCAAATCCACGCCGGCTGCTGCCAGCTCACCTTCGACCCGTTCGATCAGGTCTCGGTTGAGCGCGTTGATGGGCGAAACTCCACCGAAATGCATGTAGTGCTCGACAACGGCGTCGAGCCGCTCCGGTGGCACTCCCCTACCGCGCGTGACGTTTTCGAGGAACGGCCGTACGTCTTCGGGTTTTTCGGGACCGCCGAACGACAAAACGAGAAGAGCATCGAACTGCATGTCCATACTTACGGTCATGAGTTCAATCTTGCGCGATGCCGTTCGGCGGGAGTCACCCGGGTACTCACCTGCGTAGTAGAAGGGGTGCTACTAGCCGACCATCGCGTGGAAGCCGCCGTCGACGTAGATGATCGACGCGGTCGTGCCGGGCAACCAATCCGAGAGAACGGTGCAGACCGTTTTGGCGACCGGCTCGCGATCGTCGACGTCCCAGCCGATGGGCGCAGCACCGTCCCAGGCGGTGTTCAGCTTGTCCAACTCCGCGCCCGGACCGGTGCTGTCGCCGGCAATGGCCTTGGCGGCCAGGGTCTTGATCGGGCCGGAGGACACCAGGTTCGAGCGGATGCCGCGGACGCCGACCTCTTTGGCCACGTACCGATTGACGGCCTCGAGGGTTGCCTTGGAGACACCCATCCAGTTGTAGAAGGGCATTGCGCGTGCCGGATCGAAGTCCATACCGACGATGGACGCGTTGTCGTTGAGCACCGGCAGCAAGGCCTTGGCCAGTGCGCTGTACGAGTATGCGGACACCTCGAGTGCGACCGCCACGTCTTCCCACGGCGCGTCCATGAACGGGCTTCCCAGGCAGGAGCGGGGAGCGAAGCCGATCGAGTGGACGACGCCGTCGATACCCTCGGGAGCCAGCTCGCGCACACGCTCGGCGAGAGATGCGAGATCCTCCGAGCTCTGGACGTTGAGCGAGATTGCCGGCGGCACGGGCTGCGGCAGTCGCTGGGCGATGCGGTCGATGAGGCGCAGACGATCGAATCCGGTGATCAGTACCTTCGCGCCCTGCTCCTGCGCGACCTTGGCCACGTGGAACGCGATCGACGAATCGGTGATGATGCCGGTGACAAGAATGGTCTTACCCTCGAGCAAGCCGCCCATGAGATGTCCTCCTGATTTCAGACGTACGAGAAAGGTGTGTGTGCGAAAAGCGGGTCAGTGCCCCATGCCGAGTCCACCGTCGACGGGGATGACCGCACCCGAGACGTAGGCCGAATCGTCGGAGGCGAGGAAACTGACAACTGCTGCAACATCTTCCGGCTTTCCGGTCCGCTGCAACGGGATGAACTCGGTGGCCTTGTCCTTGACGTCGTCGCCCAGTGCTGCCGTCATGTCGGTCTCGATGAACCCGGGAGCGACGACGTTGGCGGTGATCGAACGTGAGCCGAGTTCCCTTGTCAGGGAACGAGCGATACCGACGATGCCTGCTTTGGACGCGGCGTAGTTGACCTGGCCGGCTTGACCTGCCAGACCCACCACAGAGCCGAGGAAGATGAACCGTCCGAAACGCGCGCGCAGCATCGACCGGGTCGCACGCTTCGAGAGGCGAAACGTACCGGTGAGGTTCGCGTCGACGACGCTCGTGAACTGCTCTTCGCTCATTCGCATGATCAGTGTGTCGTCGGTGACGCCGGCATTGGCGACGATGACCTCGACCGGCCCCTGGTGCGCTTCGACCTCTTTGAATGCACGGTCGATCGACTCGGTGTCGGTGACGTCGCACACGACGCCGAACAACCCTTCGGGGACACCGGAACCGCGGTGCGTGACGGCTACCTTGTGGCCGTCTGCGGCGAGCCGCTGAGCGACGGCCAAGCCGATTCCGCGGTTACCGCCGGTGACGAGCACCGAGCGCGGTGTGGTGACGGTCCGTTCGGAAACCACTGTCGTGGGAGGGGTAGACATGGCGATCAACCTATCAATTCTCTGCGGGCCGCGTACCAGCGGTATTTGGACAATTCGGAACTGCTCTCGATCAGGGCAGACGCTGCCTGCGTACCAGGGCAATCGTCAGACCAGCGGTCGCGAACACGACGCCGAGAACCAACCACGGTCGACTCGCATCGCCTCGTGTCGTCTCGAAACCGATCTGCTCTTCGAGCGTGTCGTACACCTGGCGCAGTTCTTCGAGGCTCGATGCCGTGAAGAAACTTCCGCCGGAAAGGTTGGCGATCTCCTTCAATGACGCGTCGTCGACCGGGACGGGGATTCGGTCTCCTTCGATCTCGACTCGCCCGTATGTCGTTCCGAAGGAAATGGTCGAGATCGGAACGCCCTTGTCCTTGGCCTGACGGGCAGCGGTGAATCCGCCCCGCGGATCGTCCGAGTTTTCGGGAACGGTCTGCTTACCGTCGGACAGCAACACGATGCGCGCCGGTGGCGCCTGGTCGCTGCCGCCGAGAACAGCCGACAGCGTGTCGATCGACTGCAACGAGGTGAAGATCGCTTCGCCCGTCGCCGTTCGCTCACTGAGCTTGAGGTTGTCGATGGCAACCTTCGTCGCGTCACGATTCGTGGTGGGCGACACCAGAACCGAAGCGGTCCCGGCAAATGCGACCAACCCGAGGTTGATGCCGGGAGTCAGACCGTCGGCGAACGACTTGGCAGCTTCCTGCGCTGCTGCCAATCGCGTCGGCTCGACGTCGGTGGCCTGCATCGACAGCGACACGTCGATCACGAGGATCACCGTGGCGCGGTTTCGCGGGACCTTCTTGTCTGCCGTCGGACCGGCAAGGGCGACGGTGAAGAACACCAATGCGATGACCATCAGAATCGCCGGAATATGACGCCACCGCCCGGGCCGCGAAGGCGCGACCTTCTCCAACAGTGCGAAGTTCGTGAACCGAAGTGTGTGCTTGGCTCGCTGCTTCTGCACGAGTACGTAACCGACCACCAACGCGGCGATGACAGCGAGGAACAGCAGCCACCACGGTGCGGTGAATTGAGAAAGACTCACGAACGAACGCCCCCAGTTCCGGCGCCGGCACCATAACTGTGTCGGCGTGCCGAGATGAATCTCACGACGTCGGCGATCCAGTCCCGATCGGTGTGCAGGGACATGAGCGGTGCGCCGCATCGACGTAGAGCTTGCCTGACCTCGACGCGGTGCTCGGCGGCGACTCTGGCGAAGTCGGCGCGCAGTTGCGGCGTCGTGGTGAATTCTCTGGTCCGGCCGGACTCGGGATCGTGGAGCACCACGTCACCCACGTCGGGCAGTTCGAGGTCTCGCGGATCGACCACTTCCACACCGAGCACGTCGTGCCGTCCTGAAATGGCGCGCAGCGAGCGTTCCCAGTCGATCGGTCCGAGGAAGTCGCTGATGACGACCGCGAGTCCGCGCCGACGCTGTGGGCGTCTGAGCGCTTCGATCGCGCCGACCAGATCACCGCGTACCCCGTCCGGCGCGTGCGGAGTCGTCGCGATCTTGCGGAGCATCGCCTGTGCGTGAATTCGCCCACCGCGGGCCGGAATTCGAGTTGTCTGTGCGCCGGTCGAGATGATGGCGCCGACGCGGTTACCGCCCGAACTGGTCAGGTGAGTGATGGCCGCGGCTGCGGCGACGACCAGGTCGCGCTTCTCGCATCCAGCGGTCCCGAAGTCGAGACTTGCGGACAAGTCGATGACGAGCCACGTCTCGAGCTCACGATCTGCGACAGACTGACGCACGTGTGGGTGCGTCGTCCGTGCGGTGACGGACCAGTCCATCTGCCGCACGTCGTCGCCCGGCTGGTACTCGCGGGCATCTCCCGGCTCCGAACCCGGACCGGGAATCAGGCCGAGATGATCGCCGTGCAGCACACCGTCCAGGCGGCGGCGAACCGTCAGCTCGAGGGTGCGCAGCGCAGCGGTGAGTTTCGGGTCGCTGAGCTCGCCGGATCGGAACGACGGCGGAGAACCGGTGGATCCGGCGGGTGTCGCCTGGCCACCGTCGCGGCCTTCGGTCACTGCGGGCGACTCATCGTCTCAGCGGTCGCGATCGGCGCGCCGTTGCCCTGCGGATTAGCTGTGCCCTGTGGGTTAGCTGTGCCCGGTGCGTTGAACTGCGGTGCTTGTGGTGCGCCCTGCTGGGGCGGACCGGGAACGGTGGGGACCGGCCGCGCGGCGATCTGCGGCAGTCCGACGGTCTGCAGCACCCGGGCGATGACGGCGTCGGGAGTCACCTCGTCGGCCATGGCGTCGTAGGAAAGAACGAGACGGTGACGCAACACGTCCGGGATCACCTCGATGACGTCCTGCGGCACTACGTAGTCGCGCCCGCGGACGAGAGCGAGGGCCCGCGACGCGGCGATGATGCCGAGCGTCGCGCGGGGTGAGGCGCCGTACGCGATCCAGCCTGCGACGTCCTCGAGTCCGACTTCACGCGGAGTACGCGTAGCGGCGATGACCCGGACAACGTAATCGACGAGCGCGTGGTGAACGAAGACGTTGCTGGCGACGCGTTGGAGCCTGACCAACTCCTCCGGACCGAGGATCTGGTGCGGCTCCGGCGCTGCCACGCCCATCCGGTAGACGATTTCGCGTTCTTCCTCCACTGTCGGGTAATCGACGAGGATCTTGAACAGGAAGCGGTCGCGCTGCGCTTCGGGGAGCGGGTAGACGCCCTCGTTCTCGATGGGGTTCTGCGTCGCCATCACCAGGAACGGATCGGGCATGTGGTACCGCTTGCCACCGATCGAGACGTGGCGTTCTGCCATCACCTCGAGGAGCGCGGACTGCACCTTGGCCGGGGCACGGTTGATCTCGTCGGCCAACACGAAGTTGGCGACGACGGGGCCGAGTTCGGTGTCGAACTCCTCGCGGCCCTGACGGTAGATGCGCGTGCCGATCAGGTCGGTGGGCACCAGGTCCGGGGTGAACTGGACGCGGGAGAACGAACCGCCGACGACCTTCGCGAAAGTCTCGACGGCCAGCGTCTTGGCGACACCGGGTACGCCTTCGAGGAGGACGTGCCCCTTGGCGAGAAGTCCGACGAGAATGCGCTCGACAAGCCGGTCCTGCCCGACGATGACTCGCTTGACCTCGTAAATCGCTCGTTCCAAGGTCTGAACGTCGGCTGCCAGGGAAGGTGCTGCTCCGTCCGCACTTCCACTCGCCTTGCTTACGTCGACCGTTCCGACCGAATCTTCACGTGAGGTCACCAAGAATCCATCGCTTTCACCTAGAAAAGTACCGACAGTAACGTGTTCCCCGTCAACTATTCCAGGTAGTTGCGCTCGATGCCGTAACACCACGTCGGGAACTTGATACTTCCCTGACAATGCGGGTGTCAGCGGCATTTCCTCTGACGGTCAGGACACCAGTCGGACGGCGTACGGCGTCATTCCGCCCCACCGAACCGGTGAGACCATGACACTCGAACCGGATTGTGGTGCCTCGAGCATCTGACCGTTACCGAGGTAGAGCGCCACGTGTTGGCTGGCGTTGGGGCCGTAGAAGATCATGTCGCCGCGCTTCATCTCCGAAGACGGAACCTGAGTGCCTGCGGTGTACTGGTAGCCGGTGTAGTGCGGCAGCGAGATCCCGATGCCGGCAAAGGCATAAATCATCAAGCCGGAGCAGTCGAACCCGACCTTGTTGAAGTCGCCGTAACTGTCAGCGACGCCGCCGTCACGGATGCCTCGCGTCGGTCCGTTCTCGTCGCCGCCGCCCCAGGCATACTGCACGCCTAGCTGAGACATTCCGCGGTCGATGACGGACTCGATTGCAGCGCTTCCGGTAACGGAAGGCTTCGGAGTGGTGGGTTTCGGCGTCGTCGGCTTCGGGGTGGTGGGCTTGGGCGTCGTGACCGTTTCCTCGTCGGTGCCGGTCTCTTCGTCCGTGCCTGTTTCCTCGTCGGTCCCTGTTTCTTCGTCAGTCCAGGTGTCGTCGTCGTCCGGGATGACGGTCGGAGTCGGGTCTTCGACCGCGGTGTGCGGACGCTGGGCCGCTGCCAGTGCGGCAGCTCGATCCTTGGCTGCCTGGTCGGCTGCGGCACGGGCGGCGGCCTGAGCGGCCGCTTCCTTGGCCGCGGCTTCGAGAGCCTTCTGATGAGCTTCCTCGGCACGGCGCTGTTCGTCCCAGGTCGCGTATGCCTGGCGTTGACCCTGCAAGCCGGCGACGGCGTTGCGGGCGGCGTCGAGCTGAGCCTGGGCAGAGTTGCGCTCGGCTTCGATCGCGGCCTTCTTGGCTACCTGCTGATCGAGAGCGTTGCGCGCGATCTGAATCGCCTGCTCCGCCAGATCCTTCAGCTGCGCGGCGACCTCGGCGGCGGCATCGGCCTGCTGCTTGGCCTGGCGGGTCGCGGAATCCTTGTTCGCCTGCTCGGTACGTGCTCGCTGGAGACCGTCGAGCACTGCACTCTGCGTATTGGCGAGAAGCTTGAGGACCTGCGCGCGGTCGAGAACGTCGCCAGGACCCTTGGCGTCGAGGAACGACGAGATCGACGCAGTATTGGTGCCCTTGACGTAGCTCGAGCGTGCGTACTTGTCGAAGTCCGTCTGAGCGACCTCGATCTGCGCCGACGCGTCCTTCAGAGCTTGTTTCGTGACTCCGACGGCCTGCGCTGCGGAGTCTGCGGCGCCGCGAGCGTTCTGCAGATCCACGAGAGTCTTGTTGACGTCTTCACGCTTGATCGCAACTTCGTTGTCGAGTGCCGACAACTGTTCGTTTGCCGATGCGACTTGATTGATGAGCGCGCTGACGGTGCCGACGCTCGACGAGACCTGCGAATCTGCCGCGGCGATATCCGAGTCACTCGGATTCGGCGGCGGTGGCGGTACGGCCGAGGACATGGCCGGCGTCCCGACGATCAGGGATCCGACGACGCCGAATCCGATGACCAGTTGCGCCAGGCGCATCGATTTACGGGAAGGACCACGACGGGACTCGCCGCCACGTGTTACTTGCCTCACAAATAACTCTCCCTCGCGTGTAACGCCACGGCCCGCTGGGTCGCCGATCCGTGCGGGGAGGGAATGCGCAGACCAAGCACCGGTCGCCCACAGCCCGAGAGCTGCTCGTCGACCTGGACGTGCCGTACGAACGCCACCGTCGACACCTCGAGAACGAGGCAACCGACAAGTACGCGTCGAACAACATCAGCCTGTCTGCGACACTTCTTCCCCAAAAAGTGCCAGTTGTACCGTACGACACTCAAGCGTTCTTTGGAAACTTTAGCCACAAATAACACAAACGGTATTTGAGCTGGTCGGATGGCATGCAGGCACCAAAAAGGGCAGGTACTCACCGCAAACAGCAGTGAGTACCTGTTTTCGACGAGTTACTGAAAATCTCGCAAAAGGACCAAGGTCAGACGGAATCGGCCCGGTGGTCGGATGGTGCTGGTGTTTCTGAAGTCGAGGCGATATGTCTGGTTTGCGCGTTTTCTGGCTCTCGCCGCCACTTGACGGCAAAGGTAATACCGGCAATAACCGCCACCACTGCGATGACAAGGACCGTGTAAAGCGTCCACGGCGGACCTGGCGCCACGATCTCGTGCGAGAAGCGGTCCGCGGTCACGCTTGCGCTTTCGCCGAAAGATCGGTCCTGTGCAGTTTCGAGCTGCACTCGACTGATCGAATCGCTGTAGCTACCCATCCAGTCAGGGCTCAGAACGAGAACCGTTCCGCCTTCTGTTTTGCCGACCGTCGTGGCCAGGTCTCGAAGATCGGACGGCCGGCCCGGATTTGCGTCGACTACTACGACGCTCAAGTCGACACCACGTTCACGAGCGTCGGTCACCACCGCGGTCAGCCCCGCAACATCATCCGCGGGGGCGGAGACGCCGTCCGTCGAAATGTCCGCGAGCACGTCGTCGAGATCGACGTCCGACGGAACAGCGACGTGCGACGGGGACTTCACGTGCACAGGCGCAAAAGCGTGATTTGTAGGAGCAGACATCTCTCATCCGGGTGCTGTTCGGATTCCGTCCACCGCTGAGATGCGGGGAGTTCTTCCGAGGTCGTTTTTCGGCGGCCGACCCGCGACGGGCCTGCATGCACCCTACTTCAGGTCGACTGCCACCAGGCGTCACACACAACCGCCGCGCGTGCCGCCCGAGCGGTAGCTGTGGGTGCGGTCACCCAGCCAAGCCTGCGTTGCGCAGGCCCGCAGTCTGCATGAAGATTGTTTCGGTCAACTTGCCCTGAATTCTCACAGGACAAGCGTACTGTTAGACTTGGACCAAGAGGTACCACCGGTCAGGACAGGTTCTACTGCAGCTCCGATGTTCGGACAGTTCTCACGCGAACTGTGCGATTGGCGTGAGCTACGGAGGATCTTCCCGGCCGAAGTACCTCGCTTCAGCTGCCGACACAGCCCCGTCGGTAGCGACCCTCATAGACGAGTGGAGCAGACGTGAGCACCAGTATCGATTCATTCGGAGCCAAGGGAACCCTCGAGGTCGGTGAGAACTCTTACGAGATCTTCCGCCTCTCGGCCGTCCCCGGCACCGAGAAATTGCCCTATTCCTTGAAGGTTCTCGCCGAGAACCTTCTCCGCACCGAAGACGGCGCCAACATCACCGCGGATCACATCCGCGCAATCGCAAGCTGGGATCCCTCAGCCGAGCCGAGCATCGAAATCCAGTTCACGCCTGCCCGCGTGATCATGCAGGACTTCACCGGCGTTCCTTGCATCGTCGACCTCGCCACCATGCGTGAGGCCGTCACCACCCTCGGTGGCGACCCGAACAAGGTCAACCCGCTCTCCCCCGCCGACATGGTCATCGACCACTCGGTCATCCTCGACGTCTTCGGCCAGGCCGACGCACTCGAGCGCAACGTCGACCTCGAATACGAGCGCAACGGCGAGCGTTACCAGTTCCTCCGTTGGGGCCAGGGCGCATTCGACGACTTCAAGGTCGTCCCCCCGGGAATGGGCATCGTTCACCAGGTCAACATCGAGTACCTGGCACCCACCGTCATGTCGCGTAACGGACAGGCATACCCCGACACCTGTGTCGGCACCGACTCGCACACCACGATGGTCAACGGCCTCGGCGTGCTCGGCTGGGGCGTCGGCGGCATCGAGGCCGAGGCAGCAATGCTAGGCCAGCCCGTCTCCATGCTGATCCCCCGCGTCGTCGGCTTCAAGCTCTCCGGTGAGATCAAGCCCGGCGTCACCGCAACCGACGTCGTGCTCACCGCCACCGAGATGCTCCGTAAGCACGGCGTTGTCGGCAAGTTCGTCGAGTTCTACGGCAACGGTGTTGCCGAGGTTCCGCTCGCGAACCGCGCGACGCTGGGCAACATGAGCCCCGAATTCGGTTCCACCGCAGCGATCTTCCCGATCGACGCCGAGACCATCGAATACCTGCGCCTCACCGGCCGCAGCGACGAGCAGCTCGCTCTCGTCGAGGCGTACGCCAAGGAACAGGGCCTGTGGCACAACCCCGACAAGGAACCCGTCTTCTCGGAGTACATCGAGCTGGATCTGGGAACCGTTGTTCCCTCGATCGCCGGCCCGAAGCGCCCGCAGGACCGAATCCTGTTGTCGGAGTCCAAGACTGCGTTCCGCAAGGACATCCACAACTACGTGGAAGAGAACCACCCGACCGAGCACACCCAGCTCGACGAGGCCGTCGAAGAGTCCTTCCCGGCTTCCGATCCCGCGGTTCTGTCGTTTGCCGACGACGGAGCGGTCGACGTTCTCTCTGCTGCCAACGGTGCAGAAGGCCGTCCGAGCAAGCCGGTCGTCGTCAAGTCCGACGCCGGTGAGTTCGTTCTCGACCACGGCGCCGTCGTCGTTGCAGGTATCACCTCCTGCACCAACACGTCCAACCCGTCGGTCATGCTCGGTGCTGCACTGCTCGCACGCAACGCCGTCGAAAAGGGCCTCGCCACCAAGCCGTGGGTCAAGACCAACATGGCTCCCGGTTCGCAGGTCGTCACCGACTACTACGAGAAGGCCGGCCTGTGGCCGTACCTCGAGAAGCTCGGTTACTACCTCGGCGGTTACGGCTGCACCACGTGCATCGGTAACACCGGACCGCTGCCCGAGGCAGTCTCGAAGGCGATCAACGACAACGACCTCTCGGTCACCGCGGTGCTCTCGGGTAACCGTAACTTCGAGGGACGTATCTCCCCCGACGTCAAGATGAACTACCTGGCTTCCCCGCCGCTCGTGATTGCCTACGGCCTCGCCGGAACCATGGACTTCGACTTCGAGACCGATTCGCTCGGTAACGACACCGACGGAAACCCCGTCTACCTCAAGGACATCTGGCCGTCCACGCAGGAAATCGAAGAGACCATCAAGTCCTCGATCGACCAGGACATGTTCCGCAAGTCGTACGCAACCATCTTTGCGGGCGACAGCCGCTGGCAGAACCTCGAAACCCCGAAGGGTGACACCTTCGAGTGGGACGAGAACTCCACCTACGTGCGGAAGCCACCTTACTTCGACGGCATGACGATGGATCCGGCTCCGGTCAAGGACATCAAGGGCGCTCGCGTCCTCGCACTGCTCGGCGACTCGGTCACCACCGACCACATCAGCCCGGCAGGTCCGATCAAGGTCGGTACCCCCGCTGCGCAGTACCTCGACTCCCACGGCGTCGAGCGTGCGGATTACAACTCGCTCGGCTCGCGTCGCGGTAACCACGAGGTCATGATTCGCGGAACGTTCGCGAACATCCGTCTGCGCAACCAGCTCCTCGACGACGTCTCGGGTGGTTACACCCGCGACTTCACGCAGGAAGGCGCACCGCAGGCATTCATCTACGACGCGTCGCAGAACTACCAGGCAGCCGGCATCCCGCTGGTCGTCCTGGGCGGCAAGGAGTACGGCTCCGGATCCTCGCGTGACTGGGCAGCCAAGGGCACGAGCCTGCTCGGCGTCAAGGCCGTCATCACCGAGTCGTTCGAGCGCATCCACCGCTCCAACCTGATCGGCATGGGCGTTGTCCCGCTGCAGTTCCCGGTCGGCGAGTCCGCAGGTTCGCTCAAGCTCGACGGCACCGAGACCTTCGACATCGAAGGTGTCGAGAAGCTCAACGAGGGCGTCACCCCGAAGACCATGAAGGTCACGGCGACGCGCGAGAACGGCGAGAAGGTCGTGTTCGACGCAGTCGTACGCATCGATACCCCCGGCGAAGCGGATTACTACCGCAACGGCGGCATCCTGCAGTACGTGCTTCGCAACATGATCCGCGGCTAGTAGGCACTACGTGCCTGTGAGCACTTTCGGCCCCTGACGGGTCACAAAGCGCTCACGACCACTTTCGCCGGAAGGCGAACCAGGTTTCATCGGTGGTCGTGAGCGCTTTGTGCACTGAGTCGACATTCAGCGCCTACGGCCGAAAGTGTTCACAGGCAACCCGACAAAGGAGGGATGCCCGTGCCCAAGGTCAGTGAAGACCATCTCGCGGCACGGCGCAGTCAGATCCTTGACGGCGCCCGCCGCTGCTTTGCGGAATACGGCTACGACGGCGCCACAGTTCGCCGTCTCGAAGAAGTCACCGGTTTGTCCCGCGGAGCGATCTTCCATCACTTCAAGGACAAGGACGGCCTGTTCCTCGCTCTCGCAAGCGAGGATGCGAGCCGGATGGCAGATGTCGTCGCCGAAGAGGGCCTCGTCCAGGTCATGCGGGACATGCTCGCGCAGCCCGACCAATTCGATTGGCTGGGAACGCGACTGGAGATAGCGCGTCGACTGCGCAACGACGCCGATTTCCGCGAGAAGTGGTCACAGCGCTCCGTAGAACTGACGGAAGCGACCAGTGCGCGTCTCGCCAGACAGAAATCGGCAGGCAGACTCCGTGACGACGTCCCCACCGAAATTCTGATCGGATACCTGGATCTGGTGATGGACGGCCTGGTCGCGAGAATCGCCTCCGGCCACGGCGTCGACAACCTGTCAGCGGTTCTCGATCTGGTCGAGGAATCGGTGCGGCGGAGAGATTGAGGGGCTTCGCCCCTGTGCGCCTTTTTGGTAGTTCCCACTACCAAAAAGGCGCACAGGGGGTTAGGCGAGCTGGATCAGCTCGAGGTATTCCTGCGACCAGTGGTCCTCGTTGCCGTCGGGCAGGAGGATGACCCGCTCGGGGTTGAGGGCCTCGGCAGCGCCCGGATCGTGGGTGACCAGGACGACGGCACCGGTGTAGCTGCGGAGCGCGTCGAGCACCTGCTCGCGTGAGATCGGGTCCAGGTTGTTGGTGGGCTCGTCGAGAAGCAGAACGTTGGCAGCGGACGACACCAGACCGGCCAGAGCCAGACGCGTCTTTTCACCACCCGAGAGCGTTCCGGCCGGCTGTTCGAGCTGCGGGCCGGTGAACATGAAGGCACCGAGCAGCGAACGCAGTTCCTGCTCCCCTGTGTCCGGCGCGGCGTGGCGGATGTTCTCCCACACGGACGCGTCGTCGTCGAGGGTGTCGTGCTCCTGAGCGAAGTAGCCGACCTTGAGTCCGTGACCGGCGATCAGCTCACCAGCGTCCGCTTTCTCCGCGCCCGCGAGGATGCGGAGCAGTGTGGTCTTACCTGCACCGTTGAGTCCGAGGATCACCACACGAGACCCACGATCGATCGCGAGATCGACACCGGTGAAGATCTCGAGCGAGCCGTACACCTTGGTGAGGTTCTTGCCCATCAGCGGAGTCTTGCCACAAGCGGCGGGTTCGGGGAAACGAATCCGCGCAACCTTGTCCGAGACACGTTCGGCATCGAGGTTCGCCATCAATTTGTCGGCTCGCTTGGCCATGTTCTGAGCCGCGACGGCCTTGGTTGCCTTTGCGCCCATCTTGGCGGCCTGAATCCGCAGCGCACCGGCCTTCTTCTCGGCATTGGCGCGCTCGCGGCGACGACGCTGCTCGTCCGTGGCACGAGCGTCGAGGTACTTCTTCCAGTTCATGTTGTAGACGTCGGCCTCACCGCGGACGGCATCGAGGAACCACACGCGGTTGACGACGTCGTTGAGCAGGTCGACGTCGTGGCTGATGACCACCAGTCCACCCTCGTGGTTCTGGAGGAAGCCACGCAGCCAGGTGATGGAGTCGGCGTCGAGGTGGTTGGTGGGCTCGTCGAGCAGCAGAGTCGTGTCCGAGCGGGCACCGCTGCCGTCGGAGGCGGCGAAGAGGATGCGCGCCAATTCGACGCGACGACGCTGACCGCCGGACAGCGTGCTGAGCGGCTGCCCGAGAATGCGGTCTTCGAGACCGAGGCTGCTGGTGATGCGTGCAGCTTCACTCTCGGCTTCGTATCCGCCGAGGGCCGAGAACCGATCCTCGAGCTGACCGTACTTCTTGACCGCGCGGTCCTGCGATTCCTGATCGAGCACCTCGCCCATCAGAATCTGCTGCTTCTCCATCTCGCGGAGCATCGTGTCGAGGCCACGTGCGGAGAGAACCCGGTCCTTGGCGAGGACGCTCAGGTCGCCCTCTTTGGGGTCCTGCGGGAGGTATCCGAGTTCACCGGTACGTACGACGCTTCCCGCATATGCCTCACCTTCGCCGGCGAGGATGCGCAGTGTGGTCGTCTTTCCGGCTCCGTTACGTCCGACGAGTCCGATCCGGTCGCCCGGCTGGATGCGCAACGAAGGCCCGGGAGCCGTGAGAAGGGTGCGGACACCGGCACGAACTTCGAGGTCAGTGGCGGTAATCAAGCAAACTCCTCAGGAAAAACGACGAATACGGGTAAACAATGCCTGACTACAGACACAAGAACTATCGATTTTACCGTGACCTGACGGTCGTTCCGACCAGCAGCGTGTGAGTCCGCTAACGTTCGGGACATGACTAGCGAAAACAGCACTCGTCCTCGCGACCTCGAAGGCCGTGCCACCATCGTCACCGGCGCAAGTCGCGGAATCGGCAAAGCTGTCGCCGCCGAACTCCTCGCTCGCGGTGCCGACGTCTTGATCACAGCCCGCAAGCCGGAGCCTCTCGAGGCCGCCGCATCCGAGCTGTCCGCTCTGGGGCACGGCGGAAAGGTCGTCGCATTCGCGGGCAACGCAGCCGATGCCGAAGCCCGCTCCGGTGCCGTCGACCGCGCCGTGTCCGAATTCGGTTCACTCGACATTCTGGTCAACAACACCGGAATCAACCCCGTCTTCGGTTCGCTCATGGAAGCTGACCTCGACGCCGTGCGCAAGATCTTCGACGTGAATGTGGTTGCCGCCCTCGGTTACGTCCAACAAGCACATCGGGCATGGATGGGCGAACACGGTGGAGCCGTCGTGAACCTGGCAAGTGTGGCCGGGATCCGGTCGACGGGCGTCATCGCGGCGTACGGCGCGTCGAAGGCTGCGCTCATCCGCCTGACGGAAGAACTGGCCTGGCAACTGGGACCGAAGATTCGTGTCAACGCCGTAGCTCCCGGGATCGTCAAGACGCAGTTCGCGGCAGCCCTGGTCGCTGCCGGCGAGGACAAGGCATCGGCGGGCTACCCGATGAAGCGGCTCGGCACCCCCGAGGACGTTGCCGGTCTGGTCGGCTTCCTCGTCTCCGACGCGGCGGCGTGGATCACGGGCGAAACGGTCCGGGTCGACGGCGGTCTGCTCGCAACGGGATCGATGTAGTGCGCCGGTCGTGAGCACAGACAACTCCACCGCCGACGTGGTGATCGTCGGTGGCGGCCCGGCCGGGCGGGCACTCGCCACCCGCTGTATCGCCCGGCAACTCACCGTCGTCGTTGTCGATCCGCATCCCCATCGGGTGTGGACGCCGACCTATTCGGCGTGGGCTGACGAGCTGCCGTCGTGGCTGCCGGTCGATGTGATCGCAAGCCGGATCGAACGCCCGAGCGTGTGGACCCGCAGACAGAAAACGCTTGATCGCACATATTGCGTATTGAGTACATCTTTACTGCAATCATTTCTCTCGGGAACATCCGTACAGTTCAGAGCCGTGCGTGCTCAAACACTGTCACCTACCGCCGTCCTGTGCGTGGACGGATCGCAGCTGACAGGTTCCGTCGTCATCGACGCCCGAGGTACCGAACTGACGGTGACAACCGCCCAGCAGACCGCCTTCGGAGTGATCGTCGACCGCGCTCTGGCCGATCCGATTCTGGGTGGTGGCGAAGCCTGGTTCATGGACTGGCGAACAGACAACGGCGCCTCCGACGCCGACACTCCGTCGTTTCTCTATGCGGTCCCACTCGATGACGAGCGAGTTCTCCTCGAGGAGACCTGCCTCGTCGGCCGGCCGGCGTTGGGGCTCCGCGAACTCGAAGCGCGTCTGCGCACCCGGCTTCGCAATCGGGGCTGCGAAGTCCCCGACGACGCACCGGTCGAGCGAGTCCGTTTTGCAGTCGAAGGCCCGAAGGAATCGTTCCCCGACGGTGTCCTCCGTTTCGGCGGGCGAGGCGGTCTGATGCATCCGGGAACCGGATACAGCGTTGCCTCGTCACTCGCCGAGGCAGACGCTGTCGCCAAAGCAATCGCCGACGGTGGAGATCCCAACGCGGCGCTCTGGCCGCGGTCGGCCAAGGCGGTGTCTGCCCTTCGCCGCGTTGGCCTGAACGCACTTCTCACCCTCGGCTCGAGAGAGGTCGCGACATTCTTCGACACGTTCTTCGATCTACCGGTCGAGGCTCAGCGGTCCTACCTGTCCGATCGGCGGGACGCGTCCGCGACGGCGAAGGTGATGGCAACCCTGTTCCGATCGTCACCGTGGCACGTCCGAAAGACGTTGATGCGCGCGCCGTTTCTGAGGTGAGCACTCCGGACCGACTACTGCGCTCCCATCGAGCCGGCGATCATCGGCCAGGAATTGTGTAGGTCGTCCTGCCAGTAGCCCCACGAGTGGGTTCCAGTCGGCTTGAAGTCGAAGGTCGCGGGGATGCCCAGTGCGTTCAGTCGGTCCGCCAAGCCGTGCGTGCACCCGTTGACCGCGGATTCGATGATGCCGCCGACGACGATCTGATTAAGGAGGGCTCCGGGATTTCCGTTCACATCGGGTGCCTGAAGGTTGTCATGCGGACCTGGCAGCCCGGATCCGGTGGAAACGTACAGTGCGGTCCCCCGCAACTTCTCCGCGTTCACGACCGGATCGTTCTCGCGCCACCCCGGACCGTCGAACGGTCCCCACATGTTTGTCGGATCAGCGCCACCCCGCGCGCCGACCACCAACCGCACATAGTCCTGACCCGGCTGGGTGGAAGTCTCCGCGCACCCGCTGTAGGCCCCGACACTCCGATAAAGCCCTGGTGCCGAGATCGCGAGATTGAGTACCGACGTCGCCGTCATCGAAATCGCCGCGATGGAGTTGACCCCGTTGGTACCGAACTGCGCATCGATGACGGGCGGCAGTTCGCGAGTGAGGAACGTCTGCCACTTGTTGCGCCCGAGTACGGGATCGTCTTTCTGCCAGTCGGTGTAGTAGCTGAACGCACCTTCCAGCGGCGTCACGACGTTGACGTTCTTGTCGGCGAAGAAGTCCAGGACATCGGTCCGTCCTTCCCACGTTGCACTGTCCTCGCCACCACCGGCGCCGTTGAGCAGATACAACGTGGGCCGTGGGGCGCTCGTGTCGGCGGGGAGGACCACCTCGAGTGGAATGTCGCGGCCCATCGCGTCGGAGTGGACGCTGATGGTTACGGTGCGTGCCGGATCTGCGTTCGCGGGCCAAGGCGCAAACAGCAGTGGAACCAGTGAAATCGCCAGCGCCGCGGTGACGCGTCGACGGTAGGTTCGGATTCTCATCGGAGCGTCTCCCCAGGTGTGCGAGTCGGGTTCTCGAAGCGGATACCCGCTCGATACGCCCCGAACCGACCCATCCACACGCAACGGTTCGGGATCAACCGTGATCGTTTGCCTCGCGCAAACGGCCGGCGGCGACCATCATGGGAGGCATGCGCTCGATTTGGAAAGGCTCGATAGCCTTCGGTCTGGTCAACGTCCCGGTCAAGGTGTACTCGGCGACCGAGGACCACGACATCCGATTTCACCAGGTCCATGCAAAAGACGGTGGCCGCATCAAGTACAACCGTGTGTGTTCCGAGTGCGGAAACACGGTTCAGTTCGCGGACATCGACAAGGCGTACGACTCGGAAGACGGATCGCGCGTCATCTTGAGCGACGAGGACTTCAACAAACTCCCGGCTGCGGAGAAGCACGAGATTCCGGTGCTGGAATTCGTGCCGAACGATCAGATCGATCCGATCTTGTTCGAGAAGAGTTACTTCCTCGAGCCCGATTCGGCGTCGCCGAAGGCGTACGTCCTGCTTTCGACTGTGCTCACCGAGAGTGATCGAACGGCACTGGTGCATTTCACGCTGCGACAGAAGACGCGCCTGGCCGCGATGCGCGCTCGCGATGGTGTTCTGGTGATCCAGACCTTGCTGTGGCCCGACGAAGTTCGTGCAGCAGAGTTCCCTTCCCTCGACGACGTGGAGAAGCCGAAGGCGAAGGAACTGAAGATGGCGCAGACGCTCGTCGAGAGCATGGCGGGCGATTTCGATCCGACCGAGTTCACCGACGACTATCAGCTCCAACTGAGGCAGTTGCTCGACGAGATGATCGAGAACGGCGGCAAGAAGGTCATCCCGGCCGCCGAGGTCGACCAAGAGGGCACCGATGCGGAGGTGGTGGACCTGGTTGCCGCACTGCAGCGCAGTGTGGACGAAGCGAAGTCGAACGCCTCCAAGGCCGGCTCGTCGAAGTCGACTACACCGAGGAAGAAACGAGCCTGAGTCAGCCGCGCACGTCTTGGATCTCGATCAGAGCGTCCAACTCTGCGTCGACGTCCGGGGCCGCGTGACGACCCGTTCCGACCGCAAGGTTGATCACGGGTCCGATCGCCTCCAGACCTGCCTCGGTGAACATTTCGGCGTGTGACGTGGGCACCGGACGGTCGATGATCACCCCGGAGACGAACGGTCGCCACGCCGACGCGGTTCGCAGCGGGTCGAAGGTGTCGGCGTGTGCCGAGAAGAACAGCAGATCGCCCACGAACTTGCCCGGGCGGTATCGGTGAGCCAGTTCGGCGCCGGCGGAGTATTCCTCGAACAGTCGCTCGATCCGATCGCTCGAGACCAAGGGGTGATCGCCGATGGCTTCGCGCAAGAGCGCTTCGGCGTCCTCGGGTGTCAGATCACGCTCGCCGGTGTCCGGGACCGAGATCCCCAACCCGCCGATCAGTTCGGCGAGAGAAGGCTGCGCGCCTGCCATCGTCGGGTCTTCGAGAACGAAGCTGTCGAGCAGAATCAGGTCGGCGACGCTCTCACCCGCGGCTTGCAACTGTACCGCCGCCGCGTGAGCGATCAATCCGCCGATGGACCACCCCAGCAGGTGATACGGACCGTGCGGCTGAACTCCGCGAATTTCCTCGACGTACCGCGCCGCGAAGTCCTCGATCAGCTCCGCCCGAAATTCGGAGTCCGTCAGGACCGGCGACTGCAGGCCGTAGAGCGGCCGGCTGGAGTCGACGTAGCGATCGAGCGCTCCGTAGCACCAGGCCAATCCGATGGCCGGATGGATGCAGAACAGTGGCTCGGCGCGGCCTTCCGGACGTAGTGGCAGGACTACCGCAAGTGCGGAGGTATCCGCGTCACTTGTCACAACTGTTGCCTCGAGTTCGAAGAGTCTGCGCGCCAATGCCTCCGGAGTCGGGTCGGAGAATATCCACGCGACGGGGACGGTCATGCTGGTGCGTTCTTTGATGGCAGCGACCAAACGCGTTGCCATGAGTGAGTTGCCGCCGAGTTCGAAGAAACTCGAATCGGCGTACGTGTCTACGTCGGCCAGATCGAGTACCTCTGCGAAAGCAGCGCAGATCGCGATCTCGTCGCTGCCTTCCGGACTGCGTCCACTCGGCGACTCCCAGTTGGGAGCAGGCAGAGCGCTGCGATCGAGCTTGCCCGCCGGTGTGGTCGGGACTGCGTCGATCACGACAACAGCGGACGGGATCATGTGCGCAGGCAGCGATATACCTGCGTGACGGCGTAGCGCGGCGGCGTCGAAGTCCGCATGTGCCGGGACGACGTACGCGACGATCCGAGCGTCGACGCCCTCCCCGACGACGACGCTGACAGCCGAATGCACGGACGCTTCCGCTGCCAGCACCGCGTCGATTTCTCCGAGTTCGATTCGGAACCCTCGGATCTTGACCTGGTGGTCTGCGCGTCCGAGGTAGATCAGTGCCCCTGAGCGATTTTCGCGCACAAGATCCCCGGTGCGGTACATGCGAGCGCCTTCGGGTCCATGCGGGTCGGCGACGAAGCGCGCGGCTGTGAGTGCGGGGTTGCCGAGGTACCCGCGGGCGAGACCGTCGCCGCTGACGTAGAGCTCACCGACGACCTGGCCGGGAACCGAGTGCAGTCGGGAATCGAGAATCATCGCGTCCACGCCGCGGATCGGGCCGCCGATCGTCACGGGCTCCCCCGCGACCAGCGAATCACTGATGGTGACGGCGACGGTGGCCTCGGTCGGGCCGTACGCGTTGAACATTCGGCGCCCCGGTGCCCACCGAGATACGAGGTCGGCGGAACAGGCGTCGCCGCCGACGACGACGGCTTCGAGATGGTCGAGCCCGGCGGGATCGACAGTCGCCAAGGCGGCTGGAGTCACGAAAGCATGGGTGATCGTCTGCTCGTCGAGCAGTTCGTGCAATTCGACACCGCCGAGAACTGTCGGAGGCGCTATCACCATCGTTGCGCCGGCGCCGAAAGCCAGAAGGAGCTCGAGAACCGACGCGTCGAAGCTCGTCGAGGCGAAGCTCAGAGCGCGAGAGTGCGCGGTGACGCCGAAACGCTCCCGCTGTTCGTCGGCAAACGCTGCCAGTCCCGCGTGAGTGACCAATACGCCCTTGGGTTTTCCTGTCGAGCCCGAGGTGTAGATCAAGTAGGCCGGGTTGTCGAACTCGAGTGGCGCGTCCGGCAGTGTCTCGGAATGGACTGCCTCGATTTCGGTGGTGAATTCGATCGCATCCAACTCGATCCACGATGTGACGCCAGGAAGGTCGGCCGCATACTCGCCCCTGGTGATACCGAGTACCGCTCCACTGTCGGTGAGCATGTGCTCGATCCGCTCGGCGGGGTACGCCGGATCCACGGGAAGAAACACTCCGCCGGCTTTCGCTACGGCCCAGAGCGCGATCACATAGTCGGCCGACCTCGGAAGCGCCAGTGCCACCATCATTTCCGGCGCTATTCCGCGAGCGATCAACGCAAACGCCATAGCGTCGGAGCGTCGGTCGAGTTCGCCGTACGTGAGCGTGACGGATGTGGCGACGTCGACGATTGCCGGAGCGTGCGGATCGGCAGCGCCGCGAAGCAGCAACTCCGGCAAGGTCAAAGCATCGCCGGCCGGACGTCCGGGCAACGCACGCAGGCGACGTCCCGCAAGATCCACGTCACCGACGACGGCGGAGGGCTGGGCAGTCAGTGTCTCGACGATCGTTTCCAGCATCACAGCAAACGACTCCGCCGTATCGGTGTCGAAGAGATCCTTCGCGTAGGTGAGGGAGGCCTCGTAGCCGCCGCCTTCCTCCGCGGTCTGTTCGACAACGGTGAACTGCAGGTCGTACTTGGCGATGTCCGGTGTGATCTCGTGGGCACGAACGGCAAGTCCAGGCAGGTCCCACGTCGTCGGGTGGGCGCCGTGGAACGAGATCATCGTCTGGAACACCGGATGACGGTCGGTGCTCCGGGTCGGCGCCACCACGTCCACGACCTGCTCGAACGGAATGTCCGCGTGGGCGAAGGCGTCGAGATCGACGGAGCGGACAGTACGCAGAACGTCGACGAACGTCGACCCGGGATCGACCGTCGTGCGCAGTCCGACCGTGCCCACGAACATTCCCACGAGGTCGTCGAGAACTCGGTGTCCTCGCCCGGCGACCGGAGATCCGATCACGATGTCGGTGCTTCGACTCAGCCTGGACAGCAGAACGGCATAGGCAGCGTGCAGCACCATGAACGGCGTCGCCGCATTGGCTCCGGCAACCGCCTCGACCGCGATCCGGGTGTGCGCCGGAAGCGAGACCGCGGTGTGGGCACCGCTTAACGACTGGGTGCGCGGGCGCGCTCGATCGCTCGGAAGGTCGATCAATTCAGGTGCTCCCCGCAACGTCTCCCGCCAGTACGACGCCTGTGCCCCTAGCACGCTCTCGGATTCGTCCACCGAGCCCAGCGCTTCCCGCTGCCAGATGGCGAAGTCCGCGTAGTGCACTTCGAGCGGGGTGAACTCGGGAGCGTGTCCCGAACTTCTCGCGACGTAGGCGGTGAGCACGTCCTTCATCAACGGCGCGATCGACCATCCGTCCGCCGCGATGTGGTGGATCACGATGACAAGTGTGTGGTGCTGCGGCGTCGATTCGAGCAGGAGCGCGCGAACGGGAGCTTGGGTCGTGATGTCGAATCCACGCGACGCGAATTCTCTGGCGAACTCTGCCGGTTCACGGGTGTCCGCATTTCCGTACTCGAACGAGGTGAATGCATCCTGGATCACCTGGTGTGGACCGGTGCCGGAGTCGGGGAACACCGTGCGCAGGATTTCGTGCCTTTCGATCACGTCGAGGACCGCAGCTTCGAGGGCCGGAACGTCGAGTGCACCGTCGAGGGAGATCGCAGCAGGGACGTTGTACGCGGGTGAGCCGGGATCCATCTGGTTGAGGAACCAGATGCGTGCTTGCGCGTAGGACAGCGGAATTCGCTCGGGGCGGTCTACGGCGGTGATCGGTGGAAGCGCCTTCGCCCCGGCGGATGTGTCGAGCGCGGTGGCAAGTTCCCGAATTTCGGGGTGCTCGAACAGCATTCGGACAGGCACCTGCCTGCCCAACGACTCGCCGAGTCGCTGGGCCAGTCTGGTGGCGAGCAGTGAGTTGCCACCGAGTTCGAAGAAACTGTCCGACGCACTGATCTGTTCGATACCCAGCAGTTCCGCCACGACGCCGGCAACCTGGAGTTCGGTCGCGGTCGTCAGCGGCTCGACACTTCGCTCGGACGAACGCAGTGTCGGCGCCGGCAGCGCCGATCGGTCGAGCTTCCCGACGGGGGTCAGCGGTACGTGATCGATCGGGGTGATCGCCGACGGCACCATGAAGGCGGGCAGTGAGCGGCGCGTATGGCTCAGCAACTCGTCCATCTCGACCGCATCGGCGCCGAGCACTACGTACGACGCCAACATCGTCTCACCGGAAGCTGCGTCGACGCCCACGGTGACCGCGAACTCGACGCCGGGGTAAGTGCTGAGGACGGAGTCGATCTCGCCCAGTTCGATGCGGAATCCGCGCACTTTCACCTGGTGATCGGAGCGTCCGACGTATTCGATCGTCCCGAGCGGCGTCCACCGAACCAAGTCACCGGTCCGGTACATGCGGGTGCCGGCCGGGCCGAACGGCGCTGCCACGAATCGCGTCGCCGTCAAGGCGGGTTGGTCGAGGTAGCCGCGGGCAAGTCCCAGGCCGGCGATGTAGAGCTCACCGGTGACCCCGACGGGTACCGGCTGAGCCGAGCCGTCGAGAATTACCGCGGACACGCCGCGGACGGGCCCGCCGATGGTCACGGTCTCCCCCACGCTCAAGGCATCACTGATGCAGACCATGACGGTGGTTTCCGTCGGCCCGTAGCCGTTGAACAATCGGCGACCCGGTGCCCACTTACGGACCAGTTCGGGTGGGCATGCCTCGCCACCGACAACGATCGACTGCAAGACGTCCAGCCCGGTGGGATCGACCGAGGCCAGCGCTGCCGGTGTGATGAACGCGTGGGTCACCTGGTGATCGGTGACCAATTCGGCGAGGTCCTGGCCGCCGTAGACGTCGGGAGAGGCGATCACCATCGTCGCGCCTTCACCGACTGCGAGCAGCAGTTCGAGGATGGATGCGTCGAAGCTCGGTGAGGAGAAGTGCAGCGTCCGCGACTGCGCCGAGATGCCGTAACGCGCCGTCTGCTCGGCCGCCAACGCGCTCAGGCCACGATGAGTGATGCTGACGCCCTTGGGCTTTCCCGTCGATCCGGAGGTGTAGATGATGTAGGCGAGGTTGTCGATTCGGATCGGCGCGGCCGGAACCGGCTGCCCGACACCGTCGCCGTGGATGTCGTCCATTGTCATCCACGGAACCGGGCGGGGCAGTGATTCGATCACCGCTTCCGTCGTCACTCCGCGAGTGGCTCCGGAGTCGGTGAGCATGTGCAGAATGCGATCGGCGGGGTATCGCGGATCGACCGGAACAAACGCGGCGCCGGTCAAGGAAACGCCCCACAAGGCGACGATCGAGTCGATCGAGCGCGGAATCGCGATCGCCACAATGTCTTCGGCACCGATCCGTTCCGTGGTCAGACGGCGGGCAAGCGCCGATGCACGGGCGAAGAGATCTCGGTAGAGCACGGTGGTGTCACCGGATCGAAGGGCCACCGAATCGCCTGAACGGGTGGCGGTCCGCGTCAATATTTCGGCCAAGGTGCGCGAACTGGTCCACGCCGGACCGCGAACCGGCATCAGCGACGCCCGCTCGAGGGTGCTGAGGAAATCTAGGTCGTCGATCGCGGCGTCCGGATCTGCGGCGACGGCGCGGGCCACCGACTGCACACGCGCGGCGATCGTTTCCGCGGTGGCAATGTCGAAGAGCGCCTCGGCGAACCTGAGCGACCCGGTGATCTCGGTCTTCTCGGAATCGCCTGCCAGCAGGGTGAACTCGAGGTCGAACTTCGCGACGGACGGTTCGAGTGCTTGCGCTTCGAGATGCGCGTCGTGGACCGTGACCTGCGGCGAGACCACATTCTGGTGGTACGACAGCATGACCTGAAACAGGGGGTGTCGCGTAGTGGACCGGTCGAGATCGAGGGCGTCGACCAGCACCTCGAAGGGCAGCTCGGGGTGCGCGAAGGCGGCAAGGTCGCGTTCACGGACGACCTCGAGCAGGGAGGTGAACGACGCTCGGTGATCGACCGGCGTCCGAAGCGGTACCGAATTGACGAACATCCCGATCAGGGAATCCAGCTCGGGTCGCCCGCGGCCTGCCACCGGGGTGCCGACCACCACGTCGTCGGTTGCACCGAGACGGGCGAGAACAACCGCCAAGATCGCGTGTACGACCATGAATTGCGTCATGCCACTGCGCCGCGCCAGGGCGCCGAGTCGCTCCGCCGTCGCCGCGTCGATGACGATCGGCACCGATCCGACGGCGGTCGTGGTGACAGATCCGCGTGGGCGATCCACCGGTAGCAGTACCTCGTCCGGGGCGCCAGCCATGGCAGCTGTCCAGAACGTCAGCTCGCGGGCAACCAGAGACTCCGGATCGTTGATCTGTCCGAGCGAGTCTTGCTGCCACAGCGCGTAATCGGCGTACTGCACGTCGAGCGGCGTGAAAACCGGTGCATCTCCGACAGAGCGCGCCGAGTACGCCGCGATGAAATCTGCGGCAAAAGGAGTCAGCGACCAGCCGTCGAAGGCAATGTGGTGGATGACGACGACCAGTACGTGAGCGTCGGCGTCCACGCGCACGAGCAGTGCCCGAATCGGCAGATCCGAACCAAGATCGAACCCCCGCGCCGCAAACTCCCTCGTCGCCGCGTCGATACCTTCGGAGCCGCAGTAGCGCTCGACGGAGAACTGCACGTCGGAGAGCGCTCGGATGACCTGGCTCGGCCCGTCCGCGCTGTCGACGTAGATCGTTCGAAGTACCTCGTGGCGTGCGATGACGTCCGCAAGCGCCTCCTCGAGTGCATCGCCGTGGAGGTCGCCGGTGATGCGGATCGCGAACGGAATGTTGTAGACCGAGGACTGCGGATCGAAGCGATTGACGAACCACAGGCGCTGTTGCGCTGCGGAGAGCGGTAGGCGGTCAGGGCGAGCACCGGCGCTCAGGGCAGGTCGATCGTCTGACTCTTCGGCGCTCGCCGCCAGACGCGCAGCGAGAGCTTCGACGGTCGGTGATTCGAAGATCGAGCGAACGTCCACCGTGAGTCCCGTCGCTGCGCTCAACCGCGCGGACACCTGCGTCGCGACGAGCGAGTTGCCCCCGAGATCGAAGAAGCTGTCTCCGGCCCGGACCTCGGGCACGTCGAGCAGTGAAGCGAACACGTCGGCAACGGTTCGTTCGAGTCCGGCCTCGGGTTCACGGCCCGTTCCGAGGATTTCGCGCGGTATCGGCGTCGGCAACGCTCTGCGATCGAGTTTGCCGACCGGAGTCAACGGAATGGCGTCGATCGGGGTGATCGACGACGGAATCATGTACCGCGGTAGCGTGTCGGCGAGTCCCACGAACAGCGACTCGATATCAGCGTCGCCGCTCAGCAACACGTACGACGCCAGAGTGGTAGCCGCGGCGGATTCGACGGGAATCGTCGTGGCGAACTGGACGAGAGGGGAATCCATCAGAGCAGCGTCGATCTCGCCGAGTTCGATGCGGAACCCGCGGATCTTGAGCTGATGATCGCTGCGGCCCACGTAGCGAAGGGTCAGGTCCTTGGTCCAGCGGACCAGGTCACCGGTTCGGTACATCCGGGCACCGGGCGTCGAGTACGGATGCGCGACAAACCGATCCGACGTCAGCGCGGGACGAAGGTGGTAACCACGTGCAAGGCCCGGCCCACCGATGTACAGCTCGCCGACGCCGCCGATCGGGACCGGTTGCAGCCGAGAGTCGAGCACCACGGCGTCGATGCCGCGGATGGGACCGCCGATGGTGATCGGCTCCCCCGGTGAGAGTGGGTCACTGATGGCAACCATGACAGTGGTTTCGGTCGGACCGTATCCGTTGTGCAGTCTGCGCCCGTTGCCCCAGCTCGAGACCAATTCCGGCGTGCACACGTCGCCGCCGACGACTACGCATTCCAGTGCCGTCACGCCCGCCGGATCGACGGTCGCCAGCGCAGCCGGAGTGATGAAGGCATGAGTGACCTCGTGGCTTCGGAGGAACTCGCTCAACGCCTCCCCTCCGTAGATGTCGGGAGGGGCGATCACCATCGTCGCGCCGGTCGAACCGGCGAGCAGTAGCTCGAGTACGGCGCCGTCGAAGCTCGGTGACGCAAAATGCAGAGTTCGCGACCCGGCGGTGATCCGGTACCGATCCTGTTGTTCGCGAGCAAGATTGGCCAAACCCGCGTGAGTGACGACGGTGCCCTTCGGCACTCCGGTCGAGCCGGAGGTGTAGATGACGTACGCGGCCGACGCCGCAGTGATCGACGCTGTTCTGTCAGCGTCGTCGATGGCAGCGTCGGAGTAGGCGGCACATTCTGCGACCGTGTCCGCGTCGCCGAGGTCGATCCAGACTGCGACGTTCCCGCCGGCTGCCGGACCGGCCGCAACCTCGGCGGACCGAATTCCGATCCGCACACCCGAATCCGCGAGCATGTGCGCAACTCGATCTGCGGGATAACGGGGATCGACCGGGACGAAAACGCCACCGGCTTTGGTGACCGACCAGACTGCGAGCACGGAGGCGACCGATCGGGCAACTGCCAGTGCGACCGGTGTCTCGGGGCCGACGCCCAGGTCCATGAGGTATCGAGCGATCCGATTCGATCGACGCTCCAGCTCCCCGTACGAGAGTGAGCGCTCGGAGTCTTCGAGGGCGATCGCGTCGGGATACTTCCTCGCGGTGTCTCCGAGGATCTGCGCCAGCGTCGATTCGCCCACCGAAGCCACACCGCGTCGCGGCAACGTCGCGGCACTCTCCCGCGATCCGAGTACACGAAGGTCACCAACCGGTGCAGTCGGTTCCGACACTGCCGATTCCACGAGGGTCACGAAGTTTCGCGCCAACGCTTCGACGGTCGCGCTGTCGAACAGGTCGGTGGAATAGGTGAACGTGGCATCGATCCCAGCTGCAGCTCCGGCCTCGTGACGTTCGGTGACGGTGAGCTCGAGGTCGAACTTGGTCAGCCCCGTCTCGACTGCCCGCGCCGTCATCGACACCCCGGCCAGTTCGGCAGTGTGGGTGGTGGCTATCCGCGAGGTGATGGCCGCTTGAAAGACCGGGTGGTGCGCAGGCGAGCGGTCCAGTTCGAGCGCGTCCACGACGACGTCGAAAGGCACGTCCGCATTGTCGAAGGCATCCACGTCGACGGCCCTGACCTGTGACAGGTGTGCGGCAAACGTTACGTCCCGATCGACGACGGTCCGCAGGGCAAGAGTGTTGACGAACATGCCGACGAGCAGATCGAGAGATCTGTCCCCTCGCCCGGCCACCGGTGTTCCGATGACGATGTCGTCCGTGCCGCTGTACCTGGCCAGAAGCAGGGCGAAGCACGCGTGCAGGGCGATGAACGGCGTGGCGTCGTGATCGGCGGCAAGTACAACGAGCTTCTGATGCGTGGAAGCGCCGATTCTGATGTCGACTCCGGCTCCGCGCATGGTCGGGTCGAGTGCGCGCGGACGGTCCGTCGGCAGGTGGAGCTGCTCGGGTGCTCCTGCCAGCTGCCGCTTCCAGAACGTGATCTGTGAGTGGGCAAGCGATTCGGTGGATGCCGTGTCCCCGAGGTGTTCTCGGTGCCAGAGCGTGTAGTCGGCGTACTGCACTGGAAGCGGTGCCCACTGCGGGCTGTTGCCGCCGACGCGAGCGGCGTAAGCGCCGGTGAGATCAGCAGCCAACGGGGCGAGTGACCAACCGTCGGCCACCATGTGATGCAGAACCACTACGAGGACAGCTTCCTCCTCATCGCCTTCCTTCTCGGCGGCGACAGTGATCAGCAGGTAGCGCACCGGACGTTCGCGGACCAGATCGAAACCGGCCGAAGAGAATTCGAAGATCACTCTCTCGAGGCTTCCGCGTTCCACGTCGATCGACTCGAGCCCTGCGATCCCCTCGCCCAGGCCCAGAACCTTCTGCGTCGCGTTGTCACCGACCTGAGGAAACACGGTGCGTAGTGACTCGTGACGTGTCACGACGTCCACGATCGCGGCACTGAGTGCGTCGGGATCGACGGCGCCGCGCAACGACACCGCCAGTGGAATGTTGTACGCACCTGATTCCGGTGCCACGCGGTTCAGGAACCACAGTCGCTGCTGCGCGGGAGCGAGAGGCAGTACAGCCGGCCGGGCCACGACCTGAATACCGTCGGCGTCCGGGGTCTGTGCCGCACGCTCGATCGTCGCCGCGATCCCAGACACCGTGGGATGGTCGAAGAGTGCACGCAGCGGCATTTTAACCCCGGTGGCTTCGGTCAAGCGCGCTACCGCCGTCGTCGCTACCAGCGAGTTTCCGCCCAGATGGAAGAAATTATCGTCGAGTCCGAGCGGTCCACTACTCAGGATGTCAGCCAGAACCGCCGCAACCTTGCCCTCGGTCGGGGTCGTCGGGGGTCGGAAGACCTTGGTGGAGGCCAGGATAGGCGAAGGCAGCGCACGCCGGTCCAGTTTTCCGTTGGTGGTCAACGGAATCGAATCGAGGACCATGAAGGCATCGGGAACCATGTAGGTCGGGAGGGCTTCGGCGGCGTGAGCTCGGAGGGCGTCGGCGTCCACGACGTCGGAAGCGGTCACATAGGTCACGAGAGCGCCGCCCGCCGGCGTCGGAGCCACGACGGTCACGGCATCGTCGATTCCCGGCGCGCTGAGGATGACGGAGTCGATTTCGCCGAGTTCGATCCGGAATCCGCGGATCTTGACCTGCGCGTCGCCGCGTCCGAGGTACTCGAGTTGTCCGGGCGCAATCCATCGTGCGCGGTCGCCGGACCGGTACAACCGTCGTCCGCCGGCATTGAAAGGATCGGCAACGAACCGGCCCGCGGTGAGGTCTGGACGGCCCAGATAGCCACGGGCGAGTTGACCGCCCGCGACATAGATCTCCCCCGCGATCCCCACCGGGACCGGGGAGAGATGCTCGTCGAGCAGGTACACACGAAGTCCGTCGATCGCGTCACCGATCCGGCTGCCGGTCAGCGCACTCGCGCTCGCCCGGTCGAGTTCGAGATGGGTGACGTGCACCGTCGTCTCGGTGATGCCGTACATGTTGACGAGTGCAGGCGCGGATTCCGTGTGACTTTCGTACCCCGGGTGATTGTCGTACCAGCGCCCGAGTCGACGCAGGTCCAAGGCTTCGCCACCGAAGATCACGTACCGGAGCCGGGTCTCCGAATCGGCCCGAAGGTCGGCTTCGATGTACTGGTAGAAGGCCGAGGGCGTCTGATTGAGCACGGTGACGCCTTCTGCGGCGACCAGCGCCCGGAAGGCGTCAGGGTCGCGTGATACCTCGTGATCGACCAGGACCAGCGTTCCGCCGTGGAGCAGCGCGCCCCACAGTTCCCAGACCGAGAAGTCGAAGGCGAACGAGTGGAACATCGTCCACACGTCGTTGCCGTCGAATCCGAATTCGACGTGCGTGTTCTCGAACAATCGCACCACAGTGGCGTGGGTGACGGAGACACCTTTGGGTCGGCCCGTCGACCCCGAGGTGTAGATCACGTACGCCAGATTGTCGGCTCCGTGTCCGCGCGGGCGCTCATCGGTTTCCAGACTCTCACCGGAGTATTCGTCGGATTCGACCCCGACGACCACCACGTCAGAGTTCGGGAAGGCGGAGTTCGGGAAAGTGGAATCGGAGATGACGCACACCGGTTGCGCATCCTCGACCACGTATGCCAAACGCTCGGCGGGGTGTGCACGATCGAGTGGGAGGTATCCGCCGCCGGCCTTCACTACCGCGACAGCGGCAACGATCATGTCCACGGATTTCGGCAGCATGATTCCGACCAACGACTCGGATTGCACGCCATGATCGACGAGCTTGCGCGCCAACTGATTCGATCGTCGATCGAGTTCGCGGTACGACACGCGCTCGCTGCCCGCGACAACGGCGATCGCTTCCGGGGTCGCACGAATGCGGTCGGAAAGGATCTCGGAGAGCGTTCGGACCGGGGTAATCGGCAGAACGGGCGGCACCAGCGCCTGGCGCGCCTCCGGGCGCAGTAGATCCACTGAGCCGAGCGCCGAGTGCGGAGTACCGACCATCGCGGTCAAGATTCGTAGATAACGGTCGGCGAGGTCCTCGGCTTGCTTCTTCGTGCCGAGCCAATCCAGAACACCGGAGATCGGCTGATCGAAATCGGCATGCTCACCAGTCGGAATCGCCAGGGAAACAAACAGTTCCGGCACGGTGGCCAGATCCGATCCGATAGGCGCACCGACCATGAGCCCCGGAAATCTCGGGTGAGCATCCAGCGGCTCCTCGAAACAGACCATCGCCCGGAACAACGGGCCCGTCTCGACCCAGCGGCCGTCACCGAGTGCGGCGGTCACCGAAGACAGAAGAATGTCTGCGTGTTCGAGAGCTTCGATTGCGACGGTGTCCACCGCACCGACCAGGTCGGTGAGCGTCATGGTGTTCGACACCGTCGAGCGAAGCACCAACTGGTTGGCGAACATCGAGACGAAATCGTCCGGATTGGAGGCGCCGTACCCTCGGACCGAGACACCGATCGACACCTCGTCGGCCGAACCGACGCGGCGCAGCAGTCCGGCCATCGCAGACTGGAACAGCACGAACAGACTCGTGTTCATCGTCGTCGCCATCGTCTCGAGGCTCCGGCAGAGGCCTGCCTCGATCTCGAGGGGCGTGGACGTTCGACCGGATCCGGCGACGACCGGCAAACCCAGTTCCTCGGCGGGGTTCGACAAGGTCGCAGACCAGTACTCGACGTTGCGGGCGTGTTGAACTTCGGCGATCCATTTACCCGCGGCGTCGGGGTCGATATCCATCAATCGAGTTCCCGATTCCGCAGCGCAGAACAAGTCGAGGAACTCGAGGAAACGCCGGTGGTGACGCGAGATGTCCTCGTTGGTGTACAGGTCTGGATTCGCGGCGAAGTCAATCTGGATCTCTTCGGCTGCGGAAGTCTGATAGACGTTGACGGAGAGGTCTTCGATCGGCCCGGTCGAGATCACGTTCAGTTCGCCGTGCGCGTCCCCGAGAGTGATTCCGGAATGGAACAGCATGAGGTTGATCAACGGCCCGTGGAAGCCTCGTCCGTCGGCGATGCTGTGATCACCGGCGTTGAGGTCGCGTCGTAGGTCCTCGTGGCGGTACTTCTGATGACGCAGTGCGCCGGTGAGTTCGATCTTCACCTCGTGCAGCAAGTCCCCGACCGCGAAATGCGGATCGACGCTCGCACGTATCGGGACGACGTTCGACATCATTCCGCCGGACCGGCGAGCAGCTTTTGTCGTCCGCCCCGAGACCGGCAGGCTGAGGACCACGTCGCGGGTCCCGGTGGCCCGGGCGAGGTAAGCCGCCAGAGCACCGATCACCACTGACGACGTCGTCACATCGTGGGCGGCGGCCAGCCGTTCGAGGGAGCTCCGCAGTTCCGTAGGTACCGTCGCCGACCGTAGGCGAGACCATGCCTGCGACGGAGCAGTCGAGGACGCGAGCGAGGTTCCGCCCGGTTTGTCGGCCATCTTGGTGTTCCAGTAGTCGCGATCGCGCTCCCACCGCGTGGAGCCCAGATAGTCGGCCTCTGCCTTCACCAACGATTGGAGGGGGGCAGTTACCGCTGGGGGAACTGGTAGATCGCGCACCGCGGCGGTGTAGATCTCGGCTGTGCGGTTCATCATCGACATCGCGCCGAAACCGTCGAGCGCTACGTGATGAATACGGCTGTACCAGTAGTAATGGTCGTCGCGAAGCACCAGGACTGCCAGCCTGACCAGGCGATCGGTGAACGGATCGATGGCAGCAGTGTGCTCTCTGCGCATCCATTCCTGCGCTGCAGATTCCGGATCCGATTCGGCGCGAAGATCGACCACGTCGAGGGAGTCGTCCATGTCGAGATCGAGCCACTGACGCGCAACCCCGTCCACCTCGACCAGGCGCAGATATCCGGAGCCGATCTCACGACCGGTCTGTTTGCTGGCAGCGGTCAGCAGCTCGATGTCGAGTGGGCCGTCCACGTCCACGTACTGAGCGATGCTGACGGGAATCTCGGGTCGAAGCTGTTGTGCGACAAGCAGGGAAAGTTGCGCGGCAGAAAGAGGGAAGGTGAGTTCGTCGTCCGGACGAGCTGCGGAAACGATTCCTCGGTCGGGACTGCCATCCACACGAATCTCCCTCTTACAACTTGATCATGATGCAAACAGGTTTATGCGTCCGCTGGACGCTTCGAACTGATCGGGGCACTTCGAAAATGAGACGAATACTTTGGAAAGCTCGGGTGGAAACTGGCAAATCGCCCGCCGGAGATCACATCGTGACAATCAGCTGCGATGTTACCGATCAGTCAGCTTCCAGCAAATATTCATCAAACAACCATTTGGGACTATTGTCCTGAATATCATGGCTAAAACGGCCCTATATAACAAACCGAAGCGCCGGTACCCGACGAACGGGCACCGACGCTCCGGTGAAATGTATTCAGTTGATCGTGCCGAGGTTGCTTGTCAGACCGTGAAGCCGAGTGCGCGCAGTTGCTCGCGTCCGTCTTCGGTGATCTTGTCCGGTCCCCACGGCGGCAACCACACCCAGTTGATCTTCATGTCGGTACACAGATCGCTACGCACAAGTGCGCCGCGCGCCTGGTCCTCGATCACGTCGGTCAACGGGCACGCCGCCGACGTCAAAGTCATGTCGATCGTGACGACACCGTCGTCTTCGAAGAGTCCGTAGACCAAGCCGAGATCGACGACGTTGATTCCCAGTTCGGGATCGACGACGTCGCGCATCGCTTCTTCGAGTTCGTCGAGTCGCTCAGGCGACGGGACAGTGCCACTGCCCTGTGCGCCACCGAATTCCGCAGTGGAATCGGGATTCGGATTCACCGGAGCGCCGACCTCGGCGTCCTGCACTGGTTGTGTCTCGGTCATGATCCCTGTCCTTCAGTCGTGTCGACCAATTCACTGCTGCTGTCCGCCGTCGTCACAGCACTGCCGTCGACAATCTGGACTACAGCATCCTTGAATGCCATCCATCCGAGCAAGGCGCACTTCACGCGTGCCGGATACTTCGAGACTCCGACGAACGCGATACCGTCGCCGAGAACGTCCTCGTCCCCCTCGACGGTGCCCCGACTGCTCACCATCTCGTTGAACGCCGTCACCGTCTTCAGTGCGTCGGTGACCTGCATCCCGATGACGAGGTCGTTGAGCACCGACGTCGACGCCTGGCTGATCGAACAACCCTGACCGTCGTACGAGACGTCGGAGACCGTTCCGTCCTCGGATATCTGGACGCGCAACGTCACCTCGTCGCCACACGTCGGGTTGACGTGGTGCACCTCGGCGCCGAACGGCTCACGGAGTCCGCGGCCGTGCGGATGTTTGTAGTGATCGAGGATCACTTCCTGATACATCTGCTCCATGCGCATGATTCAGTTCAACTCCCCTGCGACACCGAAAAATTCCTGCGCACGCTTGATCGCGGCAACGAGAACATCGATTTCCGCGGTGGTGTTGTAGAGCGCAAACGACGCACGGGCCGTCGCAGCGACACCGAACTTACGATGCAGCGGCCACGCACAATGGTGTCCGACGCGAATCGCGACGCCCTCGTCGTCGAGGATCTGTCCGAGGTCGTGGGCGTGAATACCGTCCACGACAAAGGAAATCGCTCCGCCGCGGTTCTCGGACGTCTGTGGTCCGATGATGCGCAGACCTTCGATCGCCGACAACTTTTCGAGAGCAGCCTCCACCAACACGTGCTCGTGCGCAGCGACGGCGTCCATCCCGAAGGTGTTCAGGTAATCCACGGCAGCGCCCAGTCCGACCACCTGTGAGGTCATCGGTACGCCGGCTTCGAAACGCTGAGGCGGCGGCGCGTAGGTGCTGACCTCCATGGTGACCGTCTCGATCATCGACCCGCCGGTGATGAACGGAGGCATCGCTGCCAGCAGTTCACGACGGCCGTAGAGAACTCCGACCCCCGAAGGGCCGAGCATCTTGTGGCCCGAGAACGCCGCGTAGTCCACTCCCAGTTCGTGGAAGTCGACGGCCATGTGAGGCACCGACTGGCACGCGTCGAGCACGACGAGTGCACCGACGGCGCGTGCTCGTCGCACCAATTCCTCGACGGGCGCGATCGCGCCGGTCACGTTGGACTGGTGGGTGAACGAAACGACCTTCACCGCGTCTGTCAGCTCCAGCGAATCGAGATCGATCCGGCCGTCGTCGGTGACTCCGTACCACTTGAGCGTCGCACCGGTTCGGCGCGCAAGTTCCTGCCAGGGAACGAGGTTGGCGTGGTGTTCGAGTTCGGTGATGACGATTTCGTCGCCAGGACCGACATGGCGGTCGAAGCGATCGTCACCGAGAACGTAGGTCACCAGATTGAGAGCCTCGGTGGCGTTCTTGGTGAACACCAACTCGTCCGAATCCGCGCCCACGAAAGAAGCGATGGTGGCGCGAGCATTCTCGTACGCGTCCGTCGCCTCTTCTGCGAGCTGATGAGCACCCCGGTGTACTGCCGCGTTACACGTGGTCAGGAAGTCCCGTTCGGCATCGAGAACCTGGACCGGACGCTGCGAGGTAGCGCCGGAATCCAAGTACACCAAAGGTTTTCCGTCGCGCACGGTTCGCGCCAGGATCGGGAAGTCGGCCCGAACCGCTGTGACGTCGAGCTCGCGCACCGAGGTGGTCATCGTGATTACGCTCCCTGGGTAGCTGCGGTGTCCGCGGTGAAACGAACGTAGCCGTTGGTCTCGAGCTCGTCGGCCAGCTCCGGTCCACCGGACTCGACGATGCGGCCACCGACGAACACGTGAACGAAGTCGGGGTTGATGTAGCGCAGAATGCGCGTGTAGTGCGTGATCAGCAGAACGCCGCCGTTCTCGCGCTCCTTGTAGCGGTTGACGCCTTCCGAGACGGTGCGCAGAGCGTCGACGTCGAGGCCGGAGTCGGTCTCGTCGAGGATCGCGATCTTCGGCTTGAGCATGCCCAACTGCAGGATCTCGTGGCGCTTCTTCTCGCCACCGGAGAAGCCTTCGTTGACCGAGCGCTCGATGAACGAGGGATCGATCTCGAGCTCGCTGAGGGCTTCCTTGACTTCCTTGACCCAGTGGCGCAGCTTGGGAGCCTCGCCTCGCACGGCCGTAGCGGCGGTGCGCAGGAAGTTGGACATGGAAACGCCGGGAACCTCGACGGGGTACTGCATGGCCAGGAAGAGCCCGGCACGTGCACGCTCGTCGACGCTCATTGCGAGGACGTCTTCACCGTTGAGGGTGATGGAGCCGGACGTGACCTGGTACTTGGGGTGACCGGCGATGGCGTACGACAGAGTCGACTTGCCGGAGCCGTTGGGGCCCATGATCGCGTGGGTCTCCCCGGAGCGGACCGTCAGGTCGACGCCCTTGAGGATCTGGATGGGCTCGGCGTTGGCATCGGAGTTGGCGACCTCGACGTGCAGGTCACGAACCTCGAGGACCGAGGTGGTGGTGTTGTCACTGGTAGACATGAAATTCCTTCAAGATGAGGCGGGCGAGCGTAGCGACGGGGTGGTGTCGCCGGCGGGGCGGTCAGGAGCCGACGGCTGCGAGTTCGGCTTCGACTGCGGCTTCGAGGCGATCGCGCACCTCGGGAACAGCGATCTTGTTGATGATTTCGTGGAAGAACCCACGTACGACCAGACGACGAGCCTGATCCTCCGGGATACCACGAGCACGCAGGTAGAACAGCTGCTCGTCGTCGAAACGTCCCGTTGCACTTGCGTGGCCGGCCCCGACGATCTCACCGGTTTCGATTTCGAGGTTCGGAACCGAGTCGGCGCGGGCGCCGTCGGTCAGCACCAGGTTGCGGTTGAGCTCGAACGTGTCGGTGCCCTCCGCTGCGGCGCGGATGAGAACGTCGCCGATCCACACGGTGTGCGCGTCGGGCTTGCCGGATCCGGGATCTCCCTGAAGCGCACCCTTGTAGACCACGTTGGACTTGCAGTTGGGCTGCGAATGGTCCACCAGCAGACGCTGTTCCAGATGCTGGCCGGCGTCGGCGAAGTACAGGCCGAGCAGTTCGGCGTCGCCGCCCGGTCCGTCGTACTTGACGGTGGCGGACAGGCGAACCAGATCGCCGCCCAGGCTGATCGAGGTGTACCGAAGCACTGCGTCGCGGTTCAGGCGAGCGTGGTGTGACGTCACGTGAACTGCGTCGTCCGCCCAGTCCTGGATGGCCACCACCGTCAGCTGCGCACTGTCACCGAGAACGAATTCGATGTTCTCCGCGAAGGTTCCGCTGCCGCGCTGGTCGATCACGAACGTCGCCTTGGCGAACTGCGCCAGACGAATCTGGGTGTGTCCGTAGGCGACGTTGTCGACTCCGGGGCCGGTCATGGTGACCACGACGGGCTTCTCGACCTCGACCTCGGCGCCAACCGAGATGACCGTTGCCGTCTCGAAGCTCGAATACGCCTGCGCTGCAATGCGATCAGCGGGAACGCCGGCTTTGCCCAGACGTGCGTCGTCACGCCCGACGGTCTCGACGGTGATGTCGCTTCCGCCGTCGACCTCGACGGTGACCTGTCCGTTGGCGACGGCGCTGCCGTCGTGCAATCCCCGGAGACGACGCAGCGGGGTGAACCGCCAGATCTCGTCACGTCCGCCGGGAACCTCGAAAGCATTGACGTCGAACGAGGAGAACTGCTCACCCTTGTTCGTGATGGGTGAGCCGGTGGCTGCACCCTTTACAGGAGCGGTCGGGTTCTCCCCGGCAACAGCTCCGATGACTCCGGTCTCTGGCGTGGTCACTAACCCACAGCCCCTTCCATCTGAAGTTCGATAAGGCGGTTGAGCTCGAGCGCGTACTCCATCGGGAGTTCCTTCGCGATGGGCTCGACGAATCCACGCACGATGGTGGCCATCGCCTCGTCCTCGGTCAGTCCGCGGCTCATCAGGTAGAAGAGCTGATCGTCACTGACCTTGGAGACGGTGGCCTCGTGACCCATGGTGACGTCGTCCTCGCGGATGTCGACGTACGGGTAGGTGTCGCTGCGGCTGATCTGGTCGACGAGCAGAGCGTCACACTTGACGGTCGACTTGGAACCGTGGGCACCCTTGTTGACCTGCACCAGACCGCGGTACGACGCACGTCCACCGCCGCGGGCGACAGACTTGCTGATGATGGTCGAGGACGTGTGCGGCGCGAGGTGGAGCATCTTGGCGCCGGTGTCCTGGTGCTGGCCCTCGCCGGAGAACGCAACGGAGAGAACCTCACCGCGGGCGTACTCGCCCATCAGCCACACGGCCGGGTACTTCATGGTGACCTTGGAGCCGATGTTGCCGTCGACCCACTCCATGGATCCGCCTGCCTCGACCTTGGTGCGCTTGGTCACCAGGTTGTAGACGTTGTTGGACCAGTTCTGGATGGTCGTGTAGCGGCAGTGGCCGCCCTTCTTCACGATGATCTCGACGACGGCCGAGTGCAGTGAATCGGACTTGTAGATCGGCGCGGTGCAACCCTCGACATAGTGCACGGAGGCATCTTCGTCGACGATGATCAGGGTGCGCTCGAACTGACCCATGTTCTCGGTGTTGATGCGGAAGTACGCCTGCAACGGGATGTCCACGTGGACTCCCGGCGGAACGTAGATGAACGAGCCGCCGGACCACACGGCGGTGTTCAGCGCGGAGAACTTGTTGTCGCCGGCCGGGATGACCGATCCGAAGTACTCCTTGAACAGCTCCGGGTGCTGCTTGAGACCGGTGTCCGTGTCGAGGAAGATGACGCCCTGCTCCTCGAGGTCCTCACGGATCGAGTGGTAGACGACCTCGGACTCGTACTGAGCTGCGACGCCGGCAACGAGGCGCTGCTTCTCCGCCTCGGGGATGCCGAGCTTGTCGTACGTGTTCTTGATGTCCTCGGGCAGGTCTTCCCACGACTCGGCCTGCTTCTCGCTGGACCGGACGAAGTACTTGATGTTGTCGAAGTGAATACCTTCGAGGTCGCTGCCCCAGTTCGGCATCGGCTTCTTGTCGAAGGTGCGCAGCGCCTTGAGGCGGATGTCGAGCATCCACTCGGGCTCGCTCTTCTTGGCGGAGATGTCCCGCACGACAGCCTCGGACAACCCGCGCTGCGCGCTGGCTCCGGCTTCGTCGGAATCGGACCAGCCGTAGCCGTAATGACCGAGGGACGCGATGGTCTCTTCCTGCGTGAGCGGCTCGGTGCCTGCTGCCGCAGTGGTAGTCGCCTGGTCTGATGTGACGGTCATGCGAGCTCCTTCCGGAGTCTTGTTTCTTGACGGCTGCTCGGGTTCAGCGAGGGCTGGTCGCTGTGGTCGAGCAGTTCTGACTTTGAAGAACTAGCTGAAAAATCTCTATTCGAACGCTGCACGGTGGCAACGCTCTGTAGAACACTCTGGTCCGGTCATCTACTCCCGGTGGACACGAGGGGCACGTGCGTCGTGCAGGCGCAGTCACCGTTGGCGATGGTCGCCAGACGCTGAACATGAGTCCCGAGCAATTGCCGGAATGCTTGCTGCTCTGCCTCGCACAGTTCCGGAAACTCTTCTGCCACATGGGAAACCGGGCAATGGTGTTGGCAGATCTGCACGCCGTTGCCGACCGGCCGGGTCGACGCCGCGAACCCCACCGCGTTGAAGGCTTCGGCGATTGCGTCCGCTGTCGCCTCGACGTTGTCGACATCTGTCGGATCAGCCGGTTCGACGTCTCCGACGATCGCCTGAACCCGACGCTTGGCGAACTCCTCGATTGCCGCGTCTCCGCCGATTTCACGGAGTTGCCGCATCGCGGCTCCCGCCAGATCGTCGTAGGTGTGGCCGAGGCGGCCGCGACCGGTCGCGGTGATCTGGAACTGCTTGGCGGGACGACCTCGTCCACGCTGACGCAGCGACGACGCCGAAGCAGTTCGGGCTTCGCCGGACTCGATCAACGCATCCAAGTGACGTCGGACACCTGCGGCACTCAAACCGAGGCGCGTGCCGATTTCGGAGGCGGTAATGGGGCCTTCTTCGAGTAGCAGCTTGACCACTGCCGCCCGCGTCTGACCTTCGACGCTCACTGTCACCGGATTTGCGGCAGCACTCGGCGAGGCCGCTACAGTGGGCTGACCTGCAACTTCCTTGCTTCGTGGGTCTGACGCATTTCTTTTCACAACACAAGTGTGACGGAATTCTTTTCGCAGGTCTACTAAGGGCAACCTGCATTACATTCGGGAATATCCGGACAACGTACGTTGTTTGTGCTTGTCTGTCCGGCTGGATGGAGCCGCTACGCTGCCTGGTGTGCCGCAGACCCCCGAGAAGACGACGACCGCCCGATCGGCGCGCGCGATCCTGCTGGAAAAACCCAAGGCACTCGCGCTTTCCACAATCGGCGTTCGACCTTTCGGATCCGCTCCCCGGCAGAGTATGGCCGCGGTGCTGCACGGCGACGAGGACGAGCGCCCTGGCCTGAACGCGAAGGAAACCGCACAACTGCGAGGGATTCGCCGATTCGGCGCAACCGGCGCGGTCTTGATGGCAGTCGGAGCGCTCGGCGCCGGCGCACAACCCGTCCTGCAGAATCCGACCGCAGGACTTCGAGTCCTCAGCCTTCCCGGACGTATGCCGACGGTCTCACTCACCATGACGATGACCGGAACCGTGCTCGTCGTTCTGGCCTGGCTGATGATGGGCCGATTTGCAGTCGGGGACATACGCAGCCGTTCCGGCGCACCGCGGCGCATGACCCGTTCCCAGTTGGACCGCACACTCCTGCTGTGGATCCTGCCGCTCTCGGTCGCACCGCCGATGTTCAGCCGCGACGTCTACTCGTATCTGGCTCAAAGCGAAATCGCGGCCCGTGGACTCGATCCGTACGCCATCGGCCCCAAGGCGGCACTGGGCGTCGACCACGTTCTCACCCGCACGGTTCCGACGATCTGGCGCGACACCCCGGCTCCGTACGGACCGTTCTTCCTGTGGCTGGGACGCGGGATCAGCTCACTGACCGGCGACAACATCGTGGCCGGAATCTTCTTGCACCGCTTGCTCGCATTGGCCGGCGTCGCGCTCATCGTGTGGGCGATACCGCGACTGGCCAAGCGATGCGGTGTCTCTGCCGTCAGTTCGCTCTGGCTCGGTGCCGCGAACCCACTGTTGCTCTTCCACTTGGTGGCCGGCATCCACAACGAAGCACTCATGCTCGGGTTGATGCTCGCCGGAATCGAGATCGCTCTTCGCGCAGTCGAAGGGTCCGGGCCCATCCGTGGGCGAGCGCTGTTCTATCTCGTTGCGGGATCAGGTTTGATCGCCTTGTCGTCGACCGTCAAAATTCCGTCCTTGCTTGCACTGGGATTTGTCGGCATGGCTTTGGCCCGGCGTTGGGGTGGAACCTGGAAAGCCTTGGCGGGAGCCGCGATTCTCCTGGGCATCGTTGCCGCTGTCGTCACGTTTGTCATCAGCGTGGCCAGTGGGCTCGGTATGGGTTGGATCAACACCCTCGACACCGCCACCGCAGTCCGGAGTTGGATGTCCATCCCGACGCTCCTGGGCGTCGGCACGGGATTGGCCGGTGTACTACTCGGACTCGGCGATCACACGACGGCGATCCTCACGATCACGCGGCCCATCGCAACTCTCGTCGCCATGCTCGTCACCGCACGGATGATGATCTCGGTGTACATGGGCCGCATACACCCGGTCGGTGGACTCGGCATCGCACTCGGAGCGATCGTTCTCCTGTTCCCCGTCGTTCAGCCGTGGTACCTGCTGTGGGCGATCCTTCCGTTGGCGGCGTGGGCCACCGCGCCGATTTTCCGCATCCCTGCCGTCGTCTTCACCTCGATCGTCAGCGTCATGTTGATGTCCAACGGCGCCGAATACCTTCCGTTCATGATCGTGCAGGCCGTCATCGCGACCATCCTCACCGCCGGAACGCTCATCGTCTTCACCCGCAATTCACTCCCCTGGCGTAGCGACAAGCCAGTAGCGGAGATCACGAAAGGCGGACCGGTAGACGAAGACAACTCGGCGGGGGCTTACGCTGATTCCCCGTGACCTCGAGAGCCTCCAGATCGTCGACGCCGGCGGTACAGATCCAGGGTGTCGTCAAGTCCTTCGACGGTGTTCGAGCCGTCGACGGTATCGATCTCACTGTCGAGACGGCCCAGGTAGTTGCCCTGCTCGGCCCCAACGGAGCCGGTAAGACAACCACCGTCGAGATGTGCGAAGGGTTTGTCACCCCCGATGCCGGCACGGTTCGAGTGCTCGGTCTCGATCCCATCGCCGACTCCGGTGAAGTCCGCTCGCGAATCGGTGTCATGCTGCAGGGCGGCGGCGCGTACCCCGGGTCCAAGGCCGGGGAAATGCTCGACCTCGTGGCCGCATACTCGGCCGACCCGCTCGATCCCGCCTGGCTCCTTTCCAAACTCGGCCTCACCGATGCGCGCAAGACCCCGTACCGCCGCCTCTCCGGAGGCCAGCAGCAACGACTGTCCCTGGCGTGCGCGCTGGTCGGCCGTCCCGAATTGGTATTTCTGGACGAACCCACCGCCGGCCTCGACGCTCAGGCACGTCTACTCGTGTGGGAACTCATCGACGCTCTGCGACGCGACGGCGTGAGCGTCCTGCTCACCACACACCTCATGGACGAGGCCGAAGCGCTCGCCGACGAACTGGTCATCATCGACCACGGCAAGATCGTCGCGTCGGGAACGCCGGCGGAGGTCACCAGCAAGGGCGCCGAAGGACAACTCCGTCTGACGACGGTTCCCGGTTTGAGCCTCGATTCGCTGGCCGGTTCACTCGCCGGGTTCCGCATCGAGGAATCCAACCCCGGCACCTACGTCGTCGAAGGTGCAATCGATCCGGCAACCGTGGCGACTGTCGCAACATGGTGTGCCGATCAGGACGTGCTGATCAACGACATTCGCGTCGATCAACGGAGTCTGGAAGACGTCTTCCTCGAATTGACGGGCCGGGAACTGAGGGGATGACGGAGATCAAGGTCATGAACGAAACAGCGTCGAACGGCCAGAGCAGTCCCATCAGCGTTGCCAGAGACCGGCGGCTCGCCGAGAACCGCTTCGAGCCAGGCACCTTCTCGCCGGATCCCCGCCCCAATTCGGCGGCCAAGATGCTGGCGGCGCAGACCAAACTGGAGTTGACTCTTCTGCTCCGCAACGGTGAGCAATTGCTGCTCACCATGTTCATCCCGATCACCCTGCTCATCGGACTGTGTCTACTTCCGATCGGCGATTTGGGCGATTCTCGGGTCGATACCGTGCTCCCTGGTGTCATGATGGTTGCCGTGATGTCGACGGCGTTCACCGGACAGGCCATCGCCGTCGGATTCGACCGCCGATACGGCGCGCTCAAGCGACTCGGTGCAACGCCGCTACCGCGGTGGGGAATCATCGCAGGCAAGAGCGCTGCCGTCATCATCGTCGTGGCTCTGCAGTCACTCTTGCTCGGCGCTATCGGTTTGGCGTTGGGATGGCGTCCGTCATTCGTCGAACTTGTACTCGGCGCAGTGGTCATTGCCATCGGTACTGTCACATTTGCAGCGCTTGGCCTACTGCTCGGCGGTACTTTGCGAGCAGAGATCGTTCTCGCTCTCGCCAACATCCTGTGGTTCATCATGGTGGGCATCGGCAGTGTGGTCTTCGCCAGTGGTGAACTTCCGACCGCCGTCCACACGCTGGTCCGCATTGTTCCGTCCGGCGCTCTCGCACACGCACTCGAAGCGGCCCTCGACACCTCGATGGACTGGTTCTCGATTCTCGTACTTCTCATCTGGGCCGCAGTGGCCGGAGTCTGCGCAGCAAGGTGGTTCAAGTTCACGTGAGTACACGACGGACAGCTCAGATCGTCGGCTGTGTGGCCGCAACAGTCATGTTGTGTGCCGGACCCGCAACGGCGACCCCTTCGGTGTCCGGTCCCCTCGCACCTGCAAATCCGTACCTCGGTCCCGTCGGTACTTCCACCATGCACGGTGACGCGGGCTCGTCCGACGTCACGCCGCTGCCTGGTCCAGGAACCGGCCCACACGAGGTGACAGCTTTCCCGATGATGGCCGCCTGCCCGACGGTCCTCCAGGGTTCCGACGGCATGGTCGTCTCGCTCTGCACGACGATGATCGGCCAGATCCCGACCATCCATTTGATCGATCCGAAGGCCGACGCCACGCCGTTGGGTAGATCCGCAGCACAACTGCCGCTCGCGAAGGGCAGTCTGCTCGGCGGCGTCTACGCCTACCTCGACAACGAGAACCGTCTCGTAGCCGTCGACGGAAACCGTCAACTGGTCCGCATTTCCCATGCGCAGAATCCGGACGGCAGTTGGCGGCTGGAACTCGCGGAGGTCATCGATCTCAGTGGTGCGGTTGCCGCCGACGACAACGTCACCGGCCTCGCTCCGGACTGGGACGGCAATGTCTGGTTCGCCACCGGGCACGGCACCGTCGGGTATGTCGGCGCGGATCGAATCGCGCACAGCATTGCGCTCCCCGAAGGTGAACAGGTGCAGAACAGCATCTCCACCTCCCCGACGGGCACTGCTGTCGCAACTACCCACGCGCTCTACCAACTGAAGCGAAATGGCGACGAGGTCGTCATCGACTGGCGTCAGCCGTACGACCGCGGGCCGGCCCGTAATCCGGGTCAGCTCAGCTGGGGAACCGGATCGACGCCGACATACTTCGGCCCGTCGACGGGCAGCGATTTCTTGACCATCGTCGACAACGCCCACCCGACAGTGAGCTTGCATGTCTATCGCGCTGACACGGGCGCCGAGGTGTGCACGCAGCCGGTGTTGTCCGCTGCCAGCCAGGACGGCTCACCGAGCGGCAGCGAGAACTCCCCCGTCGGCATCGGTCATTCCGTCTACGTCGCCGGCACTCACGGATACCCGTACCCCACGACTCCTGAAGGTGCCGGTCCAGCGGTCCCCGCCACGGCACCCTTCAACGGCGGAATGACCCGCGTCGACATCGATCCGGTCGGCTGCCATGTCGTGTGGGACAACACGATTCGCAGCTCCGCGGTACCTCACCTCTCGACGGCTGACGGCTCGATTTACACGGTGACACGGGACGGTGCTCCGAACACCTCTCCGCTGGACGGTTACTCCTTCGCGGTGATCGACTCGAAGGACGGGTCTCAGATCGGTTCGACTCCGTTGCCGTCGACGATCCTCAACGACACCCTTCAGATGTCTGCACTCATCACCGAGTCGGGCGAGTACTTCCAGGGAACGATCTCGGGAATCGTGCGAGTTCGCGCGAACTGACGCGAGCTGGCCCCAACGACGCGGGGCAGGCGCGGAGCGAGCTGGCCCCAACGACGCGGGGCAGGCGCGGAGCGAGCTGGCCCCAACGACGCGGGGCAGGCGCGGAGCGAGCTGGCCCCAACGACGCGGGGCAGGCGCGGAGCGAGCTGGCCCCAACGACGCGGGGCAGGCGCGGAGCGAGCTGGCCCCAACGACACTGTGTAGTTGATGGGGAACTACGATCGTTGGCGTGGTGAATCGTGTGTATGCCGGATTTTTACGCTTGGTGGATCGACTACCTCTCCCCTCGCTGAAAACGCAGAAGATCATCGCGTTCATCGTGATCCTGACGCAGGGCGGCATCGCTGTCACCGGCGCGGTGGTGCGCGTGACGGACTCGGGACTCGGTTGCCCGACGTGGCCGCAGTGCTTCCCCGGTAGCTTCGTCCCGGTCGGCCACGGACAGGTCGCGGTGATTCACCAAGCCGTCGAGTTCGGCAACCGCCTGCTGACCTTCCTGGTCGTCATCGTCGCCGCTGCGATCGTGCTTGCGGTGACTCGCGCTCGCCGACGCAAAGAAGTGCTTGTCTACGCCTGGATGATGCCGCTCGGCACTGTCGTTCAGGCAGTGATCGGCGGTATCACCGTCCTCACAGGCTTGCTGTGGTGGACGGTCGCCATTCACCTGGTTGCGTCGATGCTGATGGTCTGGGTTGCCACGGTGATGTACGCGAAGATCGCGGAACCCGACGAAGCAACAACTCTGGTCGTGATGCCGAAGCCGTTGCGCTGGCTTACCGCGCTGTCAGGTGTCGCGCTCGCCGGCGTTTTGGTCGCTGGAACTCTCGTAACGGGCGCAGGCCCGCACGCCGGCGACAAGGGACTGGACCGGACGGTGCCTCGCCTGGAGATCGAGATCGTGACGCTCGTCCATCTGCACTCACAGCTTCTGGTCGGATATCTCGCGCTGGTCGTGGGTCTGACCTTCGGCCTGTATGCGGTCGGGACATCCGCAGCCGTGAAGATCCGTCTGAAGGTCCTGCTGGGACTGATCCTCGCGCAGTCGCTCATCGGTGTCGTGCAGTACTTCACCGATGTGCCGGAAGTTCTGGTGATCATGCACGTCGCCGGTGCAGGACTGTGCACGGCTGCGACCGCAGCAGTTTGGGCTGCGGGTAAGACCCGCCAGTACACGCCGACCAATTCGCCGATACCAGCTGTCTGACGCTTCAAGACACGTGTGGGGCGTAGGAACACCAAAAGGTGTTCCTACGCCCCACACGTCATTTCAGGATTCGTTGCGAGCTTTCGGGAACCGAGTCTGGTTGGCGACCCAACCGGCCATCTTCTTGAAATGGCCTTCCTGCGGGGTGACGATGCTCGTCAGTTCGCGCTCCCACTCGGCGACGGTGACGTTGTCGAAGGACGCGACGACCGCGTTTGCCGTGGCGAGGTCCTCGACGACCTGATCACCGAGGATGCCGTCGGCACCTACGAGGGTGATGCGAACGCCGGCCAGGCCGACCGGCTGGATGACGGCGCTGGCGGAGCCGCCGTGCTCGGCGACGAACTTGGTGATGGCGTTCACCGTGGACTTCGGCAGTTCCGGCGCGGACGGGGTGGCGTCCGACTTCTCGGTATCGGTGCTCATGACTCGACAATACTGGTCGGTAGCCCGGAAGCGACACCAGGCATGGACTGAGCGTCGGCCGCCTCGGGTGTAGAACAGAAACCATGCGAGCCATCTACGTGACCGAGACCGGCGGACCAGACGTTCTGACTCTGACCGAACAACCCGAACCGACACCCGGCCCAGGCGATCTACTCGTCAAGACCGAAGCGATCGGCATCAATTTCATCGACACGTACTTCCGAATGGGCCAGTACAAGCGTCCGCTCCCCTACATTCCCGGCGACGAGGGCAGCGGTGTCGTCGAAGCTGTCGGTTCCGAGGTCAACGAATTCGCCGTGGGCGACCGGGTCGCGTGGGCCGCTGCCACTGGCAGCTATGCCGAGAAGGTGGCTGTTCCCGCCGCAGTCGCCGTGAAAGTGCCTGACGGTGTCCCGGCATCGGCCGCAGCGTCGGCGCTCCTGCAGGGGATGACAGCGCACTACCTCGCGAAGTCGACGTATCCGATCCAGAGCGGCGACACCGTGCTCGTGCACGCAGGCGCGGGCGGCGTCGGGTTGATCCTGACGCAGATGGCCGTCAGCCTCGGGGCGAGGGTCATCACGACTGTGTCATCGGACGCAAAAGAAGAACTCTCGCGCGGCGCCGGTGCCTCGGAGGTCCTGCGGTACGACGAGGACATAGCAGCGCGAGTCCGGGAGTTGACCGGCGGCGAAGGAGTAGAGGCGGCATACGACGGCGTCGGTGCGACAACTTTTGATTCGAGCTTGGCTTCCGTGCGCATCCGCGGCACGGTCGCTTTGTTCGGTGCGGCCAGTGGACCGGTTCCGCCTGTCGACCCGCAGCGGCTCAATTCGTCGGGTTCGCTGTTCCTGACGCGTCCGACGCTCGCGCATCACATTCGCACTCGTGAGGAACTGACCTGGCGTGCCGGCGATGTCTTCGACGCCATTGCGGACGGGAAGCTCGATATTCGCGTCGGCGCCGAGTATCCCCTCGCCGACGCGGCAACAGCCCATCGGGATCTGGAAGGTCGAGCAACGACCGGGTCGATCGTTCTGATTCCCTAGCGAAGTGCTGTGCGCCTTTATTAACCGCCCGCGGTTAATAAAGGCGCACAGCAGAATCAGCTGAGCATGTCGCTGATCGTCTGCAGTCCGAGAACCGAGTCGACAGCGAGGCCGACGAACACGATCGCAAGATAGTTGTTGGACTGCAGGAACAGGCGGAGCGGTTTGACCTGAGCACCACCGCGAACGCTGCGGTACAGCTGATGTGCCATGAGCAGGAACCACGCACCGGCGACGATGGTGATTGCGGCGTAGATGACGCCCGACGCGGGGACGAGGACAAGCGTCGTGACGACCATTGCCCAGCTGTAGAACAGAATCTGCTTGGTGACGTGCTCTTCGGTGGCGATCACCGGAAGCATGGGAACACCGGCAGCTTTGTAGTCCTCTTTGTATCGCATCGCCAGCGCCCAGGTGTGCGGCGGCGTCCAGAAGAAGATGATCAGGAACAGCACGACGGGCTGCCAGCTCAGCGACCCGGTGACAGCGGCCCAGCCCACGAGGACGGGCATACATCCGGCTGCGCCACCCCAGATGACGTTCTGCCAGGTACGACGCTTGAGAACCATCGTGTAGATGAGGACGTAGAACGCGATCGTGATCACGACGAGGATGCCGGCCAAGAGGTTGGCTCGCCACCACAGCCACAGGAACGACGCGAGTCCGAGAAGGAGCCCGAAGACGAGCGCGTTGCGCGTCGGCACCGCCTCGCGGGCCAGCGGACGCTTCGCCGTGCGCTTCATGACCTTGTCGATGTCGGCGTCGACGACGCAGTTGAGCGAGTTCGCACTCGCCGCGCCCATCCAGCCACCGAAGAGGGTGCTGAGGATCAGAACGATGTCGACTGTTCCGCGATCGGCCAACAGCATTGCCGGAATGGTTGCCACCAACAGCAATTCGATCACTCGCGGCTTCGTGAGCGCGATATAAGCCAGAACCTTGCCCGTTGCGCGACCCCACACCGTATCGGTATTGGTCGCCCGCGGGGCGGCACCTGGGCTGCCGAAGCCATGTCCGCTCGGCTGTTGCCCTGTCCGCACGTTCTCTCCTTGCACCACGCGTTACCGCACTAACTCTTCACGACACACTGCTGACACTGTTCTCTACTACGAACGATGGTAGACCGCAGCCATTGAGGAACCGAATCGACCCGGACAGCCAGGACCATTAGGCTGGGTTACGCAGTGGAGGGACACCCCACCCTCGCAATCCACGTACACCATGTCAGGAGACATCTGCCAGTGTCGATCACAGACGAGATCCACGTCCTCACGCAACCCGTCCACCCCTCGGACTGGACCGACCTGGACACCAAGGCTGTCGATACCGCCCGCGTGCTCGCCGCCGACGCGGTTCAGAAGGTCGGCAACGGCCATCCCGGAACTGCAATGAGCTTGGCGCCGTTGGCATACACCCTCTTCCAGCGCGTCATGCGCCACGATCCTTCGGATGCAGAATGGGTCGGCCGTGACCGCTTCGTTCTCTCCTGTGGCCATTCATCCTTGACGCTGTACACCCAGCTCTACCTGTCGGGCTACGGTCTCGAGCTCGCTGACCTCGAAGCTCTCCGCACGTGGGGCGCACTGACCCCCGGCCACCCCGAGGTCGGCCACACCGTCGGCGTCGAGATGACCACCGGTCCGCTGGGCCAGGGCCTTGCGTCCGCAGTCGGTATGGCGATGGCTGCGCGTCGTGAGCGTGGGTTGTTCGATCCGGAGACCCCGGTCGGCTCCTCCCCCTTCGACCATCACATCTACGTGATCGCGTCCGACGGTGACATCGAAGAAGGCGTTACGTCCGAGGCCTCGTCTCTCGCCGGTGTCCAGGAACTGGGCAACCTCATCGTCTTCTACGACGACAACAAGATCTCCATCGAGCACGACACCACCATCGCTCTCGGCGAAGACGTCGGAAAGCGATACGAGGCATACGGCTGGCACGTTCAGCACGTCGAAGGTGGCGAGAACGTCTCCGGCATCCTCGACGCGGTTGCCGCGGCCAAGGCCGTCGTCGATCGTCCCTCCATCATCTTGCTCCGCACCATCATCGGTTTCCCGGCTCCGAAGAAGATGAACACCGGCGACGTCCACGGCTCCGCTCTCGGTGCCGACGAAGTTGCAGCGGTCAAGGAAGCCCTCGGCTTCGATCCGGCCAAGTCCTTCGACGTCGACGCCGACGCCCTGGCTCACGCCCGTGAGGTCGTCTCCCGCGGCGCCGACGCACGCAAGGCATGGCAGGTCGAGTTCGACGCGTGGGCTGCACGTGAGACCGAGCGCAAGGAACTCTTCGACCGCCTGTTCGCCGGTGAGTTCCCTGCCGGCTGGGCCGACGCTCTCCCGACCTACGAGGCCGACGCCAAGGGCGTTGCGACTCGCAAGGCCTCCGGTTCGGCGCTCAACGCGCTCGGACCGATCCTGCCCGAGCTGTGGGGCGGCTCCGCCGACCTCGCCGGCAGCAACAACACCACCATCAAGGGCGCAGATTCGTTCGGCCCGTTCTCCATCTCCACAAACGACTGGAATGCGCAGCCTTACGGCCGCACGCTCCACTTCGGCATCCGCGAGCACGCGATGGGCTCGATCCTCAACGGCATCGCGCTTCACGGACCCACCCGCCCGTACGGCGGAACCTTCATGGTCTTCTCCGACTACATGCGTCCGGCGGTTCGCCTGGCCGCACTGATGAAGACTGCCGTCACCTACGTCTGGACCCACGACTCCATCGGTCTCGGCGAAGACGGCCCGACCCACCAGCCGGTCGAGCACCTCGCTGCTCTTCGTGCGATCCCGAACCTCGCCGTCGTCCGCCCGGGTGACGCCAACGAGACCTCTTTCGCATGGCAGGCAGCACTCGAGAACAAGACGGGCCCGACGGCTCTGGCACTCACGCGCCAGGACATCCCGGTTCTCGAAGGCACCAAGGAGAAGGCTGCCGAGGGTGTCAAGCGCGGCGCTTACGTCCTCGTCGACGCAGCCAACGGTTCGCCCGAGGTCATCTTGCTGGCGACCGGTTCCGAACTGCATCTGGCCACCGAGGCTCGCGAAACCCTCGAAGCTCAGGGCGTCGCAACCCGCGTCGTTTCCGTGCCGTGCCTCGATTGGTTCCTCGAGCAGGATCAGGCGTACCGCGACGAGGTCATTCCGCCCGCCGTGCGCGCGCGTGTGTCCGTCGAAGCCGGCATCGCGATGCCGTGGTGGCGCATCCTCGGCGACGCCGGTCAGGCCGTCTCGCTCGAGCACTACGGCGCTTCCGCCGATTACAAGACCTTGTTCCGGGAGTTCGGCATCACTGCCGACGCGACTGTCGAAGCCGCGCAGCGCTCCCTCGCAGCTGTGAAGGGATGATCTCGATGACACAGAACGTGAATACCGAAAAGCTCTCCGCTGCAGGCGTTTCCATCTGGCTCGACGACCTCTCGCGGGATCGCATCCAGTCCGGCAACCTGCAGAACCTCATCGACACGAAGTCGATCGTGGGTGTCACGACCAACCCGTCGATCTTCCAGGCGGCACTGTCCAAGGGATCGGCGTACGACGCTCAGGTCCGTGAGCTCGCACAGCGCGGCGCCGATGTCGACGCCACCATCACCGCGGTGACCACCGACGACGTGCGTGCTGCGTGCGACATCCTGGCTCCGCAGTTCGAGGCGTCGAACGGCGTCGACGGTCGCGTGTCCATCGAAGTTGATCCTCGCCTGGCACACGACACCGACGCCACCGTCGCGCAGGCGATCGAGCTGCACAAGATCGTCGATCGCCCGAACGTCCTGATCAAGATTCCCGCGACGCTGGCAGGCATTCCCGCCATCGCCAAGGTGATCGGTGAGGGCATCAGCGTCAACGTCACCTTGATCTTCTCGGTCGAGCGCTACGAGGCAGTCATGGGCGCATACCTGGAAGGTCTGGACACCGCCAAGGCTGCCGGCCGCGACATCTCGTCCATCGAGTCGGTCGCCTCGTTCTTCGTCTCCCGCGTGGATTCCGAGATCGACAACCGCCTCACGGCAATCGGCACGCCGGAAGCCCTCGAGCTTCGTGGCAAGGCTGCACTCGCAAACGCACGTCTGGCGTACAACGCGTACCAGCAGATCTTCGAGGTGCAGCCGCGCTTCCAGGCTCTTCTGGCCGACGGCGCCAAGGCTCAGCGTCCGCTGTGGGCGTCGACCGGCGTGAAGAACCCGGATTACCCCGACACTCTCTACGTCACCGAGTTGGTTGCGCCGAACACGGTCAACACCATGCCGGAGAAGACGCTCGACGCTCTCGCCGACCACGGCGAGATCACCGGCGACACGATCTCGGGCACCGCTCAGAAGTCACAGGCGGTCTTCGATCAGCTCGCTGCAGTCGGCATCGATCTTGCGGACGTGTTCAAAGTCCTCGAGACAGAGGGCGTCGACAAGTTCGAGGTGTCCTGGAACGAGTTGCTCGACGCAACCGCCGAGCAGCTCCGCGCAGCAACCCAGAAGAGCTGAGCCTGTGAGCGATTCCGCGGCGGCATCAGATTGGGTGAATCCCCTTCGGGACAGCACCGACAAACGGCTTCCGCACATTGCGGGGCCCTGCGCCCTGGTGATTTTCGGTGTTACCGGCGACCTTGCCAGGCGCAAGCTCATGCCCGCCATCTACGACCTCGCCAACCGTGGACTGTTGCCGCCCGGATTCGCTCTGGTCGGGTTCGCCCGGCGTGACTGGACGGACGAGGACTTCGCGAACGTCGTCCTCGAAGCAGTCAAGGACGGCGCTCGCACCAAGTTCCGTCAGGACGTCTGGGAGAGGCTCGCCGAAGGTATCCGGTTCGTGGAGGGCAGTTTCGACGAGGCCGAGGCCTTCCAGAACCTGTCCGACACGTTGGCCACGCTCGACAACGAACGTGGTATCGGCGGCAATCACGGTTTCTACCTTGCGATTCCGCCCAACGCGTTTCCTCAGGTGCTCGAGCAACTGTCGGCGTCGGGCCTCGCGCAGGCCGAGGACGGTCAGTGGCGACGAGTCGTCATCGAGAAGCCGTTCGGCCACGACCTCGAGAGCGCTCGCGAACTGAACGCCGTCGTCAACAAGGTGTTCCCCGAGGACACGGTCTTCCGTATCGACCACTACCTCGGTAAGGAAACCGTCCAGAACATTCTGGCTCTGCGCTTCGCGAACCAGTTGTTCGATCCGATCTGGAACGCGCACTACGTCGACCACGTTCAGATCACGATGGCCGAGGACATCGGCCTCGGTGGACGCGCGGGGTACTACGACGGCATCGGCGCGGCCCGTGACGTGATCCAGAACCACCTGCTGCAGTTGCTCGCGTTCACGGCGATGGAAGAACCCATCAGCTTCGAGCCGCTCAATCTGCAGGCGGAGAAGATCAAGGTCCTCTCGGCTACTCGCCTTGCCGAGCCCCTCGACGAGACCACCGCCCGCGGCCAGTACGCGGGCGGCTGGCAGGGTGGGCTGCCGGTGGTCGGGCTCCTCGAAGAAGACGGCTTCGCAGCGGACTCCATCACGGAGACCTTTGCCGCCATCACCCTCGAGGTCGACACCCGCCGCTGGGCGGGTGTGCCGTTCTACCTGCGCACGGGCAAACGACTCGGACGCCGTGTCACCGAGATCGCGGTGGTGTTCAAACGTGCACCGCACCTACCGTTCGACAAGACGATGACCGAAGACCTCGGCCAGAACGCTCTGGTCATCCGCGTGCAGCCCGACGAGGGCGTCACCATGCGGTTCGGCTCGAAGGTTCCCGGATCGAGCATGGAAGTCCGTGACGTCAACATGGACTTCTCGTACGGCCAGGCTTTCACCGAGTCGTCTCCGGAGGCGTACGAGCGGCTCATTCTCGACGTGTTGCTCGGCGAGCCGTCTCTGTTCCCGGTGAATGCCGAAGTCGAATTGTCTTGGGAGATCCTCGATCCCGTCCTCGAGCACTGGGCTGCCGGCGGTAAGCCGGAACCCTACGAGGCCGGAACGTGGGGACCACCGTCTGCGGACGAAATGATGCAACGCACCGGACGCGAATGGAGGCGACCCTAGTGATTCTCGATTTGCCGTCCACCACCACGGTCCAGGTCAGCAAGAAACTGGTCGAGGTACGTAAGACCGGCGGCGCTGTCACCTTGGGACGAGTGTTGACGCTCGTCGTCTGCACCAGGGACACCGGGAATGCCGAGGAAGCCATCGAGGCCGCCAACGAAGCAAGCCGCGAGCACCCATGCCGCGTCATCGTGCTTCTGCGTGGCGACGAGCAGAGTGAGCCCAGGCTCGATGCTCAGATCCGTGTCGGCGGGGACGCCGGCGCCTCGGAGGTTGTCGTGTTGCGTCTCTACGGTCCGCTTGCGGATCACGAGAGCAGCGTCGTCATCCCGTTCCTGCTCCCCGATACACCGGTAGTCGCGTGGTGGCCCCTCGAGGCACCCGAGATTCCGGCCAAGGATCCCGTCGGGAAGCTCGCGATACGGCGCATCACCGATGCCACCGGCGCCCCCGATCCGACCGCCACCATCAAGGGGCGACTCGCGTCGTACACCGCCGGCGATACCGATCTCGCCTGGAGTCGCGTCACCTACTGGCGCGCGCTCCTCGCGTCGGCTCTCGATCAGCCGCCGCACGAGAAGATCACCTCAGCGGTGGTCTCCGGTCTCAAAACCGAACCGGCACTGGATATTCTCGCCGGTTGGTTGGCGGCCAAGATCGACGGTCCGGTCATTCGACGTACGGGTGAGCTGACGGTCGAGTTGAAGCTCGAGACCCGCAGTATCTCCATCAGTCGTCCGCAGGAGGGCACGACCGCTACGTTGATCCGCACCGGCCAGCCTGACGCGCTGGTTTCTCTGGGTCGTCGAGAGACACGCGATTGCCTCGCCGAGGAATTGCGTCGGCTCGATCCGGACGAGATCTACGAAGAAGCTCTGGCCGGATTGGAGAAGGTGACCTATGAGTGATGTTGTCGTGGAGAAGTTTTCCGACGCCGGCCAACTTGTCGACGCTGCCGCCGCACGCCTGGTCACGACCATCGTCGATGCCCAGAAGGCTCGCGGGTTTGCGTCCATCGTGCTGACTGGCGGTGGAACCGGCATCGCACTTCTCGAGAAGTTGCGTGAAGCTCCCGGCGACATCGACTGGTCGCAGATCGATCTGTACTGGGGCGACGAACGGTTCCTGCCGTCCGGCGATCCCGAGCGGAACGAAGTGCAAGCACGTGAGGCGCTTCTCGATCATGTGCCGGTCGATCCCGACAGGGTACATGCGATGGCCGCATCCGACGGTATCTACGACGGTGATCCACACGGGGCGGCGACGGCGTACGAACAACTGCTGGGCGCCCAGGCACACGGGAATCAGGTTCCGACGTTCGACGTGCACCTGCTCGGTATGGGCGGCGAAGGACACGTCAACTCGTTGTTCCCGCATACCGACGCTGTTCGCGAAGAAGCGCGTTTCGTAGTCGCGGTGACGGACTCCCCCAAGCCGCCATCGGTGCGGATCACCCTCACGTTGCCTGCTGTTCGGCGAGCCAAAGAGGTCTGGCTGCTCGTCTCGGGTGCTGCAAAGGCCGAGGCCGTTGCCAAAGCCGTCGGAGGTGCTTCGGCCGACGACTGGCCGTCCGCCGGCGCCACCGGTTTGGTTGCGACACGTTGGTTCCTCGATTCGGACGCTGCCTCGCAGCTTCCCTGATCTGATTTCACAGATCTGATTTCACAGATCTGATTTCACAGATCTGATTTCACACCGGTCGGGAATCGTCTTCGGGCGATTCCCGGCTTGGTGGTACGTCGACGACTTCCTCACCGTGGCGACTTTCGACTACCCGCCGAGTCCGGATCCGATGCGAATTTCCTTTTGACGGAACGGAACTCAATCCCGAGATCCCGTTTCTCCAACCAGCACTGCGCCCCACACAACGATCCATCTCTCCCCTACCTCCTTCATCCGAGTGATTACTACCTTGGACGCCGCGAAGTAAGGTTCGGTTCCGCAGATCGCGTTCACTCTTGAACGAAGCAATCCAGGCGAGAACAATCGAACAATGTCGTGGACACCGAATCCGGACGCACTTCGCGGGCGAGTGGCTGTAGTTGCCGGGGCGACGAGGGGCGCCGGACGCGGAATCGCCGCGGCCTTGGGCGAGGCCGGTGCAACCGTCATCTGCACTGGCCGGAGCACATCTGCCGGAATTCTTCAGTCGGACTATCCGCGCGGAGAGACAATCGAAGAGACGGCAGAGCTGGTCACCGAGCTGGGCGGCGTCGGCGTGCCGATTGCCGTCGATCATCTCAAGAGCAAACAAGTGGCTGATCTCGCCGAACGCTTGCGAATCGACTATCACCATATCGACATCTTGGTCAACGACATCTGGGGCGCGGAATTACTCAAGGGTGGGCCGGCGGAGTGGAACACGCCGGTATGGGAACACGATCTGGACAAGGGGTTTCACATCTTGCGTCTGGCAATCGACACCCACATCACCACGTCGCACCACCTCCTGCCGCTCATGACTGATCGGCCAGGCGGACTGGTCGCCGAAATAACCGATGGCACTACCGAATACAACGCATCGAACTATCGCATCTCGGTGTTCTACGACTTGGCCAAGGTGTCCGTGAACAGGCTCGCATTTTCGCAAGGCCACGAACTTGCCCCGTTCGGCTGTACTGCCGTCGCCATCACTCCCGGGTTCCTGCGATCGGAGATGATGCTCGAGAATTTTGGTGTCGGCGAATCGAATTGGCGTGACGCTTTGTTGCCGGAGCGGGATGGTCCGACTGCGCCCGCGGATTTCGCACGCTCCGAGTCACCGAGATTCATCGGACGTGCGATCGCGGCCATCGCTGCCGATCCGAATCGACAGCGATGGAATCAGCGATCGGTCAGTTCAGGCGAACTCGGAACGGAATACGGGTTCACCGACGCGGACGGCAGCCGCCCCGATTTCTGGCGGACCAAATGAATCCGGCTGCGATTATGATCCGCGCATGGCCGAATTCGCGACGATCGACGAATACATCGCTTCGATTCCCACCGACGTGCAACCAGCCCTCGAGAGTATCCGCGAGACGATTCACAACACGGTTCCAGGCCTCGATGAGACCATCAGCTATCAGATGCCGACCATGACGGTGAACGGAAAGAACCTGATTCACTTCGCAGGCTGGAAAAACCACATCTCGATGTACCCGCTCCCGGCGGGTGACGCCGAGTTCGAGAAGTCCGTCGACCCTTACCGGGCTGCGAAATCAACGGTGAAGTTCCCGCTGAACAAACCGATCCCTCTCGATCTCGTGGCTCGGATCGTCGAATTGCTCGCGCAGCGCCACTAACGTCCGTTCTCGTCGGAGCCTTGTGAGAACGTATGGCCGTGCAGAGACAACCCATCCGCCGCATCAAGGCCGGGCCATCGTCGGGCGCCGACGTAGGCAGCTGGCCGATGACGGTGCCTGTAGTCGCGCAGATCGTTCAGCACGGTCTCGAGCTTCCACCGGGTGTCACCATTCTGGTCGGCGAAAACGGAGCGGGAAAGTCGACCGTCATCGAAATTATTGCCGCCGTTCTCGGTCTCAACGCCGAAGGCGGGTCGACCAATACGCGGCATCAGACTCGATCGAGTGAACCGGGCGGCCTCGACCTTGTGATCGAGCGGAGTCCCGGAGCATCGAAGTGGGCGTACTACCTCCGAGACGAAACCCTGCACGGTTTGTACACGTACTTGGAGGACAACCCCAATCCCAAGCGACCTGAACCGCTTTACCATCACCTCTCCCACGGTGAGGCGCTGCTCGAGATCCTGTCGTCGAGGACCGCCGACGGCGGCTTCTATCTCATCGACGAACCCGATGCCGCACTCTCCTTCCAGGGGACCCTGACACTGGCGGCGCTGCTCGGCGAGCTGGTGGAATCCGGCGCGCAGGCGGTGATCGCGACGCACTCGCCGATCATCGCGGCGCTGCCGAACGCCAACCTGCTCGAGATCGGCGAATGGGGAATCCGAGCCTCGAGCTGGGAGGACCTCGATCTGGTCTCGAACTGGCAGCGGTTCCTTCACGACCCGCACACGTACCTGCGCCATCTGATCTAACCTGGAACTCCACCCCAGGAGGCCTCCATGGCATACGACAAAGCGCTGGCTGAGCGTATCCGCGATGCGCTCTCGGGCGAGGACGACGTCGAGGAAGTAAAGATGTTCGGTGGGCTGAGCTTCATGGTGAACGGGAAGCTGGCCGCCAGTGCGAACTCACACGGCAACATCATGGTTCGGTGTGACCCCGATCGAGTCGACGAGCTTCTGACGCACAAGGGTGCAAGTTGGCCCGAGATGCGGGGTAAGCCGATGAGCAAGGGATGGATCGTCGTCGACCGAACCGGGACGAGTTCGAACGTCGAATTCAACGCGTGGATCAAGGAAGCTCTGGACTTCGTTCACTGACAGCTGGGGTGCGTTGCCGAAGATATCTGACGAGATTGGTGTGGCCGCGGGCTCTCGCGTCGATGAGAGACTGAACCGTGCCCGATCGACCTGAGATTGTCTGTATCTGCGGCTCTGCGCGATTCGCTGAAGAGATGCGGGAGGCGAACCGCGACCTGACGTTCGCGGGCGTGATCGTCGTCGCGCCGGTTGAAGCAGACGAGGCGGTCTCTGTCGAGCAGAAGAACCTGCTCGACGCGCTCCATCTGCGCAAGATCGACCTCGCCGATCGGGTTCTGGTCGTCAACCCTCGCGGATACATCGGTGAGTCCACGCGCCGAGAGATCGCGTACGCGCGCGCCGCCGGCAAACCAGTGTCGTTCACGACGCCGTTTGATCAGTAAGCGCCTCGTCGGTGCGGGCCGCAACGAATATTCTCACGCCGAGTTGCTCGAGCCCTAGCGCCGGTTCGATCAATTTCGCTCGATTCGGCAAAAGTGAACTGGGCGGCCCTTAGACTCCGGAAAAGCATTGGATTGGGCGGCTCGACGCCGCGGAGGAAAGGTGGTCCGTCGCGTGACGTTCACACCCAACCAGCCGGATCACCAACGCGCCTTCGGGTTTCAGACGCCGTCGACCCGCGCAATTCCCTCCCTCATGCCCGACCGTTTCGGACCTAGCCTCATCGGATCGCTCTGGGCGTGCGCCGGGATCGTCGCCGGAAGCCTCGGCCCGTGGACGTCATCCTCCGCACTGGACCACAGTGGTATCGACGAATGCGGAGTGATCACTCTCGTCCTCGCTCTCTGCGCGGTGACCGCGCTGATCACCCTCATGGTTCGAGACGTCACGCCCGAGATCAAGAATCACTGCACCGGCCCTTTGGTCGGAATCGCGGTCTTGATCGTTGCCGTCGGAAACGCCGCGTCCATCGTGCGACGTAGTACCGAGTTCGCAGGGCACACTGCCGGACCGTCCATCGGGTGGGGACTGTGGGTGGTCATCGCGGCCGCAGTGATCCTGTGCATCACGTCGTCGACTGTCGCGCACATGATCAGGTTTCAGGCAGCAATGATCACAAGGTCTTGATCAGACCGCCGTCGATCACGAAATCCGCGCCTGTCACGTTCCCCGCACGATCGCTGGCGAGGAACAACACCAGGTCGGCAACCTCTTCGGGGAAGGTGAACCGCCCAGTCTCGGCTCCGGCCGCGGCGCTTTCGACGATGTCGTCGGCGGCTGATCCACTCGCCTTCGCCAGCGTCGAGGCCACTCCGTGCTTGCCGAGCCACAACTCCGTTTGCACCGGGCCAGGGCTGACGGTATTGACGCGGATCCCCTGCCCGCCCAGTTCTTTCGACAACGACTTCGAGAAGTTGGTCAACGCCGCTTTGGCGGCGCTGTAGTCGATCACCGTGGGGTCAGGTAAGAATGCGTTGACCGAACTGATCGTCACGATGCTCCCGCCACCTCGGCGGATCAACTCCGGCAGCGCAGCGCGAACAGTGCGTACAGCCGACAAGAACGTCAGATTGAACGACGCCGCCCACTCTTCGTCTGTGATGGCCGCGAAACCGCTCGTTCTCGGGGTGACGGCGCCGACGTTGTTGACCAGGATGTCGACGCCGCCCCTCGCTGCTGCAACCTCGAGCAGTCGGGTTGATCCTTCGACACTCGCGAGGTCGACGCCGACAAAGGTGACGGCGCCGCCGGACTGCAGCGATTCGAGTTCCGGCGAGAGCGTCCGCGAGCCCGCGACGACGTGGACTCCCTCGGCCACCAGGGCCCGAGTGATCGCCAACCCGATACCTTTTCCCGCGCCGGTAACGACGGCAGTTCGTCCGTCCAATTGCAGATCCACTGCGGTCCCCGTTCGGTCCGGTGCGCAGCGTTGGGTGTGCGTGCGACAGCTCTAGAGTCGCCGCACGCACACCCTGGTAAACCTGCAGAACCAGCCGCTGTTACCTAGCCACTGTTACGAAGCGCAGTGGCAAGGCCGTTCATCGTCAGCTGGATACCCCGACGCACCTGATCGCTCTCGTCGCCGGAACGGTACCGACGGATCAGCTCGACCTGTAGATGGTTGAGAGGTTCGAGGTACGGGAACCGGTTGTGGACCGAACGCTCGAGGCCCGAGTTGTCGGCAAAGAGGTTCTCGTTGCCCGTGATTGCCTTGTACATGCGAATTGTGCGTTCGTGCTCGTCGGTGATCATTCCGAAGACTCGATCGCGCAGTTCGGCGTCGGGCACGAGGTCCGCGTACCGGGCCGCCAAACCGAGATCCGACTTCGACATCACCATGGCCATGTTCGAGAGCACGGTTCGGAAGAACGGCCACTTCTCGTACAGGGCCGTCAACGTGGCAAGCCGAGTGTCGTCTCCGTCTATCCATCTTTCGAACGCGGCGCCGGTTCCGTACCAACCCGGAAGCATCACGCGAGACTGACTCCACGAGAGCACCCAGGGAATCGCTCGCAGATCGGAGATCGCCTTGGTCTGCTTGCGCGAGGCCGGACGAGAGCCGATGTTGAGTGCCCCGATCTCGGCGACCGGTGTCGACGCTTCGAAGTACTGCACGAATCCTGTTGTGTCGTGGACCAATTCGCTGTACGCGGTGCGGGCGAGGGCCGCGAGCTCGTCCAGTACCGCGTAGGCAGCGTCGGCATCGCTGCCGAGTCCTTCGACGTCGAGCAACGTCGACTCGATAGTCGCGGCGATGAGTGTTTCGAGGTTGCGATGTGCCAGACGCGGTTCAGCGTACTTGGCCGCAATCACCTCACCCTGCTCGGTGATTCGCAGAGAACCAGCGACTGCACCGGGAGGCTGAGCCAGAATCGCTTCGTAACTCGGTCCGCCGCCACGTCCGACGGTTCCGCCGCGGCCGTGGAAGAGCCTCAACCTGATTCCGCTCTTACACGCGGCATCGACGAGGTCGAGTTCGGCACGGTACAGCGCCCAGTTGGCTGCCAGGTACCCGCCGTCCTTGTTCGAGTCGGAGTACCCGAGCATCACTTCTTGACTGTCACCACGGGAACGGACGATCGCACGATAGATCGGGATGTCGAGCGTCGCCAGCAATGTGTCGGCGCCGCCCTGCAGATCCTCGATCGTCTCGAACAACGGCACGATGCCGATCGGGCACGAGGGCTCGCTACCGACGCCCGGATCGAGCACCCCGACCTCTTTGAGCAGCACTGCGGCCTCGAGCATGTCACTGACCGAGGTACACATGCTGATGATGTAGTTGGGTACCGCACCCGCTCCGAGAACCCGCACTGCCTTGGCACCGGCCGCCATGATGGCCAGTTCCTTGGTGGTCAATTCGCTGAACTCGGCGTCCGGCGAAGTCAGTGGTCGCCGCGTCGTCAACTCGGCCGACAGCAATTCGACTCGATCGGCTTCCGGCAAGGACGCGTAGTCCGGGTGAACTCCGGCCCACGCCAGAAGTTCTGCGACGACGCTTTCGTGTACCTCGGAGTTCTGCCGCATGTCCAGACCGGACAGGTGAAAGCCGAACACCTCCACCGCTTCTCGGAGCCGATCGAGTCGATCGTCGGCGATGGTCTCGTCACCGAAACGACGCAACGAGGTGTCGATGATTCCGAGATCCCGCTGCAACTGTGCCGGGTCGGTGTACGCCTCGAGTCCGTCGTCGGAGCCGTGGGCGGGCAACTCCCCCAGTACCGTCAGTGCTGTGGCGCTCAAGCGCCCGCGGATACCGCGAATCGCGCGACGGTACGGCTCGTCGGCCCGGAAGGCAGAGTCGTCGCCGGAGCTAGACGCCAGCAGATCGAGTTCGGGCGTGACGGAAACCAGCCGCGCCGACATCGACAGTTCACGCTCGAGATGTTCGAGTTCCTCGAGGTGATGCTCGAGAGCAGTCGCCGCAGCGCGCGACGTGGCGCGCTGGACGATTTCGCCGGTCACGTACGGATTGCCGTCTCGGTCACCGCCGATCCACGAACCCGGCCTCAGGATCGGTTCCGGCAGCAGGCCAGCTTCCGGCCAACGCGCGCGCAGAGCTTTGCGAACCTCCGCATTGATCTTCGGAATCACCTCGAACAACGCTGCGTCGTAGTAGCGCAGGCCTACCTCGATTTCATCCTGGATGCGGAGGCGGCTGAGCCGGATCAGAGCCGTCTGCCACAGGGTCAGGATCTGACGGCGCAATTGCAGATCTACATCAGCGGTTTCTGCGACGCTCAGCGCCGTGCGCTCGCGGTATCGCATCAACTCGGTGATCCGACTCTGCGTCTCGAACACCGTACGGCGTCGAGTCTCCGTCGGGTGAGCGGTGATGACGGGTGAGACCAGGGCGCCCCGAAGCGCTTCTTCGACGGTGGCCGAATCGATATCGGCTGCATCAAGTTTGGTGTACGTGGCCGCGAGAGTGCTGTCGCGGGGCGGTTCCCCCGCGTTGACGTGGATGGCCCGTCGACGCTCGCGATGGATGTCCTCGGCCAGGTTGGCGAGCAGTGCGAAGTGACTGAACGCCCGGATGACGGGAATGGCGTCGTCCGTACTGATTTCGGCGAACAGCGACACCAGTTCGGCACGATCGATCTCCGAACGACGGACTCGGAACGACTCGACACGGGCTCGCTCGACCAGATCGAACACATTGTCGCCGGCTTGCTCTCGCACTATTTGTCCGAGTATTCCGCCGAGAAGCCGGATGTCTTCGCGCAGCGGCTCGGTGGCCTCTCGCGGTGTTTCTCGATGCGACGCGGTTTCAGTCATCACACAATTATCGACCGAAACAAAGAACCCCGCTCGATAGGCGGGGTTCCGTGTCTGAAATTCGTGTGTGAAAAACTACCGGCTGTAAGTCATGAGCCGAGAATCAGGCGAACTTGATCTCCAGGCCGATGCCGACGATCGAAATGAGCCAGATCAACGCGGTGAAGACCGTCAACCGGTCGAGGTTCTTCTCGACAACAGTCGATCCGGACAGGCTGGACTGGACACCGCCACCGAACAGACTCGACAAACCGCCGCCCTTACCGCGATGCAGGAGCACCAAGGCGATGAGGAGCAAGCTGGTGATGACCAGCAGGATATCCAGGAACAGTTTCATGTCTGTCTACGTCCACCAATCCAATAGGGACAACTACAACCGATAACACCATACAGGCGCGCGCAGATAGCCTGACCACATACCCGCCTCGCACATGACTTTGCACCCGGCCAGGCACGATTCTTGGTCAGTGGCATCGATCACACTGTCGAGATACCGATTCAGTAGTTTTTCAGTCGACGCGACTCTACCTCCGAAAGGCCGGCTCCATGCTTTCCGACACTGCCCTGCCCAACACACCGCGTCTGGCTTCGATTCACAACTTCCGCGACGTGGCCGGCCCCGGGTACGTCACGACCAGCGGACAGGCGATGAGCCGCGGAGTCTTCTACCGTGCAAACGTACTGACGCCCTCGCCCGAGGATCTTGCAATCGTGGAATCGCTGGGGCTGACCGCCGTCTATGACGTGCGCTCCGAAACCGAGGCGAACGAAACTCCCGACATCGTGCCGGCGCCGGCGATGTACGCCCACATTCCCATCCTGTCCGGAAACATCCACGCCGAAGCGATGGCTCTCCGAACAGCGGACGCTGCAACAGCTTTCATGCAGAACATCAATCGCAGCTTTGTCGCAGACCCCGTCACTCGGAACGGATTTTCGCAGTTGTTCGCCGCCCTGGCGACCACCGAGGGGCCGCAACTCTTCCACTGCACGGCGGGCAAGGACCGAACAGGTTGGGCGGCAGCACTACTGCAGACACTCGCTGGTGTACCGCGCGAAACGATCACGGCGGACTACCTGCTCACGAACACGTACTCGGCCGAGTACATCGATGCAACAGTCGCGAAGATCGCCGCTGCCACAGATGCAGACAAGGGCGAGGTGATCCGGTTGCTGCTTTCCGTCGACGCGAGTTACCTGGGCGCTGCCTTCGAGCAGGTCGAGCACCACTACGGGACCGTCGAGAACTATCTGACCGCCGGGTTGGAGCTTGCTCCCGAACTCGTCGGCGCTCTGGAAACCAAACTGGTGAGCTGACTCGCGAACAAAAAAACTGCGGGTGTGTGACCTACTCGGTCACACACCCGCAGTCTTAGTCTCGAGCAGTTTCAGCTCACTACCCGATCATCACGGGAGTGGACCGCCTGCAGCGATCGCAGACAGTGTCGCGAACTCGTCAGCCTTGAGTGACGCGCCGCCGACAAGAGCGCCGTCGACGTCGGTCTGGCCGACGATCTCTCCGACGTTCTTCGAGCTGACGCTACCGCCGTACAGAACGCGAACGCCGGCCGCGACCTCGGCGTCGGCAAGTTCGGCCACTGTTGCTCGTACCGCAGCACACACTTCCTGTGCATCGGCGGCAGAAGCGACACGGCCGGTGCCGATGGCCCAGACAGGTTCGTACGCAATGACGATCTTGGAGATCTCCTCCGCGCTCAGGCCCGCCAACGAACCCTTGAGCTGGTCGACGTTGTAGGCGACATGCTCGCCCGCTTCGCGGATCTCGAGGCCTTCGCCGATGCACACGATCGGCGTGAGGCCGTTCTTGAGAGCAGCCTTCGTCTTCGCGAGGACGGTCTCGTTGGTCTCACCGTGAAGGGTGCGACGCTCGGAGTGGCCGACCACGACGAAGGTGCAACCGAGCTTGGCCAGCATGGAGCCGCTGATCTCGCCCGTGAACGCACCCGAGTCATGAGCCGAGACATCTTGCGCGCCGTACGTGAGGAGGAGCTTGTCGCCCTCGATCAGCGTCTGGACGCTTCGGATGTCGGTGAACGGCGGGATGACCGTGACGTCCACTTTGTCGAAGTACTTCGCAGGCAAGGAGAAAGCGATCTTCTGCACCAGGGCGATAGCCTCGAGGTGGTTCAGATTCATCTTCCAGTTGCCGGCGATCAACGGCTTACGTGCCATGTCGGATCAGCCTTCCAGTACTGCGATGCCAGGCAGCTCTTTGCCCTCGAGGTACTCGAGGGAAGCGCCACCACCGGTGGAAATGTGCGAGAAGCCCTCGTCCGGGATACCGAGCTGACGAACGGCTGCTGCGGAGTCGCCGCCGCCGACGACGCTGAAGGCGCCCTTCTCGGTTGCCTCCACGATTGCCTCGGCGACACCGCGGGTGCCTGCCTCGAACTTCGGGAACTCGAACACGCCCATCGGGCCGTTCCAGAACACCGTCTTGGCGCCGGTCAGGATCGCGGCAAAGCGCTTGACCGACTCCGGTCCGATGTCCAGACCCATCCAGCCGTCGGGAATCTTGTCGAACGGAACGATCTTCGACTCGGCATCGGCCGAGAAGGAGTCCGCGACGACAACATCCTGAGGGATGTGGATGACGTCGGCGTACCGGTCGAGGAGATCCTTGCAGGTCTCGATCATGGACTCTTCACACAGCGAATTGCCCACGGACACACCCTGAGCCGCGAGGAACGTGTAGAACATTCCGCCGCCGATCACCAGGGTGTCGACCTTCGGCGCCAGTGCCTCGATGACGGCCAGCTTGTCCGAGACCTTGGAGCCACCGAGCACCACCGCGTACGGACGCGCTGCGTCCTGAGTGAGCTTGGCGAGCACCTCGACCTCGGCGCCGACCAGGTATCCGGCGTAATGCGGGAGCAGCTTCGCGACGTCGAAGACCGACGCCTGCTTACGGTGAACAACACCGAATCCGTCGGAGACGAATGCGCCGTCGTCACCGACCAGCTCGACGAGAGCCTTGGCGAGCTTGACCCGCTCGGCTTCGTCCTTGCTGGTCTCGCGAGGGTCGAAACGGATGTTCTCGAGCATCAGGACGTCACCGTCGGTGAGTCCTTCGGAACGAGCCAGCGCGTCCTGTCCCACGACGTCACCGGCGAGTTGCACGTTGCGACCGAGGATTTCGGCCAACTTCGCGGCAACCGGTGCGAGGGAGAACTTGGGATCGGGCTGACCGTCGGGGCGCCCGAGGTGCGCGGTCACGATGACCTTCGCTCCACCCTCGGCAAGTGCCCGCAGGGTGGGAGCGGACGCGACGATGCGACCCGGGTCCGTGATTTCTCCGCCATCCAACGGGACGTTGAGGTCGGAACGCACCAGTACGGTGCGCCCTTCGACCCCAGCGTCCAGCAGATCCTTCAGCGTCTGAACTGCCACTGTTATCGAAACTCCGCTCAGAGAGACTTGGCGACGAGGCCGATGAGGTCGGCGAGGCGGTTGGAGTAGCCCCACTCGTTGTCGTACCAGGAGACGATCTTGACCTGGTCGTCGATGACCTTCGTCAGACCCGAGTCGAAGATCGACGAGTGCGGGTCGGTGACGATGTCCGAGGAGACGATCGGTGCGTCGGTGTACTTCAGGATGCCCTTGAGGGGTCCTTCGGCAGCAGCCTTCATCGCAGCGTTGATCTCGTCGGCGGTGGCCGACTTCTTCAGGTTCGCGGTGAGGTCGGTGACCGAGCCCGTGGGGATCGGCACGCGCAGTGCGTAGCCGTCGAGCTTGCCGAGCAGCTGCGGGAGAACCAGGCCGATTGCCTTGGCTGCACCGGTACCGGTGGGAACGATATTGAGGGCAGCTGCGCGGGCGCGACGGAGGTCTGCGTGCGGAGCGTCCTGCAGGTTCTGATCCTGGGTGTACGCGTGGATCGTGGTCATCAGACCCTTGACGATGCCGAACTCGTCGTCGAGAACCTTGGCGATGGGGCCGAGGCAGTTGGTGGTGCACGACGCGTTGGAGATGATGTTCTGGCTGCCGTCGTACTTGTCGTCGTTGACGCCCATCACGATGGTGATGTCTTCACCCTTGGCCGGAGCCGAGATGATGACCTTCTTGGCGCCGGCTTCGAGGTGTCCCTTGGCCTTTGCGGCGTCGGTGAAGATGCCGGTGGACTCGACGACGACGTCGACGCCCAGCTCGCCCCAGGGAAGTTCGTTCAACGGGCCACGGTGTGCGAGGGCCTTGATGCGCTGATCGCCGACGACGATCGTGTCGTCACCGTCGAGCGACACGTCGTACGGCAAACGGCCGAGGATGGAGTCGTACTTCAGCAGGTGAGCGAGCGTCGCGTTGTCAGTCAGGTCGTTGACTGCCACGATCTCGATATCGGTGGTTCCGAGCGCCTTCTGCGCATCCACCGCCCTGAAGAAGTTACGTCCGATACGGCCGAAACCGTTTACGCCAACCCGGACAGTCACAATTCGCTCCTTTGACCATGATTCTGGTGTGCAACTTGACCCACGCATACTCCGAATCCGTGTGTGCACGACGCGGACGTGGGGTTCATCGGTCGATGTGACTCATACCCTAATGCGCGTGGCCCGAACGTGCGCAGCCCACCCTGACGGAGGGCAGGTCACCCCTCTTCGAGTAGCTCCACATTCACTGCGGATTCGGTGTCGGGTATGCCCGTTTCCTTGGCCTTGCGATCAGCCATGGACAGCAGGCGACGGATACGTCCGGCAACGGCGTCCTTGGTCATCGGCGGGTCGGCCAACTGGCCGAGTTCTTCGAGGGACGCCTGCCGATGCTCGACGCGCAGTGCACCCGCCGCCGCGAGGTGATCGGGCACGTCCTCACCGAGGATCTCCAACGCACGCTCGACGCGCGCAGCAGCCGCAACGGCAGCGCGAGCAGAGCGTCGCAGGTTTGCGTCGTCGAAATTGGCGAGACGATTGGCGGTGGCGCGGACCTCGCGTCGCATCCGCCTCTCCTCCCACACCAGGCGTGTGTCCTGGGCTCCCATTCGGGTCAGGAGATCGCCGATGGCCTCACCGTCGCGGATCACCACACGATCCGTTCCGCGAACCTCACGTGCCTTCGCCGAGATCCCCAGACGCCGCGCAGCTCCAACCAGAGCAAGTGCAGCTTCCGGGCCGGGGCAGCTCACTTCGAGCGCCGACGAACGGCCGGGTTCGGTCAGGGAACCGTGCGCGAGGAACGCACCGCGCCACGCTGCTTCGGCGTCGCCGACACTTCCGCCGACGACCTGCGCAGGTAAGCCGCGAACCGGGCGCCCGCGAAGGTCGAGCAGTCCCGTCTGGCGCGCGAGGGCCTCACCCTCCTTCGCTACACGCACGATGTAGCGAGCGGACTTTCGAAGCCCGCCCGCACTGAGTACGTGCACGTCGGCACTGTAGGTGAACAGGTCGAATATCTCCCGGCGCAGACGTCGCGCCGTGGAGCCCAGATCCACCTCTGCTTCGACGACCACCCGGCCGCCGACGATGTGGAGCCCACCGGCAAAGCGCAGCAACGCGGAGACCTCTGCCTTGCGGCAGCTGACCTGAGTCACCACTAACCGGCTCAGTTCGTCCTTGACCTCCGCTGTCATTGCCACGAAGCGTTCTCCCTCTGTTCTTCGGATTGCTGTTCTTGCAGGGAAGACTGTGTCGAATCCCCTACTGCCGCACTGCTCGACAGTTCAGCCAGTACATCGGCCAGTTTTGCCGGATCGTGTACATGCGCTGCGCCCGGTGAGGTGTCCGCGACATCCGCGTACCTGACTTCGGCTGAAAATTGATCCGCCGCACGCTGCAGATGTTCACGTTCACGCCCGGCCGGTACCGACGCCGAGTCGACCACCACGTAGTCGACCCGGAAATCGGGCACGTGTTGGGAGAGTACGTGCAGGTGACGCTCCGCGGAGAATCCGGCGGTCTCCCCCGGCTCGGGTGCGAGATTGAGCACCAGTACTTTTCGAGCCGTCGTCGACGACAGTGATTCGACGAGTTCGGGTACCAGGACGTGTGGGATCACGCTCGAGAACCACGATCCCGGGCCGAGAACCACGAGATCGGCCCGATCGATCGCAGTCACGGCATCGGGGCACGCGGGCGGATTGGACGGGAGCAGTCTCACACGCCGAACCTTGCCCGGGGTCGTCGCGACGGCAACCTGTCCACGAATGCAGCGGCTGACGCGGGGGTCCTCTTCGAGTCCCTGAACGTCGGCTTCGATCTCGAGCGCGATCGGCGACATCGGCAGCACACGGCCACGGATTCGCAGCAGTCGCGCCATCTCGTCGAGCGCGACGACCGGATCGCCGAGCACCTCGGTCAGTCCGGCCAGGATGAGATTGCCCACCGAATGCCCGGCAAGTGCGCCGACACCGCCGAAGCGATGCTGAATGGTCCGAGTCCAGTCGACTATCTCGGGTTCGTCCGACGCGAGAGCTGCCAGCGCCATCCGGAGGTCTCCAGGCGGGATGACGCCGAGTTCGGCGCGCAGCCGGCCCGACGAACCACCGTCGTCGGCGACCGTGACCACGGCGGTGACGTCGACCGTCAAGCGTCTGACGGCCTGGAGCGTGGCGAACAATCCGTGCCCGCCGCCGAGCGCGACGATGGCCGGCCCTTCGGGTGTCTCCCGCGAGCGATGTGTCGGTTCACTCATTCGCGCCCCAGATCCCGGTGCACGATGCTGACCGAGATGTCGTCCTCGGAACCCAAACGCCTCGCGAGAGCTTCGGACATGGCTACGCTTCGGTGCTTACCGCCGGTGCATCCGACCGCAATTGTCATGTAGCGCTTTCCTTCTCGTCGATATCCGGCGATCGTCAAATCCACCAGATGTCGGTAGGTGTCGAGATAGTCTTCCGCGCCCTCGCGGGACAACACGTAGTCGCGGACGTCGGCATCCTGACCGGTGTGCGGGCGAAGTTCAGGGATCCAGTGGGGATTGGGCAGGAAACGAACGTCACAGACGAGATCGGCGTCCATCGGCAGGCCGTACTTGAATCCGAACGACTGGACCGTCACCTTCATCGTGCGGTTGGCATCGTTTCCGAACGCCGTTTCGATCTTCTGACGCAGCTGATGCGCCTTCAGTGCCGACGTGTCGATGACCAGATCGGCGGCCGCCTTCACCACGGCCAACTGCCGACGCTCGGCTGCGATCCCTTCGGACAACGTGCCGTCGATGCCGTCGTTCTGCAACGGATGACTGCGGCGCACCTGTTCGAACCGTCGGATCAACACGTCGTCCGACGCTTCGAGGTACAGCACCCGAGTATGGATCGGTTCCGCCTCGAGTTCGGTGAGCACCCACCCGAGATCGCCGGTGAAGAGTCGACTCCGCACGTCGATCACGACGGCCAGACGATCGACCGGCGGATCGGAGGTCAGGCTCAGACCGACCATTCGGGAAATGAGCTCAGGTGGCAAATTGTCCGCGACATACCAGCCGAGGTCTTCGAGCACCTTGGCAGCGGTACTCAAACCTGCTCCGGACAATCCCGTCACCAGCAGGAAATCCATCGTTCGACTGTCTTTGGCGCTGTCGGTAGTCACTGTGCACTCGGCCCCGTCGTCGGCATGGACAATTCTCGCGACTCGGAGCCCTCGTCACCGCTACCGGATTCGGCGCTGGGCGCGTCAGCAGACGTAACAGACGATTCGGATTCCGTGTCCAGCTCATCATCCCCTACCGCGGCTGGCAGCGCTCGAGCTTCAGCGCCCGCGTCGGCTGCAGCCGAATCCGTGCCGAGTGCGGCCAGAACTGCTGTGGCGGTGGTCTCACCGATACCGGGGACCTGCATGATCTCCTCGACCGTTGCCGTTTTCAGCTTCGCCACGGAACCGAAGTGAGCCACCAGAGCGGTTCGACGAGTTTCACCGAGCCCCTTGACCGAATCCAGAGCCGAAGCCGTCATCCGCCTCGAGCGTTTGCTGCGATGGAACGTGATCGCGAAGCGGTGGGCTTCGTCTCGGATGCGCTGCAGTAGGTACAACGACTCGCTCGTCCGAGGGAGGATGACCGGATCTTCTTCCCCCGGTACCCATACCTCTTCGAGTCTTTTGGCCAACCCGACTACCGCGACGTCAGTGACCCCCAGCTCGTCGAGGACCGCCGCTGCCGCCGTGACCTGAGGGGCGCCGCCGTCCACGACGAACAGATTGGGCGGATAGGCGAACCGCCGAGGCCGGCCCGTCGCCGGGTCGATCGCCGCTTCGGGAGCCAGATCCCCACCGTCCGAGTCCATGGTCGACGCCGACGCCGCGAGGACGCCCAGGTCGCGGTTGTGGCGCAGGAACCGCCGACGCGTGATCTCCGCGATACTCGCGACGTCGTCGGAATGACCGTCGCCGGCAGCTTCCTTGATCGCGTAATGGCGGTAGTCCGACTTACGCGGGAGCCCGTCCTCGAACACGACCAGTGACGCCACGACGTCGGTTCCCTGGACGTGACTGATGTCGATGCATTCGATTCGTAGCGGAGCCGAGTCCAGGTCCAGTGCTTCCTGGATGCCCTGCAGCGCCGCGGAACGCGAAGTGAAATCGCCGGCGCGCTTGAGCTTGTGCTGCGCCAGAGCCTCTTTCGCGTTTCGCTGGACTGTTTCGGCGAGGTCTTTCTTGTCGCCGCGTTGCGGAACCCGCAGTTGCACTTGCGATCCCCGAAGCTTGCTCAGCCACGCCTGGATCTCGGTCGCGTTTGCCGGCAGAACCGGCACCAGAACTTCCTTGGGAACTGCGCTGATCCCGGCCTCGGAACCCGCTCCCGGGTCGAGGGCCGCCTGCTCCCCGTAGAACTGGGTGAGGAACTGCTCGACCAGGATCGGCAGGTCGGACTCGGCGTCGAGTGCGGCCCAGTCGATGGCGTCGCCTGCCTTCTCCACGACCCATCCACGCTGACCCCGCACGCGTCCGCCCCGCACGTGGAACACCTGAACGGCGGCTTCGAGATCATCGGTGGCAAAGGCGACGAGATCGGCGTCGGTGCCGTCACCGAGTACGACGGCCTGCTTCTCGAGCGCCTTGCGCAAAGCCCCGATATCGTCACGCAGACGGGCTGCGGTCTCGAAGTCGAGATCCTCGGAAGCCTGCTGCATGCGCTTTTCGAGATCTTTGACCAACTTGTCCGTGCGGCCGGCGAGGAAGTCGCAGAAATCTTCGACGATCTGACGATGCTCCTCGGCGCTGACTCGCCCAACGCAGGGCGCCGAGCACTTGTCGATGTAGCCGAGCAGACACGGCCGGCCGATCTGGTTGTGCCGTTTGAAGACTCCGGACGAGCACGTTCGTGCGGGAAAGACTCGTAGCAGCAGATCGAGAGTTTCGCGGATCGCCCAGGCATGGGAGTAGGGACCGAAGTAGCGGACACCCTTGCGCCGCGGACCGCGGTAGACGAACAAGCGCGGGAACTCTTCGTTGAGCGTCACAGCGAGAACCGGATACGTCTTGTCGTCGCGGTACCGGACGTTGAACCGCGGATCGAATTCCTTGATCCAGTTGTACTCGAGCTGAAGCGCTTCGACTTCGGTACTGACGACGGTCCACTCGACGCTGCCGGCGGTGGTCACCATCTGCCGAGTACGGGGATGAAGTGTCGTGACGTCCGCGAAGTACGAGTTCAAACGTGAACGGAGGCTTTTCGCCTTTCCGACGTAAATGACCCGACCATGCGGATCGCGAAATTTGTAGACGCCCGGCGCAGCCGGAATGGTTCCGGTAGCGGGGCGGTAAGTCGAGGGATCCGGCACGGTTTCAGGTTAGTCGCCGCCACCGACCGACTCGGAAACGCGCAGGATGCGGGCACCGAACCGGTCGGAAGACGTCAGATGCTCTTGTGCGCGACCGGTGCGTAGCGGTCGGCCAGTTCGCGGAACTTACCGACCGTGTCGACGGCGTACTCGCGGTCATTGGACTGGATCGCCATCACTGCCATGTACTCGTCGTCGGGCAATTCGATGCGTGCCCAGGCGGCACCGTCGGGGAACGAGAGTCCCTCGAACAGATCCCAGTCGACGATCTTCTCGCCCAGGATGTTTCGTACGGCAATACCCTGCTTGCCCACCTTGACCCGGGGCCGCGTCAACATCAGCACACCGAGAGCCAGAATGGTGCCGATGCCTGCCATCGCGATCTGGTCCGCGGCACGGAAGTACACGCCGGTGGACCCCTGGCGAAGCAGGAGTGCCAGAGTGACGTGAACGATCACCAGGAGGACAGCAACTCCGATCGCGTATCGCGTCGACTTACGCGGTGACGCAATCAGTTCCCAGTTCTCGTTGTCGCCGGGTGTACTCATCGAAACGAATCCTCGGTCCATGGTGCTCGGAGATGGCGCAGGGTCACTGCGGTGTCCAGTGCGGCGGCGCAGGCCTGTGCGCCCTTGTCCTCGACGCTACCCGGCAGACCCGAACGGTCAAGAGCCTGCTGCTCGGTGTCGGTGGTCAGGACACCGTTCCCCACGGGGGTGCTTTCGTCGAGCGAGACGCGTGTGAGGCCCGCGGTGACCGCGTCGCACACGTACTCGAAGTGCGGCGTGCCGCCGCGGATGACAACACCGAGAGCGACGACGGCGTCGTGCGTGCGCGCCAATGCCTGCGCAACGACCGGCAGTTCGATCGCGCCGGCGACACGGACCAGTGTCACGTCCTTGATCTGTGCCTCCTGCGCGACGCGCTGCGCGCCGGCGATCAGAGCCTCGGAGATCGTCGCGTGCCACTGCCCGGCAACGATCGCCAGCTTCAGATCCTTGGCCTCGGCGATCGCGAGCTGCGGCTGACCTTCCCCGCTCACAATGCGGTTCCCGGCTGTGCGGTGTTCTGGTTCGCCTCGTACTCGTCCAGTCCGATCAGATCGTGCCCCATCCGATCGCGCTTGGTGCGCAGGTAGGTGAGGTTCTCCGCATTCGCGCGCAACGGCATCGGAACACGATCGGTGATCTGCAGGCCGTAGCCGTCCAGACCCACACGCTTGGCCGGGTTGTTGGTCAGCAGACGCATCGACGAGATCCCCAGATCGACGAGGATCTGGGCACCGATGCCGTAGTCACGGGCGTCCGCCGGTAGGCCGAGTTCGAGATTGGCGTCGACGGTGTCGGAACCGGCGTCCTGGAGCTGGTAGGCCTGCAGCTTGTGCATGAGACCGATGCCACGACCCTCGTGCCCGCGCATGTACAGAACAACGCCGCGGCCCTCCTGGGCGACCATGTCCAGTGCGGCGTCGAGCTGCGGGCCGCAATCGCACCGCAGCGAACCGAAGACGTCGCCGGTGAGGCACTCGGAGTGAACGCGGACGAGCACGTCGCTACCGTCTCCGTCGGGGCCTGCGATGTCGCCACGCACCAGCGCAACGTGCTCGACCTCGTCGTAGATGCTCGTGTAGCCGACAGCGGTGAACTCACCGTGGCGGGTGGGGATGCGGGCCTCGGCGATGCGCAGCACGTGCTTCTCGTGCTTGCGACGCCACGCGATGAGGTCCGCGATCGAGATCAGAGCAAGGTTGTGTTCGTCGGCAAATACTCGCAGCTCGTCGGTCTGAGCCATCGCGCCTTCGTCCTTCTGGCTGACGATTTCGCAGATGACGCCGGCAGGACGCAGGTCCGCCATGCGGGCGAGGTCGACTGCAGCTTCCGTGTGGCCAGGACGACGCAGTACTCCGCCTTCCTTCGCGCGGAGCGGAACGACGTGACCGGGGCGAGTGAAATCGTTGGCACCGGATTCGGGGTTGGCGAGCAGACGCATCGTCGCAGCGCGGTCCGACGCCGAGATGCCGGTACCGATTCCCTCACGGGCGTCGACCGTGACGGTGTACGCCGTGCCGTGCTTGTCCTGGTTGGTGGCGTACATCGGGGGCAGGCCCAGCCGATCACAATCGTCACCGTCGAGCGGCACGCACAGGTAGCCGGAGGTGTACCGGACCATGAACGCCACCAGTTCCGGGGTGGCTTTCTCGGCGGCGAAGATGAGGTCGCCCTCGTTCTCGCGATCCTCGTCGTCCACGACGACAACAGCTTTACCTGCAGCGATATCTGCCACTGCGCGCTCGATACTGTCGAACCTGGTCACGTGCTCGCACTCCAAAGTCTTGACTTTTCACATCATCGAATACAACAAGTGCATCCGACGGATGCACTGACAACCCTACGACCAATCGGACGGGTCCGATCAGCCTGGTCCTACCGACCGGCAGAGTGAAGCCGCTCGACGTACTTCGCGATCACGTCCACCTCGAGGTTGACCGGCGTACCGACCACAGCGGTTCCGAGCGACGTCAACTCGAGCGTTGTCGGGATCAGCGAGATCTCGAAGTACTCGAACCCGCGGTCTCCGCCCAGCGCGGAGACCGTCAGCGAGACTCCGTCGACGGTGATCGAACCCTTCTCCACGACGTAACGGGAAATGGAGTCGGGCAGTGCGATCCGCACTACCTCCCAGTTCTCGGACGGCGAGCGGGAAATGACGTGGCCTGTTCCATCGACATGCCCTTGAACCAGGTGGCCGCCGAGTCGGCTGTTCAGCGCCGCGGCACGCTCGAGGTTGACGCGAGAGCCGACATCCAATTTCGCCAGGCTCGAGCGGTTCAGGGTTTCCTGCATGACATCTGCGGTGAACGAACCGTCGGCAAGCACGTCGACCACCGTCAGGCACACTCCGTTGACCGCGATCGAATCACCGTGGCCGGCGTCGGAGGTGACCAGTGGCCCGCGCACCGTGAAACGTGCAGCATCGACCAGTTCTTCCTTGGCGACGATTTCGCCGAGTTCTTCCACAATTCCTGTGAACACGCGCCCTACTCCTCGTTCCCCGGAGCAGAACTCTCCGGAACCAGACTCAACAAAATATCGGGGCCGATCGTTACCGCAGACTCCAAACGGAATCGGTGGGCGTCGGTGATGGTGTGCACTCCGGCATCGACGAGTGCGGAGGCGCCCGCGCCGAGCAGGATCGGAGCGATGTATGCCTCTATGACGTCGACATATCCGGCGGCAAGGAATGCTCCGGCCAGACGGGGCCCACCCTCGAGAAGTACGTCCGTGTACTCCCCCAACGCCTCGACTACTTCGTCGATGTTGTCGGTGTTGAGCACCAGAGTCGGTGCGGTGTCGTCGAGAATGCTTGCCGTCGAGGGTATTTCGCGCTTTCCGACGACGACGCGAACGGGTTGGTGCGCCGCGAGCTCACCGGTGGGCTGACGTGCGGTCAGCCACGGATCGTCGGCGAACACGGTGCCGGTACCGACCACGATCGCATCGATCTGCGCTCGCTGCGCATGCACGCGCGCCCTCGCCTGCGGACCGGTGATCCACTGACTCGTTCCGTCCTCGGCGGCGCTGCGTCCGTCCAGACTGGCCGCGTACTTCCACGTGATGTGCGGGCGACCGGTGCGCTGTTTGTGCAGCCAGGCCCGCAGTGGACCAGCTTCCACCTCGGGTGCTCTCAGTCCGGCCGTGACGCTGATTCCAGCGCGCATGAGCGTCGCTGCGCCGCCGGAAGCCTCGGGATTGGGATCACCGACGGCGTAGACAACCGCCGAGACTCCGGCATCGATCAATGCCTGTGAGCAAGGGCCGGTTCGCCCCTGGTGATTGCACGGTTCCAGTGTCACCACTGCCGTACCGCCACGCGCTGCATCGCCGGCCTCGTCGAGAGCCACGACCTCCGCGTGCGGTCCACCGGGCGGTTGCGTCATACCGACGCCCGCGATGGTTCCGTCGGCAGCGAGGATGACCGCGCCGACCGGTGGGTTGGGGCTGGTGAATCCGCGCGCGGAATCAGCTGCGGCCAGCGCGATCTGCATCGCGGCGTCGAGATCAGCCGTCGACGCCTGTCCACCCTTTGCCATCGAGCGGCTCAGACCGACAGCGTCAGGTGCGGCGACGCCGAGGCGGCCTGCGCGCGCAGCTTGCGCACCGCCTCACCGGGATCACTCGTTCCGTACACCGCCGAACCGGCGACGAAGCAGTCGATCCCTGCTTCAGCGGCCTGCTCGATCGTGGAAGCGTTGATGCCGCCGTCGATTTCGACAAGGAGCGTCAGCTCACCCGAGTCGACGAGCTTTCGAACTGCGCGTGCCTTGTCGAGCACCTGAGGCATGAAGGACTGACCACCGAATCCGGGTTCGACGCTCATGATCAAGAGGGTGTCGAAGTCCTCGAGGATTTCCAGGTAGTCGTCGATCGGGGTTCCAGGCTTGATGCTCAGCCCCGCCTTGGCACCAGCTGCACGAATATCGCGGGCAACCGAACGCGGATCGTCGGTGGCCTCGGCGTGAAACGTGACGTTGTACGCACCGGCCTCGGCGTACGGCGGCGCCCAGCGCTCCGGATTCTCGATCATGAGATGGCAGTCGAGCGGAATATCCGTCGCCTTCAGCAGACTCTCGACCACCGGCAGACCCAGCGTGAGATTGGGAACGAAATGCGCGTCCATCACGTCGACGTGAAGCCAGTCGGAGCCGGACACGGCAGTCGCTTCATCAGCGAGTCGAGCAAAATCTGCGGACAGAATGGACGGTGCAATCATCGGGGAAGCCACGACGCCGAGTTTAGCTGTGTCTCATTGCCGACCGTGCATGCACATCGGAGCCGGTGCAATCAGATCAGTTCTTGACGACGGTGTGGAGCTTTCGCACCTTGGCCGGTGCCTTGATCCGCCACGCGTCTTCGAGCATCTCACCCAACTGCACCTCGTCGATCAGTTCGAGGTGCACGAGGATCGAGCCGTGCCCGTGATAGTGATCGGTGGTGAAGAAAGCCGCCTCGCCACTGGCGAGTAGCGCCTCCTTCTCGTCCAGACCGCACATCACGACCAAAGCGCCCTCCGCTTCGGTGCGGAGCCGTGCAAAAGTCTTACCTGCCACCTTGAGTGCCGGGGTGTTGTACGAGGTCGACTCTTCCACGGAGGGAAGAGCCGAACCCAGTACTACAACCTGTTCCCACGTAACCATGTAGGCACCATACGACTACCGATGCCCAGAAGTCATCCGATCAGGCCAGCGGCTTACGCAAAGCGGCCATGAACATAGCGTCCGTGCCGTGTCGATGCGGCCACAACTGAACCGACGATCCGTCTCCGACGTCCGGGACACCTGGCACCAATTCCTTGGTGTCAAGTTCCACGACGCCATGACGCCGCACCGCATCGGCGACCACAGCCAGCGTTTCCGACAAGTGCGGCGAGCACGTGGAGTACAGCACCACTCCGCCGGGGCGAACCAGTTCGATTGCGGCAGCAAGCAATTCACGCTGCAACTTCACGAGCGGGGCCACATCGGACGGCTGCCGACGCCAACGTGCCTCCGGGCGCCGACGCAGCGCACCCAACCCGGTGCAGGGAGCGTCGACGAGGATGCGGTCGTATCCGGGTTCGAGCCCGGATTCGCGGCCGTCCGCCACGTGTACGTCCACGGGAAGCTCGCGAGTGGTCTTGCGGATCAGTTCGGCGCGATGTTCGACGGGCTCGACGGCGTCGAGTCGCCCGCCTTCGATACCGGCGAGAGCGCCGAGAAGCGCTGCCTTACCGCCCGGACCTGCGCAGAGATCGAGCCAGCGTCCGGAGTCTTCACCTTCGAGAGGAGCAATGCTGAGGGCGCGGGCCACCAGCTGACTGCCCTCGTCCTGCACGCCCGCCAAGCCTTGGCGGACCGCCTCGAGCTGTCCGGGGTCACCGCCGTCGAGATGCACGGCGTATGGCGAGTACGGCCCGATCTCGCCGCCGGTCACCAGTGCAAGCTCCTCGGCGGAGATCTCGCCGGGGCGGGCGACGAGGTGTACGGCAGGGCGGGCGTCGTCGGCGATCAGGACGTCTTCGAGTTCACCGGCAGCAGCGCCGAGCGAGTCGGCAAATACCTGCGCGATCCACAGGGGGTGAGCGTGCTCGAAGGCGAGCCGGCCGACCGGGTCCTTCGGGGCCAGCAGCTCGACCCACTCCTCCTGGGTGCGTTCGGAAACACGGCGCAGGACCGCATTGACGAATCCTGCTCGGCCCTGGCCGTTTTCGGCGCGGACCAGATCGACCGAGGTTGCGACGGCAGCATGCGGTGCGACACGAGTGCGCAGCAATTGGTACGAGCCGAGTCGGAGAACATCGAGCAGAGTTCCGTCGATCTCTTCGATCGGCCGACCCGCTGCATGGGCGATCACCGCATCCAGCAGTCCCTGAGCACGTGCCGCGCCGTACGCCAGTTCGGTTGCCAGCGCCGCATCGCGTGCGTCGAGTTTGCGGTCACGCAGGAGCCCTGGCAGAACCAGGTTCGCGTACGCGTCACGCTCACGGACCGCGCGCAGGACGTCACGCGCCGCCAGACGCGGTTGATCGAGCCCGGCGGTTGCCGGATCAGGCCGCTTGGCCTGCTTCGGCTTGGTGTTCTTGCCGCCGCCGCCGGTCTTGGCTCCGGGACCCTGTGTCCGCCGTGCCGGTCGTCGTGATTCGGTCACTGTGCTCGTACCTCCGCGTCGAGTCGGGCACCGCGTGCCCAGTCCCCTGCCGACATCAATTTCTTGCCCGGGGGCTGAATCTGCCCGAGTCGCACCGCGGTGGTCGCGGTACCGATGTACAGACCATCCTTGCGTACCGAGATCTCACCGACTGCCAGGGTCTCGTCCGTGACGGTGATCGGGCCGACCTTGACTCGAAGATCACCGATCATCGTCCATGCCCCGGGTGCGGGTGTGACGGCTCGGATATGCCGGTCCACTGTGCGAGCGGGCAGTTCCCACCGCACGCGGGCCGCGTCCACCGTCACCTTGGGGGCATACGAGACGCCGTCGGCAGACTGCGGAACCGCGTTGATCTCGCCGGCCTCGAGTCCGTCGAGTACCGATTCGAGGAGGGCAGCGCCGTTTTCCGCGAGACGTCCGAGCAGGTCGCCCGCCGTATCGGTGTCGCGAATCCGCTCGGTCATCACTCCGTACACGGGGCCGGTATCCATCCCGGCTTCCAAACGGAACGCGCTCGCACCCGTCACCTCGTCACCGGCACTGATCGCGGCCTGCACCGGCGCGGCGCCGCGCCACGCGGGAAGCAACGAGAAATGCAGATTGACCCAACCGTATTTCGGAATGTCGAGGACGTTCTGTGGCAACAGGTTTCCGTAGGCGACGACGGGTGCACAGTCCGGTTCGAGGCGGGCGAGTTCGGCCGCGAAGTCGGGATCGGACGCCTTGGCCGGCGTCAGCACCGGGATGCCGTGCTCGTCGGCAAGCAGACCGATCGGCGATCGGGTGACTTTTCGACCGCGGCCCGCCACAGCGTCCGGACGCGTGACGACGGCTACCACTTCGTGGTTGGCGGATTCGATGAGCCGACGCAGTGAAGGAACCGCGGGTTCGGGTGTTCCGGCGAACACGACGCGCATGTCAGCTCTCCCGTTTCGTTGGGCTCTTCGGACTCTGATCAGCCGATCGGCCTGTCGAACGCGGTGGACTGCAACTCACGAAAATGCTCCCGGATGTGTCGGTGGGTGGAACTGTCAGTCTAAGGACTGCGAGAGCTACGACCTACCTCGCGCCACACCGAACCACTTTCTCAGCAATTTCTTTGATCAGAACCCTGCACATTCACCGGTCCTCGGTATTGACTGTTTCTGTCGTCGCCACTCGGCGGAGGCTGATACGGGATACACCGATCACACGGAGGAACTTAGATGGCAGGCATCGACAGTAAGTTCGACAAGGCCTACGCAGGAAAGTCCGTCGAAGAATTGGCGGACGCCCCGGTCGCGGCACTCAACGGCGTAAGCGATTCGGACGCAGAACATTTGAAGGCAGCGTTCAACATCAAGACCGTCCGCGACCTCGGAACGAACAAGTTCTTCCTGTGGGCGCAGGCCACTGCCAAGCTCGCCGAGTAAACATCCCGACCCACGTGATCTCGGTGCTCACGAGTTAGCAGCTCACGAATTTGCAGCTCACGAATTTGCGTCGATGACCACTTGCGGAATATCCGTGCCGAGCGGCACCACGCTGCACGAAGCGTGCCGCTCGGCATCGGGGTCGAGGACCGTCCGGATGACGTCGATCACGTAGGGGTCGTACGGCATGCGGAAGTGGCCGGTCAGGTTAGACGGGCACAGATCCTGGAGGACGATGTTTTCTGCACCGGCACCGCGGAGCGCGATGTTCGAGGACGGCTGGATCATCTCGTCGACAGTGGACCCGATGGTCGTGTAGCGCACTCCGGGTACGGTGTCACCGCCGGCGTTGAGGGTGTTCAACATATCCGACCCTTGCATCTGCTCGCGGACAGCTCGCGAAAAGACGTCTTCGACAAAGTCTTCTCCGCCGGGGATCGCACGGACAATGGGAACCAACCCGAACATCACCCCACCGTATGTCGGCGAAGCCAAACCGACCCAATGATCGACGTAGGCGTCGCCGCCCATCTTGTTGACGTAGTACCGCGTCACCGTCGCGCCTTGGGAATAGCCGATCACGTCGACCTTGTCCGCTCCGGTCGCGGTCAGCACCTGATCGACGAAAGAACCGAACGCGGTGGCACTACCGACTATGTCGCCGACGCCGTAGGTCTCGTGTGCGACGTCCCCGTCTTCTTCTTTGATCGCACCGCCGTAATTGAGAGCGAAGACGCAGTAGCCGTCAGCTGCCAGTGCCGGCGACAGGGCCGCCCAATCCGCGTACGCCTCGGTGTCGGTTCCGTGGGCGAGTACAACCGGTCGGGGATGCGTGGCGGAAGGCTCACAGCCGAAATCGTTCGATCCGGCAGGTGCGGATGCTGGATGAGCATGCGCATATGCCGTAGCAACGGAACGGGTCGCCTGACCCGGACCGACGTCGAGAGGAACGTCCATCGCGTCGGCACTCGCAGACGGAAGCGTCGGTGCGGCACCCGATATAGCCGGCGGTGCTCCGATCAGCAGCGCCACTGCTACCGAAAATGTCAGTCCCACAGACCGTTTGACGCCAGACATTGTTCCTGCTCCTGCTCTGATCCTACGAGGGAGCTGACCGTAACACCAGAAACTTCGAGGCGCATACCCTACCGAACAGTAGGTATCCGACGTCTCAATTGCCGCCTTCACCGGCGTCATCACCGGCAAGCACTCGGTAGAGCGATTTGCGCGCCTCGACAAGCACGTCGGCTGCGGCCTTGACCTGCGCTGGTGTGCCTACAGCAGCCACTTGACCGGCCGCGCCCATCAGCTGGCCGATCAGTTCTCGAAGGTCCTGCTCCGGCTCCCCTACGCTGAGACGAACGTCATCCCACGGCGCCCCGAGATCGGCGCGATGTTCCTCGACGTACGCGACGCCTTCTTCTGTCAGCTTGGCGGTCTTGCGGCCGGCAACCTTTTCGATGATCACCAGTCCTTCGTCCTCGAGTTGGGACAGCGCGGGATAAATGGAGCCCGGACTCGGCTTCCAGACGCCGCCGCTGCGCTCGACGATCTGCTGAATCAATTCGTAGCCGTGCATCGGCTCTTCCGCGATCAACAGCAGAATCGCAGCGCGCACATCTCCTCGACGACCTCGTCCGCCACGTCCTCGCCCGCGACCGAACTGAGCGCCCGGACCGAAGCCGGGGCCGGGTCCGCCGTCTGGACCGAAACGCCCCCGCCGATGGCCTCTGCGTGGCATGTCACCGAAGCCCGGCCGCTCGTGCGGTCGACCGCGTCGTCCACCGTCTCGATCGCCGGGACCATCGCCCGACGCGCCGTCGTCCGTCGGCACCCACATCACAAATGGTGGCCGTTGCTCACGGCCGAAACCGCCGAAGAAACCGCGCCGGCCGAACATCCCCTCGTTCGGGAAACTTGCATCCATCGTCGAACCTCCATCACTATCGTTGATAGTTCGACGATATATCGTCATATCGGGTAGCGCAAGGATTCCTCCGACAACTCGAAACTCAGCCGATGCGGCGTGGGTCGATCTGAATGCGGACCGGACCCGAAGACTTCCGCGCACTGCGCGCGGCCCTCGCATGTGCCAGAGCGTCCGCAAGGCCGCGACCGTCCTTGCGTGGAACGCGGACCAGCATTCGCTCCGGCGCGACACCGCTCTCGTCCTCACCGGAATACGGAAGCCTCTCCCCCGCAGGCAATTCCACTGGTCCGAGCAGTACAGCACTTGCCGGCAGATCAGCTGAATCCACCAACTCCGCAATTGCCGCGGATCCACCGTCGATCGCAGCCATGTGAACGGCCGGAGGAAAGCCGACCTCGTCCCGTTCCTCGAATTGAGACTGTGCGTGCCCCACTGGATCCCATCGGACCAACGCCTGCACCGTCGGGATACCCGAGTCTGCGACAACCACAACTTCACCGCCTTCGGACAGCGGAATCACCATGGCAGCAGCCGACATCCAGCGTCTGAGTGTTTCCTCGGCGGCGCGAAGATCGGGCCGGCCGAGCAGTGCCCAACCGTCGAGCAAGAGCGCGGCGCCGTAGCCGCCGGTCATCACCGGCTCCGCACCCACTGTCGAGACCACCAACGCGGGCCCGTGTGGCAGTTCCTTGACCACATCACTGCCCCCGGACAGAACAACTTTCACACCGGGAAACGCCCGCCCGAGTTCTTCGGCGGTCCGGCCGGCACCGACCACCACCGCGCGCAACGCTTTCGCCCCGCACGCGTGACATCGGTAGGCGGCATCGGCAACCCCGCACCAGCGGCACGCCGGTGTCCCGGCGCCGTCGGGACCTGCCGCAGCGGGAAGAGCCAGTGGGCCGTTGCACCGACGGCACCGTGCCGGGGCACGGCACTTTCCGCAGGCCAGGGTCGGTACGTACCCCCGCCGAGGCACCTGCACCAGGACTCCGTTGCCCTCACCCAGAGCGCGCCGGGCGGCCGCGAATGCAATAGCGGGCAAACGAGCCGCTCTGGCTCCCGGATCGCGGGCCAAGGCTTGATCGCTGTCGGCGAGCGCGGTGATCTTGGGTGCGTGGGCACGAACGACGTCCCGCGTAGCGACCAGATCGTGCGCCCATCCCGAGTCGACGAGTACCTGCGCTTCCGCCGTACGGGAGAACCCACCGATCACGACGGCGCACCCGGCAACGTAGCCACGCAGGACGGCAACTTCGCGGGCATGTGGATACGGCGACCGCGGCTCGGACAAGTTGTCGTCGCCGTCGTCCCAGACGACGACAAGACCGGTCTCGGCCGTCGGCGCAAAAACAGCACTCCGCGTGCCGACGACGATCCGGGCGGTCCCGCGCAGTGCAGCGAGCCACCTTCGGTATCGCATGGCCGGCCCCAGGCCCGCGGACAGACCTACCACCGCATCCGCTCCGGAGAGTTCGGTACAAGCGGCGACGACGCGGTCCAGGTCGCGTTGATCGGGCACAACCAGGATCGCGGATTTACCACTTGCCGCTACGGCCCCGGCCAGTTCGGCCAGGCGCAGTGGCCAGTTTTCACCAGGCAACGCCTGCCAGACCGCACGCGGGCTTTTCGACTCGCGAATGGCGGACAGGAAGGCGTCACCGAATCTGTAGAGATGCCAACCATTTTCGATCGGTTCAGGAGCGGACGGCGGCTCGGCGGGCCCCCACGGTTCCGCCTCGACCTTCGCGTGCCGCGGCGGTACCGCCAAACGGAGAACATCGGCACGGGTTCCGGCATAACGCTCCGCCACACGATCGACGACTTGCGCGATTTCGGCCGTCAGGACCCGCTCGGACGAGATGACGCGTTCGAGCCAGCCGAACTTCCCCTGATGGTCACTGGTCGCCTCGCGCGAGACGATGAAACCGTCCACCAGACGACCAGCGAAGCGGATGCGCACCCGGACTCCGGGCTGCGCATCCGCTTCGAGTTCACGAGGAACGAGGTAGTCGAATTCACGGTCGAGGTGAGCGAGCGGGAGCATCGGCAGCACCCGGGCGACCGGATCGACTTCTGCCGCTACTCTTTCCGCGCCCACCCGCGCCCCGTCTGTACGTCAGTGATCAGAGACCAGCTGCGCTACGCAGCTTGTCGGCGCGATCGGTGCTCTCCCACGGGAGGTCGATATCGGTGCGACCGAAGTGACCGTATGCCGCCGTCTGCGCGTAGATCGGGCGCAGCAGGTCGAGGTCGCGGATGATCGCTCCCGGACGCAGGTCGAAGATCTCGGTGATCGCCTTCTGGATCCGTGCCGGATCGGTCTTCTCGGTGCCGAAGGTTTCGACGAAGAGTCCGACCGGAGCTGCCTTGCCGATGGCGTAGGCGACCTGAACCTCGATGCGGTCGGCCAGACCTGCGGCAACAGCGTTCTTGGCCACCCAGCGCATGGCGTAGGCAGCGCTGCGGTCGACCTTTGACGGGTCCTTGCCGGAGAACGCGCCGCCACCGTGGCGAGCCATTCCGCCGTAGGTGTCGACGATGATCTTGCGGCCGGTCAAACCGGCGTCACCCATCGGGCCACCGAGGACGAACTTGCCCGTCGGGTTCACCAACAGACGAACATCGGAGGTGTCGAGATCGGTGAGGTTGACGTCGGTCAGCACCGAGTGAAGCACCTTCTCGCGAAGATCGGGCGTCAACAGGTTGTCGAGGTCGATGTCAGCGGCATGCTGGGTGGAGATGACCACGGTGTCGAGACGGACAGCCTTGTCACCGTCGTACTCGATGGTGACCTGGGTCTTGCCGTCCGGGCGCAGGTACGGCAGCACGCCGGACTTACGGACCTCGGTCAACCGGCGAGAGAGACGATGAGCCAGCGCGATGGGCAGCGGCATCAGTTCCGGCGTGTCGGTGGTGGCGTAGCCGAACATCAGGCCCTGGTCGCCCGCACCCTGACGGTCGATCTCGTCGTCGCTGATTCCGTCGACGCGAGCCTCGTGCGAGTGATCGACACCCTGCGCGATCTCGGGCGACTGGGCGCCGATCGCGACGTTGACGCCGCAGGAGTTACCGTCGAAGCCCTTTGCGGAGCTGTCGTAGCCGATTTCGAGGACCGTGTCGCGCACGATCTTCGGAATGTCCGCGTACGCAGTGGTCGTGACCTCACCGGCTACGTGAACCTGGCCGGTGGTGACCAGTGTCTCGACGGCCACGCGGGCGCGCGGGTCCTGGGTGAGCAGCGCGTCGAGGATCGAGTCGCTGATCGCGTCACAGATCTTGTCCGGGTGCCCCTCGGTGACGGACTCGCTGGTGAATAGCCGACTGCCGGACTTGCTCACAGATCTCCCTCTCGACGACTGAGTTCTTGACTACAGCTTATTGAAGTATCCGAATCACCGTTCGGTGACCGTTTTGTCATGCTTTGTTAGCTGGGGGCTGAGCCGACGATAACGGTTGGACCGCCTGCGCAACACCCTTGTACTCACCCGATTATCGTGGGGTAACTCTCACCACCGGGCGCGTGTCGCTACTCGGGAAAGAGCTTGACCAGGGCGTCGAGTACTCGACTGGCCATCAAAGCCTTGGATCCGTGTTCGAGAGCTGACTCCGAGCCGTCGGAACCGAGCAGCCAACCGTCGTTGTGATCGACCTCGAACGCCTTGCCCTCGCCGACCGCATTGACCACGAGGAGATCGCAACCTTTGCGGGCAAGCTTGGAGCGGGCGTAGGTGAGTACGTCACCATGGGCGTCACCGGTCTCAGCGGCGAATCCGACGATCACCGTTCGAGCATCCAAGTCGCCGTCACGACGCGCTTCGACGAGACCGGCGAGGATGTCGGCATTTCTGGTGAGGCTGATCGAGTCGGGTTCGTTTGCGCCCTTCTTGATCTTGCTGCCTTCGACGGTGGTGGGGCGGAAGTCCGCGACAGCCGCAGCCATGACGACTCCGTCGTGTCCCGGTGCGTGCTTTTCCACTGCCAACCGGAGATCTTCGGCCGTCTTGATGTGCACGACGTCGACAGCGGCGGGGTCGGCGAGATCAGCCGTGTACCCGGCGATCAGTGTCACGTGCGCGCCGCGTTGCGCGGCAAGACGGGCGAGCGCGTAGCCCTGCTTGCCTGAGCTGCGATTACCGAGAAAGCGCACGGGATCGAGCGGCTCGCGAGTACCGCCGGCGGTGACCAGAATGCGGCGACCCTCCAGGTCGCGCGGCAACGCGTCCGAGCGCTCGAGGAGCAACGATGCCAACCCGACGATCTCGTCGGGTTCGGGAAGTCGACCGGCTCCGGTGTCTTTCCCGGTCAAACGCCCGGAGGCTGGTTCGATCACGTGGACGCCGCGCGAACGCAGTGTCGCCACGTTCGAGACCGTTGCGGGGTGCTCCCACATCTCGGTGTGCATTGCTGGGGCGAAGACGACCGGACAGCGCGCGGTCAACAAAGTGGCCGTCAACAGGTCGTCTGCGCGACCCATGACCGCTCGCGCCATCAGATCAGCGGTTGCCGGCGCGATGACGACCAGATCGGCTTCCTGTCCGAGACGGACATGCGGAACCTGCGGGACGTCGTTGAAGACGCCGGTGTGAACCGGGTTGCCGGAGAGTGCTTCGAACGTCGCGCGCCCGACGAACTCCAGAGCGGATTCAGTCGGAATCACGCGGACGTGATGACCGCTCTCGGTGAAGCTGCGGATGATCGAGCACGCCTTGTACGCGGCGATACCCCCACCGACACCGACGACAATGCGCTTACGTATCGATGTGGGCGCGTCGGACACTCCCCCGACACCCGAACGAGGTTCGGGTGCGGCAGATGTGGTGCTCACTCGCCTTCGGTGTGCTCGAGGAGATCAGCGTGGATTTCACGCAACGCGATGGACAGCGGCTTTTCCTGCAGACCGGGCTCGACCAGAGGTCCGACGTATTCGAGGATGCCGTCACCGAGCTGGTTGTAGTAGTCGTTGATCTGGCGCGCGCGCTTGGCTGAGTAGATGACCAGGGCGTACTTGGAAGAGGTGCGTTCGAGCAACTCGTCGATCGGCGGGTTGGTGATGCCGAGCGGGGTGTCGTAGGCAGGCAGAGCGCCCTGACCTGCTGCGGACGCGGCTGAAGTGCTGCTCACTCTTGTGTCTCCTGAATTAGATCTTCATTGAAGAACTAGTTTTATCGATCCGGATATCTGAGAAACGGGGTGGAAATCGGTTCCCGAAGGGTGCGGAATCAGTTCCCAACCAACAAGGATACCAACTCATCGCAAGCACGGCTTACATCCTCGTTCACGATGACCGTGTCGAACTCGTCCTGTGCGGCCAATTCCACTCGGGCCGTCTCGAGTCGGCGCGCCACGACGTCTTCCGTTTCGGTTCCACGTCCGGTCAGCCGTTGCACCAGAACGTCCCAGCTCGGTGGAGCCATGAACACCAACAGAGCCTCGGGCATCGCCTTGCGGACAGCTCGTGCTCCGGCGAGATCGACCTCGACGAGAACGGGCTTTCCAGCTTCGAGCGCTTCTTCGACCGGAGCTGCGGGGGTGCCGGAGCGCTGCAGGCCGCCGTGGATTTCAGCCCATTCGAGAAGTTCACCGGAGTCGATCATCCGTTGAAATTCTTCACGGGAGGTGAATCGGTAGTCCTTGCCGTCCACTTCACCTGGACGGGGATCGCGAGTGGTCGCCGAAACACTGAAAACGAGTTCAGGCAACCGAGTTCTCAGCTCGCGAACGACGCTGGACTTACCGACAGCCGAAGGGCCGGCCAGTACAACCAGCCGACCCCTCCGCACTGCGGTCTTGCTCTCTGACACTGTTGCGTCAGCAATCATCAGACACTGCCGCGTCAGCAATCATCACTTGTCGGCTCAGGCCTCGAAGTCGAACTTGGTGAGCAGAGCCTTGCGCTGCCGATCACCGAGGCCACGAAGGCGACGGGTCGGTGCAATCTCCAGCTCGGTCATGATCTCCTGAGCCTTGACCTTGCCCACCTTGGGCAGCGCCTCGAGCAGTGCCGAAACCTTCATCTTGCCCAAGATTTCGTTGTCTTCGGCGTCCTTGAGGACCTGCTTGAGGTCGGTGCCGCCACGCTTCAGGCGCTCCTTGAGCTCAGCCCTGGCCTTGCGGGCAGCAGCTGCCTTCTCCAAAGCAGCAGCGCGCTGCTCATCAGTCAACTGGGGAAGGGCCACGGTTCCTCCGTCTCGTCGTGTGCAAATTTTGTCTATTCCGCTGATAACCAGCAGCGATAGCGACCGTACTCACGCCTGGCGCGAATTGCTAACCCACCCCCCGCGGTCCGATGCAGATCGCGGTGGGTTATGCGCGTCGAATCGATGTCACGGATCGTCACCGTTTTCGGCTGGATCGAGACGAATTCGACGCCACACGAACGTGCGTACAGTACCGAAATAGACTGTAACACAATGTATTTCGACCCATAGCGTGAGACACCCCCGTGCGAGTGTGCGAAATCGTTACCTGCGGGAATGAACGTGGTCGCCGACACATCCAAAATTTTCGAGCATTTTCGACGCCTATGCGCGTGTCGCGGCCCGTTTTCAGGTCTGCAGCGACGATTTCGGATCGCCGGCGTCGACCGTCTCGGGTTCGATGCGACTCACGCCGGGGGCGGCCAGAGCGAGCACTACCGCGAGGCTCGCCCAGAGCAATGAATTCTCCAGCACGAAGCCGACTACCGGGATATCCATGTCCGCGCCGACTCGAGGAAGCCGAAACAGCACTACGACAGCGGTGAGACCGATCGCGATCCAGGACCACACAGGGACCGATCGAGTGCCCTCCCCCACGCCAGACTTGATCGGAACGAGGAGTACACCGACCGCCGGCACCAACCACACGAAGTGGTGCGTCCAGGCAATGGGAGTCACGATTGCCGCCAGCAGAGCCACCACCGTGAAACCGGCGAGATGGCCCCGCAGGCGCTGAGCGCGCCGCGTCGCGACAATTCCGAGGACACCCAACACCGCACAGGCGACGAGCCATGCCGGACCCACCAGGCCCTCGGGAAGTAGCCGCAAGGCCATTCCACGCACGGACTGGTTACCGAACACGGACGGGTCACCGACGGCGACGCGCCCCGAGAGTGAGGCGATGTCGCCGAAGTAGTCGATCGTCTGGCGCGGGAGAACCGCAAAGCCCAGAGCCGTGGCGCCGAGGAAGCCGGCGAGGCCGCCCGCAACTGCTTTCCAGCGCCCGGTGATCACGTAGTAACCGATGTAGACGAGTGGCACCAGTTTGACCGCGCCGGCGATCCCCACCAGCACACCCTCGGGAATCCACCGTGGTCGAGCCAGCACGTCGATCAAGCACAGGAGAGTCAGAAACAACCCGACCTGGCCGTACCCGAGGTGATCGGAGATCGGCGATGCCGCCGTCCACAGGACCAGGAAACCCACGTAGACGACGACTGGCCGCTTACGTGTGAACGGGACTTCGCGATAGCTGAGCACGATGATCGCGGCCAGCATCAGGAGGCTGACGAAACTCCATCCCCACTGGACCGCACCCCAGGAACCCAGGGCGACTGGAACGGCGACGAGCGCAGCGAAGGGCGGATACGTGAACGGCAGTCTCGCGTTGAACGACTCGTCGTACAGGTTCGAGCCGTCGAGGACGGCCTGACCCGCCGTCCGGTACACGGCGAGATCGTCGCCGTGTACGCCGGTGACGGATTGGAACCCGGTGGCCAGCAGCGCGCACGCCGCGACGAGAAGTCCGATCTGCCACCAACGATTCACCGACGGACGGTACCACCGGGTTCCACCGCTCGAACGAGCCTCGAGGTCACTCACGGATCAGTTCGCCAATGCGGCTTCGATCTCGTCTCGGTCACGCATTGCTGCCTCCCGAAGTGCCGATACCGAAGGACCATGCTTGAGCACCCCACGGGAAGTGTTCGGCAGCAGGAGCTCGGTCGATCCCGCGAAGATGTCTGCGAGATCCGCTGCCGTCGCACCCTGAGCGCCGAGTCCCGGAGCGAGAATCGGGCCGTTGAACTGCGACAGGTCCAGACCGTGGTCCCGAGTTGCACCGACCACCAGTCCGACGGTGTCACGGCCGTCGCCGTTCGCATCGACCGCAGCGTCGACGATCGACTGAGCCACGCTCACACCGTCAGTCGACGACTGTTGAAGTACGCCGCCTTCCGGATTGGAGGTTCGTGCCAGGACGAAGATCCCGCGGGCGTTCTGCCGTGCCAGTTCGAGTGTCGGAGTCAGCGCCCCGAATCCCAGGTACGGCGAAACGGTGACCGAGTCGGAGGCCAACGGCGAATCACCCAACCAGGCTTGCGCGTACGCGTCCATCGTCGAACCGATGTCACCGCGCTTGGCATCCGCGACGACCAGCGTTCCTGCATCGCGAAGAACCGAGATGGTCCGCTCCAACACGGCGAAGCCGGCGCTGCCGTAAGCCTCGAAGAACGCAACCTGCGGTTTGACCAGTCCGACCTCACCGGTGAACGCCTCGACGCAGATCTCAGCGAAAGTCTCGAGACCTTCGGCCGTACGCGGCAGTCCCCACGCGTCGAGAAGCGCGGGATGCGGGTCGATACCGACGCACAGCCGCCCCCGGTCCGCGATCGCGGACCGGAGACGATGCCCCCAACTGTGACTCACGACTGCTGTGCCGGCTGACGAAGACCTGCGTGCAATTCCTGCAGGGAGTGAACTCCGATGTCGCCGCGAATGGCTGCTTCGATGCCCTGCACGGCAGCCGAGGCGCCCTGCACCGTCGTGATGCACGGGATGTTCGACGCAACCGCTGCGCTTCGGATCTCGTAGCCGTCGACACGCGGGCCGTTGTTGCCGTACGGCGTGTTGATGACCATGGCGACCTCGCCGCTGCGGATCTGGTCGACGATGGTCTCGGCACCGGCCGGAACATCTTCACCCGACTGCTTGTACACCTGCTTGCACTCGATACCGTTGCGCCGCAAAACATCTGCGGTTCCTTCGGTGGCAAGAATGGTGAATCCGAGGTCTGCCAGGCGCTTGACCGGGAAGATCAGCGAACGCTTGTCCTTGTTGGCGACCGAGACGAACACCGCGCCCGTGGTGGGCAACGAACCGTAGGCGGCAGTCTGCGACTTGGCAAAAGCCGTACCGAAGTCGAAGTCGATTCCCATGACTTCACCGGTGGACTTCATTTCCGGGCTGAGCAAGGTATCCACGCCGGTACCGTCGGCGCGGCGGAAGCGGTTGAACGGCAACACAGCTTCCTTGACCGCGATCGGTGCACCGGCCGGGGTGTTTCCGCCGTCGCCCTTCGCCGGCAGAATGCCGCTCGCACGCAGTTCCGCGATGGATTCGCCGAGCATGACGCGGGCGCATGCCTTGGCCAGCTGGACGGCCGTCGCCTTGGACACGAACGGAACCGTGCGGCTGGCGCGGGGATTTGCTTCCAGCACGTAGAGGATGTCGTCCTTGAGGGCGTACTGGACGTTGAGCAGGCCCTTGACGCCGATGCCCTTCGCGAGAGCCTCGGTGGAGCGGCGGACGTTCTCGAGATCCGCCCGGCCCAGAGTGATGGGCGGGAGCGCACACGCCGAGTCACCGGAGTGAATGCCGGCTTCCTCGATGTGCTCCATGACGCCGCCGAGGTACACCTCGGTGCCGTCACACAGAGCGTCGACGTCGATCTCGACCGCGTCTTCGAGGAAGCGGTCGACCAGGACCGGACGATCGTCGGAGATCTCCGTGGCGCGCGAGATGTAGTCGGCGAGGGAAACCTCGTCGTAGACGATCTCCATGCCGCGACCACCGAGCACGTACGACGGACGCACCAGCACCGGGTAGCCGATACCTGCCGCGATCTCGCGGGCGCCGTCGAACGTGGTGGCGGTACCGAACTTCGGTGCGGGCAGACCGGCTTCGGTCAGTACGCGGCCGAATTCGCCGCGGTCCTCCGCCAGGTCGATGGCTGCGGGGCTGGTTCCCACGATGGGGACGCCGGCAGCTTCGAGACGCTTCGCCAGTCCGAGCGGGGTCTGGCCGCCGAGCTGGACGATGACGCCGGCAACGGTGCCCGACTGCGCCTCCGCGCGGTAGACCTCGAAGACGTCCTCGAACGTCAGCGGCTCGAAGTACAGGCGATCAGCGGTGTCGTAGTCCGTGGAGACGGTCTCGGGGTTGCAGTTGACCATGACGGTCTCGTACCCGGCCTCGGACAGCGTCTGCGCCGCGTGGACACACGAGTAGTCGAACTCGATACCCTGACCGATGCGGTTGGGGCCGGATCCGAGGATCAGAACCTTGGGTCGCTCGGTCTGCGGAGCAACTTCGGACTCGGCCTCGGGATCGAGCTCGTAGGTCGAGTAGTGGTACGGCGTCTTGGCCTCGAACTCTGCGGCGCAGGTGTCGACGGTCTTGTAGACGGGGCGCACGCCCAGCTGATCACGCAGAGCGCGAACGGCGTCCTCACCTGCGTGAGTGTCACCACCGAGTTCGGGGCGCAGAGCCGCGATCTGGCGGTCCGAGATGCCGTGGTACTTGGCCTGACGCAGGGAAGCCTCGTCGAAAGACTCCGCAGCGCGCAGCTTTTCACCGAGCTCGTGAATCTGCTGGAACTGGTCGAGGAACCACGGATCGATCTTGGTGGCGTCGAAGAGCTGCTCGACAGTTGCGCCGAGCGCGAATGCCTTCTCGATGCCGTACATGCGGCCGTCCTGCGGAACGCTCAGATCGGCGAGCAGTGCATCCAGGCTCTCCGTCTCGATGTCGGCGCCGGTCCAGTAACCCGCACGCTTGGTCTCGAGCGAACGCATGACCTTGCCGAAAGCCTCGGTGAAGTTGCGGCCGATGCTCATGGCCTCGCCCACCGACTTCATCGTGGTGGTCAGAGTTCCGTCGGCACCGGGGAACTTCTCGAAAGCGAACCGCGGAGCCTTGACGACGACGTAGTCGAGCGTCGGCTCGAAGCAAGCCGGGGTTTCCTTGGTGATGTCGTTGACGATCTCGTCGAGCGTGTAGCCGATGGCAAGCTTGGCCGCCATCTTCGCGATCGGGTAACCGGTCGCCTTCGACGCCAGAGCCGACGAGCGGGAGACACGCGGGTTCATCTCGATGACGACCAGGCGGCCGTCCTTCGGGTCCATCGCGAACTGGATGTTGCAGCCGCCGGTGTCGACGCCCACCTCACGCAGAATGTCGATGGAAAGGTCGCGCATCGCCTGGTACTCGCGGTCGGTCAGCGTCATCGCCGGGGCGACGGTGACCGAGTCTCCGGTGTGGACACCGACCGGGTCGACGTTCTCGATGGAGCAGACGATCACGACGTTGTCGCGACTGTCGCGCATGAGCTCGAGTTCGTATTCCTTCCAGCCGAGGATGGATTCCTCGATCAGGACGTTCGCCGTCGGCGACGCGGCCAGACCGCCACCGGCGATGCGGTTGAGATCGTCGACGTCGTACGCCATGCCGGAACCGAGGCCGCCCATGGTGAAGGACGGACGCACGACAACCGGGTAGCCGAGTTCGGCGACCGTGGCGTGTACTTCGTCCATCGTGTAGCAAACTGCGGACTTCGCGGATTCGCCACCGACCTTGGCGACGATGTCCTTGAACTTCTGGCGATCCTCGCCGCGCTGGATGGCATCGAAGTCGGCGCCGATCAGTTCGACGTCGTACTTCTCGAGGATGCCCTGCTCGTGCAGCGCCACTGCGGCGTTGAGCGCAGTCTGACCGCCGAGCGTCGCGAGGACGGCGTCGATCTTGTTGCCCTGCAAGGCTTCCTTGGCGATGACCTTCTCGAGGAACTCGGCCGTGATCGGCTCGACGTACGTGGCGTCGGCGAACTCGGGGTCCGTCATGATGGTGGCCGGGTTGGAGTTGACCAGGCTGACGCGCAGGCCCTCCTCCTGGAGGACGCGGCAGGCCTGGGTGCCCGAGTAGTCGAACTCGCAGGCCTGACCGATGACGATCGGACCGGAGCCGATTACCAGGATGTGCTTGAGATCTGTACGGCGTGGCATTAGTTCTTGACTCCGGTTTCTTTCCGTGCGGAGAGCAGGCTGGTGAAGCGGTCGAAGAGGTACGCGGCGTCGTGCGGGCCGGCTGCTGCCTCGGGGTGGTATTGCACCGAGAAGGCCGAATCGTCCAGCAGGCGAACACCTTCGACGGCTCCGTCGTTGGCGCAGGTGTGGCTGACCACCGCGCGGCCGAACGGGGTGTCGAATTCCTGACCGGCTTCGCCTTCGAGCGCGAAGCCGTGGTTCTGAGCGGTGATCGCGATGCGACCGGTCTGATGCTCGATCACCGGGATGTTGATGCCGCGGTGGCCGAACTTCATCTTGTAGGTGCTCAGGCCCAGGGCGCGGCCCAGGATCTGGTTGCCGAAGCAGATACCGAACAGCGGCAAGCCCTGTCCGATGACCTCTTTCGTGAGGTGGACTGCGCCGTCGGCGGTGGCCGGGTCACCGGGACCGTTGGAGAGGAACACTCCGTCGGCCTTCAGGTCGAGGATCTGTTCGAGACTCGCGTTGGACGGCAACACGTGGACGCGGATACCGCGCTCGGCGAACATGCGCGGGGTGTTGGTCTTGATACCGAGGTCGATGGCGGCAACCGTGTACAGCGCCTCCCCGCCCTTCGGCTCGACGACGTAGCCGCTGGTGGTGCTGACCTCACCGGCAAGATCGGCGCCGAGCATGGTCGGCTGATCCTGAACCCGTCGGACCAGTTCGTCATCGGCGGCGATGGCTTCACCGGAAAAAATTCCGGCCTTCATCGAACCGCGAGTACGCAGGTGGCGAACCAGGGCACGAGTGTCGATCCCGGCGATTCCGACGATGCCCTGCTCTTCGAGCTTGGCCTGCAGCGAACCAGTTGCACGCCAGCTCGAGGTGACGCGCGAGGGGTCACGAACGACGTACCCGGCAACCCAGATCTTCGCGCCGGCACGCTCGCCGGTCGGTCCGACCGACTCGTCGTCTTCGTCGTTCCAGCCGGTGTTGCCGATCTGCGGTGCGGTGGAGACGACGATCTGGCGGTGGTAGCTGGGATCGGTGAGCGTTTCCTGGTAGCCGGTCATTCCGGTGCTGAACACCGCTTCGCCCAGGGTCTGTCCAACCGCACCGAAGGTGGTTCCGCGGAACACCCGTCCGTCTTCGAGGACCAGTACTGCGGGGCTGTTGTCAAAGCCGCTCATGCGTTCTTTCCGTTCTGCTCGATGTCGCCAGAGCTTGCGTCTTCGTTGTCATTCGTCTTGTTCGAAGCGGTCTTGTTCGAAGCAGTCACCGGCTTGACCCAGTCCGGATAAACCGTCTTGTCGTCACCGCGCACGCCCGTGTCGATCTCGGTTCCGCTCGGCAATTCCCAGCGAATCACCAGGACGCCGTCCTTGCTCATGACCTTGCCGGCAAGACCGTTCTCCGTGCGGATCGCGCGGATCGACTTCTCCGGAATCCAGATGGCCGACGCGCCGTCACGCTCGACCAGAATTCCGCCGCTGTAGCGGCTGATCTCGCAGGTGGCGCGGAAACCGAGGTCGCCGACGGCGATTCGGTCCTGCCAACTGGGTGCGATGGTGCTGCCGACGTACAGGCCGGTGGTCGGCAGGACGAGCAGTTCACCCAGGGTTGCCGGTACCGTCGGCAGTTCGCCGATCTTGTCTTTCTGGCGTCGAGCGCGTCCACGCCAGCCGACGTACATCAGGCCGATCATCGCGACCCAGAAGATCGCCAGACCGATGATCCACAGTGCTCTGTCCATGACGCGCTACTCCTCGCTACTCCGCAGCCGCACATTCCCGTCGTGTGCGGTGATGCGGCCACGTAACAGTGTGGTCGTGACCCGAGCGGGCAATGTCATCGACTCGTACGGAGTGTTATGCGCGACACTCGCCAGGTCGGGACCGTGGACCGTCCACTCGGCCGACGGATCGACCAATGTCAGGTTCGCGGGCTCCCCCACCTCGATGGGACGGCCCTGATCGTCGAGGCCGACGATTGCCGCGGGGCGCTCGCTCATGACCCGGGCAACACCGCGCCAGTCCAGCAGGCCGGGCTGGACCATCGTCTGCACGATGATCGAGAGTGCGGTCTCGAGGCCGAGCATTCCGGGGCGAGCGGCTGCGAACTCGCAGCACTTGTCCTGCTCGGCGTGCGGAGCATGGTCGGTCGCGACGCAGTCGATGATTCCCTCGGCCAGACCTTTGCGCAGCGCGGCAACATCACTGGCCTCACGCAAGGGCGGGTTGACCTTGTTGATCGCGTCGTACGTTTCGAGCCGTGAATCGTCGAGGAGCAGGTGATGCGGGGTGACCTCGGCGGTGATCGAAATCCCTTGGCTGCGAGCCCACTTCACGAGTTCGACGGTTCCGGCGGTGGAGGCGTGGCAGATGTGAACGCGGGCGCCGGCGTCACGCGCGAGCAGTGCGTCGCGGGCCACGATCGATTCTTCGGCTGCTCGCGGCCACCCGGCCAGGCCGAGACGCGCGGCCGTGGGGCCCTCGTGGGCGACCGCACCGACGGTCAAACGCGGCTCTTCCGCGTGCTGGGCGATCAGGACGCCCAGTGAGCTGGAGTATTCGAGCGCGCGACGCATGATCAGTGGGTCGTAGACGCAGTGGCCGTCGTCGGAGAACATCTTGACCTTGCCGACGCCTGCGGCCATGGTCGCCATCTCGGCGAGTTGCTTGCCTTCCAGGCCCGCTGTGACTGCGCCGACGGGGTGGACGTCGACGAGGCCGACTTCCTGCCCGCGTCGCCAGACGTGATCGGTGATGACCACCGAATCGGCGACGGGACTCGTGTTGGCCATCGCGAAGACCGCGGTGTATCCACCCAGAGCCGCTGCCGAGCTTCCGGTTTCGATGGTCTCGGTGTCTTCGCGGCCGGGCTCACGCAGATGTGTGTGCAGGTCCACGAAGCCGGGAAGCAGGATCTGCCCGCCGGCATCGATCACCTCGGATGCCGTGGCCGGATCGAGGTCCACGCCGATCTCGAGGATCGTGCCGTCGCCGACGAGTACGTCGGTGGGCTCACCTTCTCCGTAGATCAGGACTCCGCGGAGCAGGACACTCACGGGTGATTCTCCGTTCTCGTTTCTGATCACAGCGCACCGTCCTCCGACCCGACCAGCAGTCGGAACAAGACAGCCATGCGCATGTGTACGCCGTTGGTAACCTGTTGCAGTACAGCAGTTTTGGAGGAATCGGCAACGGCGGATGCAATCTCCATGCCGCGCAGCATCGGGCCGGGGTGCAGGACCACCGCGTGATCGGCCAGCATCGCCAGCCGCTTCTCGGACAGGCCGTAGTTGATCGAGTACTCGCGCTGCGACGGGAAGAAGCCACCGTTCATGCGTTCGGCCTGAACCCGCAGCATCAGCACCGCGTCGAGTCCGGGCAGTTCCGCGTCGAGCGAATGCGAAACCGTGACCGGCCACGTGTGCGCACCGACCGGCAGCAGTGTCGGCGGCGCAACAAGAACAACCTCGGCACCGAGCATCGAGAGCAGCAGTGCGTTGGAGCGGGCGACACGGCTGTGCAGGATGTCGCCGACGATGGCGATCCGCTTGCCCTCGATGTCGCCGAGACGCTGGCGAAGGGTCAAAGCGTCGAGAAGCGCCTGAGTGGGGTGCTCGTGCGTGCCGTCACCTGCGTTGATGACTGCCGGGCCACCGTCGTCGGCCGCTCCGGTCCACTTTGCGATCTGGTGGGCGGCGCCCGAAGCCGGGTGGCGCACGATGAGTGCGTCGGCACCGGCCGCGCGCAGGGTCATCGCGGTATCGCGCAGGGATTCACCTTTGGACACCGAGGAACTGGATGCGCTGACATTGATGACGTCGGCACTCATCCATTTGCCTGCCACCTCGAAAGACACCCGGGTGCGCGTCGAGTTCTCGAAGAACACCGTCATGACCGTGCGTCCGCGCAGCGTCGGGAGCTTGCGTACCTCTCGTCCCAGAAGTGCCTGCTCGAACCGTTCTGCCTCGTCGAGAAGTTCTACCGCGGACTCACGATCGAGGTCCGCGATGGAAAGTAGGTGCTTCACGCGCTCTTACCCCCGGAGATGACTACCGCTTCCCTGCCGTCGTGCTCCTGGAGGAGAACCTTGACGTCCTCGGACCTCGCGGTCGGGACGTTCTTGCCGACGTAGTCGGCGCGCAGCGGGAGTTCGCGGTGACCACGATCCACGAGCACTGCGAGTTGGACCGCGCGGGGGCGGCCCAGATCGCGCAACGCGTCGAGTGCCGAGCGCACGGTGCGACCGGAGAAGAGGACGTCGTCCACGAGAACGACCAGCGCATTGTCGACGCCACCCTCGGGGACGGACGTGCGCTCGAGCGGGCGGTGCGGCTTGTTCCGGAGATCGTCGCGGTAGAGGGTGATGTCGAGAGATCCGATGGGAAGACGCACACCGGAGAATTCTTCGATCTTGGCGCGCAGTCGCGTGGCGAGGGTGGTTCCACGCGTCGGGATACCGATCAGGACCACACGAGGGGCAGTTCCCTCGGGTCCGTCGAGTGCGGTCTTCTCGATGATCTCGTGAGCGATCCGCGCGATGGTCCGGCCCACATCCTGGGCGGACAACAATTCGCGGGTTTCGCTACCTGCCTCGGCACCGACCGGCGCCTTCGAGTTACCTGGACCTGCAAGATCGGATGGGCGAGACCCTTCGGGCACGCTCATGCAGCGACCTCCTTCTCCGCCTCACTGGACGGATCGTTAAAGGATGTCTGACGGTCCCCACCCTATCAGCCGACAGACCTGATCCCGCCGTGCGAGCAGCGACTCCGACCGGTTGTGTGCAGACACACAACGCGCTCGGTGACACTCGCACGGCGGTGGTGGAACAAAACTTGCTACTCGGTACCCGAATCCGATTCCTGCGCGCGCTGGGAGGTCGCGGCCGCAGCCGATCGAACCTGCGGCGCAACGAGAACGACCTGGCCGAGGATTCCGTTGACGAATCCCGGAGAGTCGTCCGTCGAGAGCTGCTTCGCGAGTTCGACGGCCTCGTCCACGGCGACAACCGGCGGAACGTCCGTCGCGTGGAAGAGCTCCCACACGGCGATACGCAGAATCGCACGGTCGACGGCGGGCAGACGCTCGAGCGTCCAGTCCTGCAGATGCGAGGAGATGACCTGATCGATCCGGTCCAGATTCTCCGCAACGCCGGACACCAACGTGACGGTGTAGGCCGCGACGGGTGCTACCGCGTCGTCCTTGACGGACAGATCGGAACGCTCCGACGCCAGTGCGACCGGATCGAGGTCACGTGCCTCGGCTTCGAAGAGGAAGTCGACGGCACGCTTGCGCGCCTTGTGGCGTGCACCGAGTTTCTTATGTGTGCCGGACACTCAGGAATTCACACGCCCGAGGTAGTTGCCGTCACGAGAATCGACCTTGAGCTTGTCACCGGTGTTGATGAAGAGCGGGACGTTGATCTCGGCACCGGTCTCGAGGGTCGCAGGCTTGGTGCCGCCGGTGGAGCGGTCGCCCTGCAGGCCCGGATCGGTGTGCTTGACGACGAGCTCGACGGTGACCGGAAGCTCGACGAAGAGGGGAACGTCTTCGTGGGTCGCGACCTGGACTGCCATGTTCTCGAGCAGGAAACGCGACTGGTCGCCGACGGTGGATTCGCTGATCGACACCTGGTCGTAGGTGTCGCCGTCCATGAAGATGTAGTCGCTGCCGTCGTGGTACAGGTACGTCATGTCACGACGGTCGACCGTGGCGGTCTCGACCTTCACACCGGCGTTGAACGTCTTGTCCACTACCTTGCCCGAGAGCACGTTCTTGAGCTTGGTGCGCACGAAGGCAGGGCCCTTGCCGGGCTTGACGTGCTGGAACTCGATGATCGTCCACAGCTGGCCTTCGATCTGCAGAACCAGACCATTCTTGAAATCACTGGTGGAAGCCACTTGCTTCGCGTCTCCTAGGGGTCGGGAAACCGTCTCAGACGACGGTAAGGTCTTTTGCGGTCAGTGTGAGCAGCTCTGGCCCCTGCTCACGAACAACGAGCGTGTCCTCGATCCGTACACCTCCGCGCCCGGAGAAGTACACGCCCGGCTCGACGGTCACCGCCGCGCCGGAAAGAAGTGTACCGGTGCCGAGCTTGCCGATCCCCGGTGCTTCGTGGATTTCGAGCCCCACACCGTGGCCGAGGCCGTGCAGGAACAACTCGCCGTAGCCTGCATCGTCGATCACCGCACGGGCGACGGCGTCGACTGCCGCACATTCGACACCCGGCGCGAGCGCGTCGCAACCGGCAGCTTGCGAACGCGCGACGAGCTCGTAAATCTCCCGTTGCCAATCGGAAACGGACTCGAGCACGTAGGTCCGTGTCATGTCCGAGTGGTACCCACCGACCTGGGCGCCGAAGTCGAGTTTCACGAAGTCACCCGACGCCAGGATCGCGTCGGTCGGTCGGTGATGCGGAATCGCCGAGTTGGCGCCGGCCGCCACGATCGTCTCGAAGGAAATACCGTCCGCCCCGTTGTCGAGCATCAGATTTTCCAGCTCGCGGCCGACCTCTCGTTCCGTTCGGCCAGGTCGCAGACCGCCGCGAGCGATCAACTGCGCCAACGCGACATCGGCTGCGGTGCACGCGGCTCGCAACAACTCCACCTCGTACTCGTCCTTGACCATGCGCAATTGTTCGACGAGTCCACTCACCGGTTCGAACCGGATCTTCGGCGCTGCTTCGGTCCAAGCCCGATGTTCGGCGAACGTCGCCACATGTGACTCGAACGCGAGAACGGGCGCCGTGGACTTCTCGATCAAGTGCGCAGCACTCGAACGGGCGATTTCGGCCCGAAGGTCCGGCACCTGCTCTGACACCTGCGTCACGTAGCGGCCGTCGGTGCAGATCACCGTCTCACGCTCGTCGGACGCTGAATCGGATGCACTGACGACGAGCGCCGCATTGGAACCGGTGAAACCGGTGAGGTATCTGATGTTGAGGAGATCTGTGACGAGAATCGCGTCGAGTTCGCGCTCCGAGAGGAGGCGTCTGAGGGATTCACGGCGTGTTCTGAAGTCGACCGGCATCCCTCGAACCTACCGCCCGCGCAGACCTGCCGATCAACTCGAAACTCGCGGTTACAGCAATAAGTGTGGGTTAGGCCACAAGGTGTAATGGGTTCTAGTTAGGCTGTACCCATGAATGCGTGGTTGGTACGTGGCCTCGGCATGGCCCTGATACATGTTGTGTTTCGTGCGTTGCTCGGTGCAGCGATCGCACAGTGGCCACTTCAGGGGTCCACCCTGCGCTGGCTGTCCCTGTTGATCGTCATCGTCTTCGCCGCGATCTGGGGTGGTATCGACGGCATTCGTGACCGCCAGAACTTCCCCGAACCCGAGGACGGCGCCGATCTGACCATGCTGTGGCTCAAGGCCGCATTGGTCGGCGGGTTCGTCGCCGGCGCTGCCAGCTGGGCACTCAGCCTCGTCCCCTCCCTCGAACTCACCCAGCAGGGCTTGTTCTTCGAGGTGACCTCCGGTGCGGCGTTCACGATCCTTCTCATCTTCGTCCCCGCCATGATCGCCATCACCGTCGGACGCTTCTTCGTCAGCCGTGAACAGCGCAAGAACGGAACAGCTCCGCAGACCCCGTCCCACGAGCGTCACCACGAACCGGTGCCCGTCAGCGAGGGCTACGACTCCCCCACCGAGCAGCACGCATACAGCGGAGCCGCGATGTCCGTCGAGGAATCCGACGCCGATACCGCGGTCTTCCCGGCGATCGATCTGGGCAAGCGCGAGCAGTAACGCCCACCGTCCACACAACCGAATGCGGCCCCGAGGATATTTTCCTCGGGGCCGCATTCGTGTGGCTGTTTTTTCGACTTCCCTCGTTCAGCCTCGCTCGGCGAGGAACCTGATCGCCAGCGGATACGCGGCGACGCCGAGTCCGACGATCACTCCGGTCGCAATCGGACTCAGGTAGGAGTGGTGCCGAAACTCTTCTCGCGCATGAACGTTCGAGATGTGTACCTCGACGAGACCTGCGGTCAGTTCGGCGCATGCATCTCGCAGGACCACCGACGTGTGCGTCAAGCCACCGGCATTGAGGATCACCGGTTCCCCCGCGTCCGCCGCGTCGTGGATCCAACCGAGCAGATCGCCTTCGTGATCGCTCTGACGGACGATCACCTCGACGCCGAGCTCCTTGCCTGCCGCGACGCACAATTCGATCAGATCGTCGTGTGTGGTCGCGCCGTAGACCTCGGGCTGACGCTTACCCAGACGCCCCAGATTGGGTCCGTTGACGACGTTGATCCTCACAACAGGACCGTTCCGCCGGCCGGCCGCGCATCGCGGGCAATCGCGGAGTACGCCGCAACCAGCAGACTCGGATCCGGCCCCTCGAGGCGACCCGGCTTGGCCAGTCCGTCGAGGACCACGAAACGCAGCAGCCCGGCACGGTTCTTCTTGTCGGTCTGCATTCCCTTCATCAGATCGCCGAACGCATCACCGTCGTACGACGTCGGCAGCCCGACGAGATCGAGGATCGACTTGTGACGATCCGCGGTGGCGTCGTCGAGTCGGCCCGCGAGCCGTCCGAGTTCGGCAGCGAAGACCAGGCCGACGGAGACAGCGGCACCGTGGCGCCACTTGTAGCGCTCACGACGTTCGATCGCGTGGCCGAGGGTGTGGCCGTAGTTGAGGATTTCGCGCAGATCCGACTCGCGCAGATCCGCGGCCACGACCTTGGCCTTGACCTCTACGGAGCGCCGAATCAACTCGGGCAGAACAGTTCCCGACGGATCGAGAGCTGCCTTGGGATCGGCTTCGATGAGATCCAGGATCACCGGGTCGGCGATGAATCCGGTCTTGATGACCTCGGCCATGCCGGCAACGATCTCGTTGTGCGGCACAGTCTCGAGCGTCGCGAGATCGATGAACACCGCTCCCGGTTCGTGGAACGAACCGACGAGGTTCTTGCCCGCTTCGGTGTTGATACCGGTCTTGCCGCCCACTGCTGCGTCGACCATCGCGAGCAAGGTGGTGGGGACGTGAACTACCTTGACACCGCGCATCCACGTAGCCGCGACGAAGCCGGTGAGGTCGGTCGCCGCTCCCCCGCCCAAACTCATGATCGCGTCGCTGCGAGTCAGGCCGATCCGGCCGAGCACGTCCCAGCAGAAGCCCGCGACAGCAAGATCCTTGCCGTCCTCGGCATCGGGGATCTCGATACGGTGGGCGTCGATTCCCTTCTCCGCCAACGCAGCCCGTACGGCCTCCGCGGTCTCTGCCAGCGGCGGCTGATGGAAGATCGCGACAGTGCGCGCGCCGTCGAACTCGGCAACGAGATCACCGAGCAGGCCGCGGCCGATCACGACCGGGTAAGGACTTGCGGTCTTCACCTCTACACGTACGGGTTCGGTCACTGCTCCACTACTCCGCTCCGGTTGTTCATTTGTCTTGAAGTTTCGACACCAGTTGCCCGACGACACGCGCCGGACTTCGGCCGTCGGTCCGAATCCGAATCGTGGCCGAACGCCGGTACAGCGGACGACGACGCCTCATCAACTCCTGGTACTTGACCTTGGGATCTCCGCCGGCCAGCAGCGGGCGATGATTGTTCGCCCCAGTGCGGCGAAGCCCTTCGGCGACACTGATCTCGAGGTAGATGACCGTGTGCCCCTGGAGCAGTTCGCGCGTGCGATCGGAGAGGATCGCACCACCGCCGAGCGAGACGATTCCGTCGGTGGCCTGCAACGCTTCGCGAACCACCGATTCCTCGATCTCACGAAACCGAGGCTCTCCGTCATGGGTGAAGATCTCCGGGATCGTCCTACCCGTGGTCCGTTCGATCTCGGCGTCGGTATCGACCAATTCGAGTTCGAGTGCCTGCGCGAGACGTCGACCGATGGTCGATTTGCCGGCACCGGGCGGACCGATGAGTACAGCCTTCGGCTTCATCGATACGTGAGTCCTATCGAGGCGGTCGGGCTGCGATGCCCTCGGCGTAACGACGGTAGTTGGCAGTGGTTTCAGCAATGGAATCACCACCGAACTTTTCGAGTGCGGCCTGAGCCACGACGAGCGCAACCATCGACTCGGCGACGACGCCGGCAGCCGGAACCGCGCACACGTCGCTGCGCTGGTGGATGGCAACCGCTTCCTCGCCGCTCTCCATGTCGACCGTCGCCAGAGCGCGCGGAACCGTCGAGATCGGCTTCATCGCGGCGCGAACTCGAAGAGCCTCACCATTGGTCATGCCACCTTCGATACCGCCTGCGCGGTTCGTGGAGCGCACGATGCCGTCCGGGCCCGGGCGGATTTCGTCGTGAGCTTCGCTGCCACGACGGCGCGCGGTCTCGAAGCCGTCGCCGACCTCGACACCCTTGATGGCCTGAATTCCCATGAGAGCAGCAGCAAGTCGTGAATCGAGACGCTCGGCGCCGCTGACGAAAGTGCCGAGTCCGACCGGCAGGCCGTGGATGACGACCTCCACGACGCCACCGAGGGTGTCGCCGTCCTTCTTCGCCGATTCGATTTCGGCGATCATCGACTCTTCTGCAGCCTTGTCGAATGCGCGGACCGGGCTCGCGTCGATCGCGTCGAGATCCTTGCCCTCCGGCACGGGTCCGACGTACGGCTCGGAAGCACCGATGGAAATAACGTGTGAAACGACCTCGGCACCGAATACCTGACGCAGGAAGGACCGTGCGACGGTTCCAGCGGCCACCCGGGCTGCGGTCTCGCGAGCGCTGGCGCGCTCGAGGACGGGACGCGCATCGTTGAAGCCGTACTTGAGCATGCCGCTGTAATCGGCGTGTCCGGGACGCGGGCGCGTCAACGGGGCATTGCGAGCCTGATCGGCGAGCAGGTCCGGGTCGACCGGGTCGGCGGACATGATGGTTTCCCACTTGGGCCACTCGGTGTTGCCGATCTCGATGGCCACGGGGCCACCGAGCGTAAATCCGTGGCGGACACCGCCGATGATGGTGACCTTGTCGGCCTCGAACTTCATCCGTGCGCCACGGCCGTAACCGAGTCGACGACGGGCAAGTTCCGACGAGATGGCCTCAGAGGTCACTTCGACCCCCGCGACCATGCCCTCGAGCATCGCGACGAGGGCGGGACCATGGGATTCTCCGGCAGTTATCCAACGCAGCACGCCGACCATCTTTCCACGTCGCAGACCTCAGTTGTCACAGTGGTCCTCCCGGTGAACACAGATGGCCCACACGCACGAGGCGTGTGGGCCATCTCAGAGGTACCTGTGGGTCTAGAACAGGCGGAATCCTCCACCGTTTGCGTTGATGTCAGCCAAACCGATGTTGATGTCCGCCGAGTTGTCGGGAGCGTGGAACGGCGGCGGAAGCGGCTCGAAGCAGTACGGCGGGTAGCCGTTGCTGATCAAGCCCACCAGGCGGTCACCGACGACGAGCGGTCCACCGGAATCACCGGGAATCGAGCACGTGTGCTCGACGATCTCACCGTAGACGGAGTCGTAACCCCAGGTGATACCGCACGTGGTGCCGGTCGAACGGCCTTCCTTGCACACGATCGTGCCCGGGGCCGGCGGGGCGCCGATTCCGTTGATCGTCGTGCCGCCGACGGTACGCAGCGGAGCTACCTTGGCGTCGTCGAGATCGATCACGGCGATGTCCGAGACCGGACTCGAGTAAGAGAACCGACCGATGGGTCCGGCCTCGGGCAGGTACTCGGCGAACACCCGGTCCCCGACAACTCCGCAGTGTCCGGCGGTGAGTGCCACGAGAGAACCGGCGTTGTCGTAGCCGACCGCGGTCAACGTGCATGCTGCAACTCGGTCAGGATCGGAGTGATCCACGTCCGGCAGCAGGATTCCTGAGCCCCCGCCCAGTGCCACCGATGAAGGTGCAGGCGCGGCGCCGGCGACGCCCGCTCCTGCAGCCACAGCCGCCAAACAGGCTGCCGCAGCGACGAAAAGCCTTGTGCGCATAGGTTCCCCCGATAATCGAGTGCGAAACGAGATTCGTTTTGTCCCATTTCCGAAACCTCAGTGAACGTCAGGGTGTGGACATTCGGCAAGTCCGACTCGCCGCATACTGGGACCGCGCGCTGGCAATACCCGCATTTATGAAACCGACGGTTACGTCTTTCCTGCAGTTCACCGTCCGTCGTTGAACGGTCAATAACGCCAGACTTCTCGCGGATGTTGCACTCGTCACGTCAGCCAGGCAAACGCAATCGAACCGCAGGCTGCCAGGCACATCGAGGGTCCGTGCGCAATGGGCGAATTGTGGGCTACCGGCCCTCGTCTTCGCAGTTCCAGCGCGGTGCCCAGCGTTGCGGTGAGCACCGAGGCAGACACCAACGACCACAGCCAGGCGTCCGCTCCCACCAATCCGGTCACGGCGCCCAGAGGAAGCGAGAGCTTCACATCGCCGACGCCCATGGAACCAGGCGACATCACGTGCGCCAGGAGGTGGATTCCGGCGAGCAGTGCCGACCCCACCACCGCCACCCACACCGTTCCCGACACCGTCGCGTAGACCATCACGACGGCGTAGCCCGGCAGCGTGAAACTGTTGGGCAGCCGACGCACAGCCAGGTCGACAGTCGAGATCGCGACGCACCACCACACCACGGCGAGACCGGAAAATAACTGCACCACCGAGGTATTCAGCGCACCGACGACAACCCAGCCTGTTGCGACGGCGCACTGCGGCACACAACAGAAAGTCACGACTGGTCGATAACCGTGTCGCCGCAACCAATTGTCGACGATCGCCCGAGCTCCGAAGCCAGCGACTACCCCCGAGCCTGCCAAGACCATCAACGTCCACATGGTTTCGAGCTTGGCGTCTGCCGTTCGCCAGCGGCAGACTACGAATCGTCTTGTGGACTACCTCGACACTGTGAACAGACCTAAGCGATAGCGGCTGCCATCGCCTCTCGCGGAGCGGGCTTGCCCGTGAACTGCTCTACCTGCCCGAAGGCCTGATTGAGCAACATCTCGAGGCCACCGATCACCGTGCCATCGGCCGCCTCGACAACCGAAGCAAGTGGCGTCGGCCAGGGGTTGTAGATCGCGTCGAGGACAAATCGCGCCTTCCCCAATTGCTGGGCAAAGGGCGCTGCCGCTTCCGCGGGAACGGTACTGACCAAGACCGAGGATTCGGCGCAGATCCCGCCTAGCCGTGCGTCGTCGAAGGCGACCAGATCAATGTCCAACCCGACAGCACCGCCGCATTCGATGGCACCGGATGCGCGCCCCGGATCACGCGCGACCACGGTGACTGTCCGAACTCCCATGTCGGCCAACGCGACCAATGCCGGCCGCGCGGTGCCGCCCGCGCCGACAACTACCGCCGAAGTGCCGCTGAGATCGCCGACACCGCCGGCGATCAACGCACCGCTGACTCCGTCGACGTCCGTGCAGTCGGCACGCCAACCGCCGTCGATGCGAACCAGGGTGTTGGCCGAGCCGATGGTCACCGCTCGCGGTGTGCGTTCGGTGGCATATTCGAGTGCTGCGATCTTGCCCGGCATCGTCACCGAGAGGCCGATCCATTCGGGGCCGAGTGAGTCGACGAGGGCAGGCAACTGCTCGCCGGTGCATTCGATCCGCTCGTAGGTCCAATCGCTCAGCCCCAAAGCCGCGTACGCCGCAAGATGCAGCAACGGGGACTTCGAGTGAGCGATCGGGCTTCCGAGAACTGCCGCCTTACGGGGCGTCGCGAGCGAAGTCGCGGTACTACCGTCCACTGTCGAGAATCCCACTTTGCTGTGCCAGTTCGATGTTGGCCAAATGCTCCTCGTAGCTCTTGGTGAAGAGCGTCTGGCCTTCCTTGTTGATCGTGACGAAGTACAACCAGTCACCGGCCGCCGGCGATTCCACGGCCTTCAGCGCGTCGATGCTCGGCGAAGCGATGGGCGTTGCAGGCAGACCCGGCATTGCGTACGTGTTCCACGGCGTGACGCGCTCACGGTCGGCATCCGTGGTTGCGACCTCGGTGGTGTCGAGTGAGTAGTTGACCGTGGAGTCGAACTGCAGAGGCTGATCGACTGCGAGTCGGTTGACGATCACCCGCGCGACCTTGGCCATGTCAGCGGGCAACGCCTCACGCTCGACCAGCGACGCTGCCACCAACAACTGGTACGGAGACATTCCGACCCCGCTGCCGGCTGTAAGAATTCCCGTGGCCTCGTACTTGGCGGCGCTACCCTCGACCAACGACCGCAGGATCTCGGTGGGCGTCGCAGTGGGATCGAAATCCCAACTGCTGGCGGCGATCAGGCCTTCGAGCTGACGGTCCTTGTCCGGCACGCTCTTGACCGACGACATCGCCCATTCGGGCACGCCGAGCGAAGCCAGATCGGAAGATGCTCCCGCAGTGTTCAATTCGTCTGTCGAGACACATTTCTGAGCGGAAACCGGGCCGACACAACTCGCCTCGGAAATGAGGTTGTAGATGCCCTTCTTGAGCGAGCCGGTCTGCGCGTCCGAACTGTCGTGCAGCTGACGCCCTTCGGCGATGACAACACTGCCGACTCGGGAGTCCGGGGCAACCAAGGTGTCGAGTGCGCTCGCGGCGCTACTCTGCACCGGCACCTGGTAGAAGCCGGGTTGCACCTTTTGGATCTCAGACGGATTGGCGATCGCCGCGTTGTAGAAAGCAGCGGAACTCGCGACGACGTTCTTCGCCTCGAGCGTCGCACCGATCTCCGATGCAGTTTCTCCACTGTTGATCTGGATGACCACGGGTGCGCCGCCGGGGCCGGCAAAATCCTCCGCGGTCTTGTTGCGATCCATGTACCAGAGAGCGCCGTATGCACCGACACCGAGGACTGCGATCACCAACACCAGCAGGGCGAGAACGCCGACCTTCTTGCCACGCTTGGCGCGCTTGTTGCGCGCTTCGCGTTGCTTGCGTGCCTCGGCTCGCGACATATGCGGCGGATCGATGTTCTGCGGCAGTGCACGCATGACCATGGTCTCGTCGTTGTCGAAGTCGAACGAACTGGTGGGCCGGCTTCCGCCGCCCTCATCCCACCGCGCGTTCACAGATCGCCCTCCAGTGCAGCGTCCTTCGACGACTCCCCTGGTTTCACAGCTCTACTCCGCTCGTCCAGCCAGCCTTGCAGGATTTCCACCGCCGCAGCCTGATCGATCATCGGTCGCTGGCCGCGTGCCTTGACTCCACTTTCGCGGAGATTGCGCGCAGCCGTGACGGTCGTCAGTCGTTCGTCGGACAGTCTCACCGGGATCGGTTCGACGGCCCGCTGCAGTCGTTTGGCGAATGCAGTCGCGATACCGGCGGCTTTACCTTGCTCACCGCGCAGCGTCTGTGGCAGTCCGACGATAACCTCAACGGCCTCGTATTCGGACACGATGGCGATAATGCGCCGGATATCCGGCGCGTCGGGCCCACGCTCCTTCGAGCGTGGAACCGTTTCCACCGGTGTCGCGAGGATGCCGTCGGGGTCGCTGGACGCGACGCCGATGCGAACACTGCCCACGTCGATGGCGATGCGCCGCCCGCGACCAGGGTCGTCGATGCCGGGGCGATCGGGACCCTGCTGCGTAGCCACCACCGTCAGCTGCCGCCCGCCAGCTCTCCGACTCTGTCCCGGATCGCATCGAGCGCCGCCGGGATTCCTGCGGAGTCCGAACCCGAACCCTGGGCCATGTCGGGTTTTCCGCCGCCGCGGCCACCGATCTTGGGACCGAACGACGCGACCAGCTCGCCGGCCTTCACACCGAGACCTTGAGCTGCCTTGCTCGAGGCGACCACGAACGGAACCTTGCCGTCGACGTCACCGAGCAGAGCTACGACGGCAGGTTCGGAGCCGAGGCGACCCTTGATGTCCGTGACGAGGCTGCGCAGGTCGTTTCCGCCGACTCCGGCGGGAGCAGGCTCGGCGATGACGAGGACACTGCCGATGCGCTTGGCCTTGGCGACGTACTCGCCTGCCGACGCCAGCACAGCCTTGGCCTTGGTCTGCTCGAGTTCCTTCTCGGCCACCTTGAGTCGCTCGACGAGCGCCTCGACGCGGGCGGGCACCTCTTCCGAAGGAACCTTCAGCGAGGAGGAGAGTCCGGCCAGGAGCGCGCGTTCCTTGGCGAGGTAGCGGTAGGAGTCCAAACCGACGTACGCCTCGACGCGTCGGATTCCGGAGCCGACCGACTGCTCACCGAGCAGCGTGACCTGACCGATCTGTGCGGAGCTTCCGACGTGAGTGCCACCGCACAGTTCCATCGAGAACGGGCCGCCGATTTCGACGACACGAACCTCGTCGCCGTAGTTCTCACCGAAGAGTGCCATCGCACCCATCGCCTTGGCCTTGTCGAGATCCGTGACAAATGTGTTGACCGCGTAGTTCGACGCCACGGCTTCGTTGGTAAGTGCCTCGATGTCCTGCTTCTGGGAGTCGGACAGCGCGCCCTGCCACGAGAAGTCGAAGCGGAGGTAACCCGGCTTGTTGAGCGAGCCTGCCTGCACCGCGTTGGGGCCGAGCACCTGACGCAGTGCAGCGTGCACCATGTGGGTGCCGGAGTGCCCCTGGGTTGCACCCTTGCGCCACTCGGCGTCGACGTGCGCGAGTACGACGTCGCCCTCGGTGATCTCACCCTTCTGCACCGTCACCTTGTGCGTCCAGACCTTCTTGGCGATCTTCTGTACGTCGTTGACCTTGGCTTCGAGGCCCGGCGCGGTGAGCGAACCGATGTCGGCGATCTGTCCACCGGACTCTGCGTAGAGCGGGCTTCGGTCGAGGATGACCTCGACGTCCTGACCGGCCTTCGCTACCGGGACACGGACGCCGTCGACGATCAGTGCGAGGACGTGAGCCTCGGAGACGAGTTCGTCGAAACCGGTGAACTCGGTGGCGCCTCGGTCGAGCAGTTCCTTGTAGACCGTGAGGTCGGCGTGGGCGTGCTTACGAGCCTGAGCGTCGTCCTTGGCGCGCTTGCGCTGCTCGGCCATGAGCGTGCGGAAGCCGTCCTCGTCCACGGTGAGACCGGCCTCGGACGCCATCTCGAGCGTGAGGTCGATCGGGAAGCCGTAGGTGTCGTGCAGTGCAAACGCCTGATCGCCGGCGATGACCGACTTTCCGGACGACTTGACCGTCTCGGCAGCATTCTCGAACAGAGCAGAACCCGAAGCCAGCGTCTTGAGGAACGCGGTCTCCTCGCCGACGGCAACGTTCTCGATGCGCGTGAAGTCGGTTTCCAGAACCGGGTACGACGGCGCCATCGTGTCGCGGACGACGATCATGAACTCGCGCATGGTGGGCTGCTCGCTGCCGAGCAGTTTGGCCGAACGCACGATGCGACGCAGCAACCGGCGCAGGACGTAGCCGCGGCCGTAGTTGCCGGGGTTCACACCGTCGGCGATCAACATCGCTGCGGTGCGTGCGTGGTCGGCGATGACGCGGAAACGGACGTCTGAAGTGTGGTCGGTCCCGTAGACACTGCCGGTCAGTTCGGCGGCCTTGTCGATGACGGGGCGGAGAAGATCTGTCTCGTAGACGTTTTCGACGCCCTGCAGGAGGAACGCAACGCGCTCGACGCCCATGCCGGTGTCGATGTTCTTCTTCGGCAACGGTCCGAGGATCGGGTAGTCGCCCTTGTTGGTGCCCTCGCCGCGCTCGTTCTGCATGAACACGAGGTTCCAGATCTCGATGTAGCGATCCTCGTCGGCTTCGGGGCCACCCTCGACGCCGTATTCGGCGCCGCGGTCGTAGAAGATCTCCGAGCAGGGGCCGCACGGCCCGGGAATGCCCATGGACCAGTAGTTGTCCTTCATGCCGCGGCGCTGGATGCGCTCTTCGGGCACTCCTACCTCGTCGCGCCAGATCGAGAACGCTTCGTCGTCGTCGAGGTAGACGGTGGCCCACAGGCGCGTGGGATCGATGCCGTATCCGCCGTCCTCGACCGAACCTGTCAGCAACTGCCAGGCGTGGGAGATGGCTTCCTTCTTGAAGTAGTCACCGAAGGAGAAGTTGCCCGCCATCTGGAAGAAGGTGTTGTGGCGGGTGGTGATGCCGACCTCTTCGATGTCCAGGGTGCGGACGCACTTCTGCACGGACGTCGCCCGTGAGTAGGACGGCGTCTGCTGCCCGAGGAAGAACGGCACGAACGGAACCATGCCCGCGTTGACGAACAGAAGGTTCGGGTCGTCGAGAATCAGCGAGGCGCTGGGCACCTCGGTGTGGCCGGCCTTGACGAAGTGGTCGAGGAATCGCCTGCGGATCTCGTGGGTTTGCACTAACCGGTCCTTACCTTCAAGAGCGTCGAGCTATGGGTGTCCAGACTAACGCGTCGGCCGGTGGAACCTGGCAGGCGTCAGCCACGAACTATTCGGCGAAGTTTGCTCACCCGATCGGCGATCTCCCGCTCGTTGCCGTGCGCGGTGGGCTGGTAATAGTCGACACCCACCAGATCGTCCGGTGGATACTGTTGCCGCAGAACACCATCACGTGTGTCGTGCGGGTACTTGTATCCGACTGCGTTGCCCAATTGCTCGGCGCCCTTGTAGTGCCCGTCACGCAGGTGCGGCGGTACCAGTCCGGATTTTCCGGCGGCCACGTCGGCCATGGCCGCGCCGAGTGCGGCGATGACCGCACCCGATTTGGGAGCCGTCGCCAGATGAATGGTGGCCTGTGCCAGCGCCAGACGAGCCTCCGGCATACCGATCAGCTGCACTGCCTGCGCCGCGGCGGTGGCAGTCTGCAGCGCCATCGGATCAGCCATGCCGATGTCTTCGCTGGCGTGAACCACCAGACGCCGTGCGATGAAGCGAGGGTCTTCGCCCGCGGTCAGCATCCGTGCGAGGTAGTGCAGGGCGGCGTCGACGTCTGATCCACGAATGCTCTTGATGAATGCACTGATGACGTCGTAGTGCTGATCTCCGGCACGGTCGTACCGAACCGCGGCCTTGTCGACACTGGCCTCGACGGTCGCGAGGTCGAGCACCACCGGGCCCGAAGCGTCACCGGCCGTGTCCAGTGCAGCTCCGGCGGCAGCCTCGAGTGCCGTCAGGGCTCGGCGGGCGTCGCCGGCCGCCAGACGAACGAGGTGTTCCATCGCGTCGTCGTCGATCGTGATCGCTCCGCCGAACCCGCGTTCGTCGGCGACAGCGCGCTCGAGCAGTTCCTGGACATCCGCAGCGGTGAGCGATTGCAGTTGCAGGACCAACGAGCGCGACAACAGAGCGGAGACGACCGAGAACGACGGGTTCTCGGTGGTCGCGCCGACCAAGAGCACGATGCGGTTCTCGACCGCGGCGAGCAAGGCGTCCTGCTGGGTCTTGGAGAAGCGATGAACTTCGTCGATGAACAAGACGGTTTGTTCGCCGTTCAGCAGGCGGCGGCGCGCGAGTTCGATGACACCGCGGACTTCTTTGACTCCGGCGGACAGAGCCGACAGAGCCTCGAACCGGCGGCCGGTAGCACCCGAGATCAACGATGCGAGCGTGGTCTTGCCGGTGCCGGGAGGTCCGTACAGAAGTACCGATGCGGCGCCGGACCCCTCGACCATTCTGCGGAGTGGCGCGCCGGGCCCGAGTAAGTGCTGTTGACCGACAACTTCACCAAGAGTGAGCGGACGCATGCGGACAGCCAGAGGAGCACCGGGCGGCACCGAGGACAGGGCGCGCTCGGCTACAGACACGACATCTGGTTCGTCGACGATCGCGGATTCCTCCGGAGTTGCCTCGAACAGGCCGTCTTCCGCCACCACGCCGTCTTTCGCCCCCACACTGTCTTCCGCTTGCCAATCGCTCACGAATCGACGCTACTAGAGACCACCGACGCCCGACACAATCCGCTGTTCCGCCAGCCCTCACCCAGTCGTGAATCCGCATTGGATAGCGTTGTCGCCATGAGCACCTCCGAGATCGCCACCGTCCTCGCGTGGCACGATGCACTCAACTCCCAAGACGTCGACACTCTGCTGCAGTTGTCGAGTGACGACATCGAGGTAGGCGGCCCCAAGGGCGCGAGCCAGGGACTCGCTGCCCTGCGCGAGTGGGCCACCAACGCCGGCATCACGCTCGTCCCCGGAAAGATGTACGTCCACCACGGCGTGGTCGTCGTCGAACAGACCGCAACGTGGGCGGCCGAACCGGACAAGTCCGCGACCCTGGCCTCTGCTTTCCGAGTCGTGGCCGACCAGGTGACGTCGACGTTCCGGCATCCCGATCTGGCGACAGCGCTCGCGGCGACGGACCTGTCCGAGAACGATCTGGTCTCCGACAACTGATCGGACTCGACCCAGAAAGGGCGCTCGTGCTTCGTGCACGGGCGCCCTTCTGTGTGTGATCGGTCAGGGCCTCAGCTGAACTCGGTCCGCAGCGCCGCCACGACCTCGCGGGCGTGTGCCTCGACGGCGTCGTTGCCGGCGAGCTGAGCCGAGCGTGCGAGCCTGGCCCAGCGTCCGACCAGTGCGTCGGCGCGTGGAATCGAGAGATAATGTTCGCGGACGGCGGCGATACGCGAATGATCCTCGGGCAGGTACAGATAGGTACTGAGCCAGACCCAGATGAGTTGGGCCTCGACGATCCTGCGCCCCAATTCGGCCTCGTCGGCCAGGGCGGGCCACATCCCCACCACCTCGGCCCGCCAGGCATCGACCATCGCCGACGCCCGCTCTTCGGTCAGGTCGATGTTGCACAGGCAACCGGGGAAAGACACCAACGCGTAGGTGATGTCGAGGAGGGCATCGCGGTAGCCACCCCACTCGTAGTCGAGGAACTGCACGCCGTCGTCGTTGACGATGATGTTGTCGGGGCACAGGTCCGACGGACTGAAGGCACGGAACCGGCCACCGCTGAACAGTGTCTGCGCATGCTGAACCTGCTCGAGAATGTCCGAACTCACATCGATGCCGAGACTTTCCACCAGCATCGCGGGAACACCGGCCACGGCACGTCCCACCTGATCCGCCACTTCGTCGGAACAATGCGCAACCTCGGCTCGACGCAGAAGCGCGGTGAAGTCGTCCTCACGGCCGACGGTCGCGGCGTGCATGCGTCCCATTGCCTGAGCCATGGCCATCAACGTGTAAGTGACGGTGTCCGGGTCGGAGTCTTCGAGTCGGACGCTGATTGCGGTGGCGTCGCCGAGATCACTCAGGATCAGGAGGCGAGCATCGAGGTCGGACGCCAACAGTTCGGCGCCGGGGCGTGCGTCCTTGGCAAGCGCGTTGGCGAACTGATACGACACCGCTTCACGAAGGAATGCGGTCTCGACGTCGAAGTCACCTTCGGACGCGGCCGGGAGCGCAATCGCTGTTTTGGTAGCTCCCTGGAAGTTGTCGCGGACCTGCTTGATCACCAAAGTTCGGGGCAGGGAGAACGGGTTCTCGGCGACACGAACGCGCAGCACGACGGTGCGGCCACTCCCCCCGAGATCTACGGGATCCACCAGGGTTACGGGTGCCCCTGTGCGGCGTGTCAGCAACTGCTCAGCAGCTGCGACGACTTCGGAAACGGGGTCTGCCAGTAATGCGGTCATCACCGACCAACTTACCCGTTAGTGACTCCGATCATGCCCAGCTCGTCCGCTCGCAGCGGAGAATTCAAGGCCTCACAGCAACAGAAATTGCCGACTACCTGCGGCGATGACAAAAGTCCCTAATCGCCACACCGGCTCACAGTTCTCTCGAGAATTTTGCTGTCGGTGAGCAGAACTCCGAACCTGCGACGTCATGGAGTTTTGTCCTCGTCGACAAATCGAGAAATGCCTTTCAACGCTGCTTCGAATTCCTCGTCGGCCCGGGTTCTGAGCCAGAGAACAATCACGCAGGCAGTGACGATCCCGAGCAGGTTGACAGCCAGTTGCAGAGACGACAACCCGGCGATCCGCCATTCTCCGTTTGCTGCCGCAACCACCGCGAAACCGGCGGCAGGAACCGTGGTGACAGAGATGAACACCCCGACCAAGGCAGCGGACTTCGACGAGACGAGTGCCAGCATCCCAGCCGCACCGGCAAGAAGCGCGACGACAAACGAAATGGGCCCGACCTTGTATACGAAATCGACCTCGTGGAGTGACTCGAGACTGACGACGTCCATCCATCCGAAGAACTTCACCACGAACGTTGCGGCAAGCGTCACGCCCATCGCGATGGGGAATCCGACGGCAAGCGCGAGAATCGAACGCCGACGCAACCGTCGATCCCGCCGTACGAGTGCGACTGCCAAAGCAGCCAGCGGACCGAACTCCGGACCGACGACCATGGCGCCGACGATCGTGATCTGAGAGTCGGTCACGACGCCGATCGCGGCCAGCAGACACGCAATGGTCAGGAACGCGACGAACAATCCGTTGAGAGTCGACTCTTCGCGAGTGCGGGACAGCAATTCCTCCCACACGACGGAATCCGCGGGATCACCAGGCACGTCACGCTCGGCTTTGCGCGCCGCCGCCGACAACACCGTCTCGACCGGTACGAGCGTCATTCCGCCGTCCTCGGCGACGCCGAGTTCGTTCAGGGCATCGACGACGTCGTTTGCCGCCTCACGGGCGACGTCGGCCTCCACCATGTCGCCGGCAGGATGAACCGCGACGTCGCGCATCACGACGATGTGTGTCGCGCCCCGCTGCGACGCGAGCGCACCGAGAACTTGCTCGGTGCGCTCGGTCGGGCAGATCACCCGCAAATGCAGCATGGCGATCCGGTGTCGGCTCTACTTGGCTTCGCCGGTGTCGCCTTCGGACTTCTTGTCCTCTGACTTCTTCTCGGGCTTCGCGTCGATACCCGATTCCTTGCGCTGCTGAGCCGAGATCGGTGCCGGAGCATCCGTCAGCGGGTCGACGCCGCCGCCGGACTTCGGGAACGCGATGACCTCACGGATGGAATCCATGCCGGCGAGGAGCGCGGTGATGCGGTCCCAGCCGAATGCGATTCCGCCGTGCGGCGGCGCACCGAAGGCGAAGGCGTCGAGGAGGAAGCCGAACTGCTCCTGCGCCTCTTCCTCGGAGATACCCATCACCTTGAACACTCGTTCCTGAATGTCCTTGCGGTGGATACGAATACTGCCGCCGCCGATCTCGTTGCCGTTGCAGACGATGTCGTACGCGTAGGCGAGAGCGGAATCCGGATCGGTGTCGAACGTGTCGAAGAACTCCGGCTTCGGCGACGTGAACGCGTGGTGCACGGCGGTCCACGCGGAGTGGCCGAGAGCGACGTCACCGGATGCAGTGGCGTCGGCGGTCGGCTCGAACATCGGAGCGTCGACGATCCACACGAAGGCCCACGCGTCAGGATCGATGAGGTCCTTCTTGCGGGCGATCTCACCACGGGCAGCGCCGAGGAGGGCGCGCATCGGCTTCGTTGCACCAGCTGCGAAGAAGACGCAGTCTCCCGGCTGAGCTCCGACGTGGGCGGCCAGGCCCTCACGCTCGGCGTCGGTCAGGTTCTTGGCAACAGGTCCACCGAGAGTGCCGTCTTCACCGACCAACACGTACGCCAGACCCTTGGCCCCACGCTGCTTGGCCCATTCCTGCCAGGCGTCGAGTTGCTTGCGCGGCTGGCTTGCACCGCCGGGCATCACGACGGCGCCGACGTACTCCGCCTGGAACACGCGGAACGTCGTGTCCTTGAAGAAGTCCATGCACTCGACGAGTTCGATGTCGAAACGCAGGTCCGGCTTGTCGCTGCCATAACGACGCATTGCCTCGGTGTAGGTCATGCGGTCGATCGGCGTCTTGATCTCGTGGCCGACGAGCTTCCAGAGCGCCGTCAGGATTTCCTCGGCGAGCAGGATGATGTCGTCCTGGTTGACGAAAGCCATCTCGATGTCGAGCTGAGTGAACTCGGGCTGGCGATCGGCGCGGAAATCCTCGTCGCGGTAGCAACGTGCGATCTGGTAGTAGCGCTCGATGCCGCCGACCATGAGGAGCTGCTTGAACAGCTGCGGGCTCTGCGGCAGTGCGTAGAAGCTACCGGGCTGAAGGCGCGACGGCACCAGGAAGTCACGGGCACCCTCGGGCGTCGAGCGCGTGAGCGTCGGAGTCTCGACCTCGACGAACTCGTGATGCGCGAGAACGCCGCGCGCTGCAGCACTTACCTTGGAGCGCAAGCGAATTGCGGAGCCGGGGCCTTCACGACGCAGGTCGAGGTAGCGGTACTTGAGGCGCGCTTCTTCGCCGACCTGATCGTCGAGCTGGAACGGCAGCGGTGCGCTTTCGTTGAGAACCTCGAGTTCTGTGGCGTTGACCTCGATCGCTCCGGTGGGGATCTCGAAGTTCTGGTTGCCCTCTGGGCGAACCTCGACCGTTCCGGTCACGCGAACGCAGTATTCCGCGCGCAGACGGTGCGCCTGCTCGGCCACGTCACCTGCCCGGAAAACTACCTGCGCAACTCCGGATGCATCACGGAGATCGATGAAGATCACTCCGCCGTGATCACGACGCCTGGCTACCCAACCGGTGAGCGTTACGGTCTGCTCTGCCTGCTCGGGTCGCAATGAACCGGCGAGATGTGTGCGCAGCACGGGATTCCTTTCGAACTACTTCCAATAACCGACGACCGACTACTTTGCCTGCGATCCTACGGAGCGAACTGCACAGAGCGGAAACGCGGACCCGCATCGCATGCGAAGCTATCTCCAGAAGTGACGGCAAGCACTTGTTCACGACAGCAGAAAGCGGACATAGATGACCTTCAACGAGGGGGCCCGCGGCGAAGCGGGACGCGTTCAGGTTCAAGGCGGCGGGGGTGGCGGTGGCCGCGGCGGCAAAATCGCGATCGGCGGTGGCGCGGGCGGCATCATCGTTCTGATCCTGGCGCTGTTGTTCGGCGGTGACCCCGGCTCACTCCTGGGTACGTCTACCGAGACTTCGAGTTCGTCGACCGGACTGTCGTCGGTCGACGAGTGCACCGGTGCTCAGGCAAACGCCGATGTGAACTGCCGCGTCACACTGACCGTCGGAAGCCTCGACGACGTTTGGGAACAGCAGTTGGTCAAGCAGACCGGCACGGCGTACGTGCGACCCGAAGTCATTCTGTTCAGCGGTTCGGTCAACACCGGTTGCGGCCAGGCGTCTAGTGACGTCGGTCCGTTCTACTGCCCGGCCGACCAGACTGCGTACTTCGACACGAGTTTCTTCCAACTACTCGTCGACCGTTTCGGTTCCAGCGCCGGACCGCTCGCACAGGAGTACGTGGTCGCGCACGAGTTCGGACATCACATCCAGAATCAGCTCGGCGACATCGGCCGCGCGCAGGCCGACCCGCAGGGTGAGCAGTCGGGTGCGGTTCGCACCGAACTCCAGGCCGATTGCTACGCAGGCGTCTGGGCACATTTTGCGGACACGATTCCCGATCAGGCGACCGGTCAACCGTTCCTGAAGCCCTTGTCAAAAGACGACATTCGCGACGCGTTGTCCGCCGCCTCGTCGGTGGGCGACGACCGTATCCAGAAGTCCACGACCGGTCGGGTCAACCCTGAAGGTTGGACACACGGCTCCTCCGCACAGCGTCAGGCGTGGTTCATGACCGGATACCAGACCGGCCAGATTTCGTCGTGTGACACGTACTCGGCGCGGGATCTGAACAACCCGCCCGACCTCAAGCGATAGCGAATCTCCGAAACCATCCCACCGAAAATTTTTTCTGTCTTGACAGATTTTGTTGTCGGTGGGATGGTTTTCTCATGTTGGACGTAGCAGTCATCGATCGCCCCGGAGCTGCCGAGGCGTCGCTCGATCCGATTCGGCAACGGATTCTGGCCGAATTGGCGGTGCCGGGATCGGCATCCTCGCTGGCGCCCCGGATCGGGCTGACACGCCAGAAGGTGAACTACCACCTGCGCACTCTCGAAGACCACGGACTTGTCGAGCTCGTCGAGGAACGCAAGCGAGGCAACATGACCGAGCGAATCATGCAGGCCAGTGCCGCGTCGTACGTCATATCCCCTGCCGCCATGTCGGCGCTCGCCCCAGACCCGGGCCGGTTCCCCGATCAGCTCTCGGCGCGCTGGCTCGTCAGTCTCGCAGCGCGGATCGTCCGAGAGGTCGGCGAGCTGATCGCCGGCGCAACTGCAGCCGGAAAACCGTTGGCGTCCTTTGCCATCGACAGCGACATCACCTTTGCCACGGCGGCCGACCGTGCCGCGTTCGCCGGCGAACTCGGCGAGTCGATCAACTCACTCGTCGCCAAGTATCACAACGGCAATTCCGAAGGCGGACGCAAACACCGCCTCGTTGTCGCCTTGCATCCCAGCCTCACCACACCCCAAACCATCACAACCCAAGCCATCGACGCGCCCGAAACGGAGAAGTAGCAATGTCCGAGAAATTCGAAATCCGCCGCGAGGTGGTCGTCCCAGGAACCCCCGAGCAGATCTGGGCCGCCATCTCGGCCGAAACGGCCGGCTGGATGTTCCCCTCCCCTCTCGAGATCCCCGCCGACGGCAGCCGCCCGGACAGCCCGATCATCGCGACCTGGGAGCCGCCCCGCGAACTCGCCATCCACATGCAAGGCCCCGACGGCTGGTTCAACAACCTCGAATACGTCGTCGAAGCACGCGACGAGAGCACCGCCGTTGTCCGCTACGTCCACGCCGGAGTGTTTGCCGATGACTGGGACAACCAGTACGACGGCGCGAGCAAGCACACGGACTTCTACCTGCACAGTCTCGGCCAATACGTGCGGTACTTCGCCGGAAAACCCGTCACCTATGTCTCGGCCGAAGGCCCGGAATCCTCGTCCGCGCCGCAAGCGATGGGAACGCTTCGCAGCGCCCTCGGAATCACCTCGGGCGCCGGTGTCGGTGACTCCGCGTCGGTGGAAGTCCCCGGAATCGGAACCGTCGACGCGATTGTCGACTACATCAACGACTGGTTCATCGGCTTGCGCACCGAGGACGCATTGCTGCGGTTCTACGGCCGAAATGCTTTCGGCGGCAACGTCGACGCGGCCCATCACCTCTTCGCAGAGGGCGCTGACGGTGGATCAGCAACGGCAGCGTGGCAGGGCTGGCTCGACGGCGTGTTCGCCTGAGTCGTCACACTCCCCGCTCTGCTGACACGCGACCGTCGTCGATCGCGGTCAGCAGAGCGGCATGATCGCGTGCATTGCGCTTGGCGTAGGCAGCCGCGAACTCCCCGATCGCGAAATCGAATTCGGTTCCGTCACCGAGATATTCGGCGATCGCTATCCGATCGGACGAGCGAGCGTGTGCGTAGGCAAGGACCCTGGCGCACAGGCGCCCGTAGAGTTCCAGCCCCTGCGGCACCATCTCTTCGATGACTGCCGACCCTTTACCGTCACGCAGTTGACGAATGTAGAAATCGTGCTCACCCTCGTCGAGCCCCGGCCCTCGTTCCCAGCCGAGAAAGATGTCGCTTGTCGCTTGCATCAAGCGTTGCCCGTTGACGACGCGTTCCCCTTCGTTCTTGAAGGTCGGACCATCGACGTAGCCGGACAATACCGAGGGTTGCGCTTCCTTGACCTGCAGGATCAACGGATCGTCGTCGTCGACGCCTTTCATGAGGATCATCCATGCGCGTGTTCCGACGCTCCCGACACCGACAACCTTCCGCGCAATGTGCGTCATCTCGAAGCTTTCGAGCAACACCCGACGGTCCCACTGCAGCGTGCTCCGATACGACCGAACGCGCTGACGTAGCAACTCCTCGATCTGCGTGAGATCGGTCCCTGCGAACAACTCGTTTGCGGGCACGATCAGCGGCGGATCACTGATGAATTGCCGCCGGCCGTCGACGATTTCGGTGAACTTGCCTGCCGCCTGCACACTGTCGCGGCGACGAGCCTTGTCCAGCGTCGCTTGTGTGCGAGCAAGCATGCGCTTCTTCAGGTCGATCTGGAGAGCCTCGAGCCCGTCCTCGGGTGCGATGTGCGAGTACCAGACTGCAAGATTTCCCAATCCTGCCTGGGTGATCATGGTTTCCCGATACTCGGCCGCGCATCCGCGAACGATCTTCTTCCGCTCCTTGCCCGAAAATCCGTTGTCCTTTGCGGCGATCACCAAACTTGCGGCCAGTCGTTTCACGTCCCATTCGAACGGTCCCGGGTACGTTTCGTCGAAGTCGTTGATGTCGAACGCGAGCTTTCGCTCGGGCGTCGCATAGATACCGAAGTTGCTCAGGTGCGCGTCGCCGCAGAGTTGGCTGGCAAGACCCGAATCCGGACTGCGTGACAAATCGTCGGCCATCACCAGCGCAGCGCCGCGGAAGAACGAGAACCGCGATGCCGACATCCGCCCGTATCGGATGGGCACCAGGTCCTGTACCCGCGACTTCGCCTGCAATTCGAGCAGTGATATCGGATCACGGTCACTCTCTGCCAGATCCGCGAGCGCGGCCAATGGCGTATCTCTACGCGCCTGACGGCCGCGTGCCCGCCTTTCGTCGACCGTGAGATGCTCGGTGCGCACTGCTGTCATCTGCCCGACCTTTCACTCGCAACGGCTATCGCTACGAACTCGACGCGTCGGGCGTCGTGCGGCCTCCTGATCCGCGCGCTGCGCGTACCAGGAGTTCCGGACTTGACACCAACGCCTTGCGCCACGGAAGTACCCCGTCGATCTCGATCTGAATCGACAGGCTCAGCACGGTCCGAATAAGAACGATCATGCCCAGAACTGCGGCGTCTGTCAGCGACGGCGACGACGTCACCGTCTTCACCAGATCAGCGGCGACAAGGATCTCGAGGCCGAGAAGGATGACCGCGCCCATGGTCTCGCGCAGAGTACGAAACGCCGAACTACCGTCCCGCGTTCGACTCCATGCGCGCCCCGCGATCACGAATGCGAACACGAACCCGAGAACCATGGCGACAACACCGAGTACCTCGAACCATTCGGTGACCAGCTCGAAGAACCTGATTTTGTCCATGGTCATGATTCTCGAGGTAATGCACCGATAAGTCGAGGTGACACGACGGCGTCAGCTGAAGATCCGCTCGATGTCGTCGAGTCGCAGCTCGGTCGCGCGGGGAGAATAGCCCGAGCCCCACAGGCTGTCGTCGACGTAATGGACGTTCCCCGAGCGGACAGCGGGAAGACGCTCCCAGAGCGGGTTCATCGCCAACTGCGCACGGACGTCCTGCTGGTCCTGGAATGCGCCCACGATGATCACGTCGCTGGTCACCTGATCGAGTTGCTCCGCTGTGAGTGTGCGCGTGAACTCCTCCGATGTAGCTCGTTCGCCGGGGAAACCGAGGGCGTCGAGAAGAGCGTCGACCTGGTTGTAGACGACACCGTTCTCGCCGGTGCGGAGGAGGGTCACCGACGGCAACGAACCGAGGGCGGAGAGTCGATCCTTGATTGTGAGGAGGCGCTCTTCCGTTCTCGCGTTCAATTCCGCAGCAGCGTCTTCGCGTCGGACCGCGACGCCCATCGAGGTGACCAACTTCTTCATCTCGGCCCACGTGAGGTACCCGTTGAAGCCGGCGAATACTGGAACACCGGTCGCGGAGAGTTCGTCGTAGGACTTTGCCGCATAAGCATTTCCGGCCGTCAGGAGCATGACGATCAGATCCGGCGACGCGCCGATGATCGCTTCCTTGTTCCACGTCCCCGCCGTACCGAGGTTCGGGATGTTCGCAGCCTCCGGCATCGTACGCAACACCGCGTCACCGCTCACACCCTCGAGACCGAAGAAGCCGCCGACGATCTTCTCCGGCGGCACACCGAGGTCGAGCACCGTCGCCATGGCGCTGACATGGGCGATGACCATTCGCTGCGGGTCCGACGGAATCTCGACACTGCCCGTCTCATCCTGCACTGTGACGAGACCACTTGGCGCCGAGCCGTTTTCGTCGCTGCTGCACGCTGCCAGCAAGGTCGCGGCCGCGGCACCGAGCCCGGCGCCGAGGAAACCCCTGCGCGTCAGCGCATCGACGATGCGTTTCCACTGCTCGTCTGTATCGAGTGCGGTGTTATCGAGTGCGGGCGCCAGGCAGATCGAGTTCGGCACAGTTCGGTCCATTCGTTCGAGCGGTCGAGAATCACCTCGATTGTGGCTATCGAACCGTCGAAACTGAACAGGATTTCGAGCCGACAACTATCGCTGTCCGGTCACACCTTCTTGACGACGCTCGACTTCAATTGCATCGGTCCGATGCCGTCGACCTTGCAGTCGATGTCGTGGTCACCAACACCCTGAACAAGGCGGATGTTGCGAACTTTCGTACCTGACTTGATGCCGGTCGGACTGCCCTTCACCTTGAGCGTCTTGACGACCGTCACCGTGTCGCCGTCCGCAAGAATGTTGCCTACGGCATCTTTCACCACACCCAGGTCCTCGCCGGCACTATCGGTCGGCGCCCACTCGTGCGCGCAGGACGGGCAGACCATCAACGCGCCCATCTCGTAGGTGTATTCGCCGGCGCATTCAGGGCAAGGGGGCAAGGTGTCTTCCACGCGGTTCATCCTATCCACCAGGCACCCGATCCCCATTTTGCATTTCATGAGGCATTCTTGGGCGAAATATTGCATTCGATGAAACTTTGCACTCTGTGCAATTATGGATGAAATGGGAACCGAAACTCTCGGATTGCGCGAACGAAAACGAATTGCGACGAGGCAGCTGATCGAGCACACCGCCGTCGAACTCGTTCTCGACCTGGGCTATGACGAAGTGACCGTCGAGAAAATCTGCGAAGCCTGCAATCTGTCGACCCGCACGTTCTTCAACTACTTCCCCACCAAGGACGCAGCGATCGGTGGGCTCATGCTCGTCGTGCCAAGTGAGACGACCATGCTCACGCTCATCGGCGAGCACCCGGACGATCCGCTGCGCGGCGCCCTCGCGGTATTCGAGGCGGCGATGCAAATCGTCGACGAGCGACCCGATCTGCTCGCGCATCGACGCGAATTGTTCGAGCGTCATCCCACGCTGTTGCAACAACATCTGGCCACCTTCCACGATCTTGAAGACACGCTCACCCGGATCCTCACGCGGGAGTTGTCGAACAGAACCGAGTATCGCCGCCTGCACTCGGACACAGCCGCTGCCGACGAAGCCACAGCAACGGTCATCACCGCAGGCGCCGCGATGCGTTACGTCTTCCGAAAATGGCAGAACAGTGAACGGGCAAGCCCCAGAACAGATTTGCTCGATCCGGCACTACTCCTGATGGCTCGAATACTGAGGTCCGAGAGCTGATCCACACTCTCGCACCCGCCGTCACTCAACTAAGGAACTACATGTCCACTCGAGAAGCTGCGACCGTCGAGCCCGACGGCACGCATACCGACACCGAGGCCTCGCCGGACAAACGGTCGATCATCCTCGTTTTTGTCGGGCTGATGATCACGATGCTTCTGGCTTCGCTCGACCAGATGATCTTCAGTACCGCGTTGCCCACCATCGTGGGCGAATTGAACGGCGTCAACCACATGGTCTGGGTGACGACGGCATACATCCTCGCCTCGACCGTCATGATGCCGGTGTACGGAAAACTCGGTGACCTGATCGGCCGCAAGGGCCTCTTCATCGGCGCCATCAGCATTTTCATCGTCGGTTCGGTGATCGGCGGTCTGTCCCACGACATGACCACACTCATCGCTGGTCGAGCCGTGCAGGGACTCGGCGGCGGCGGATTGATCCTGCTTTCCCAGGCGATCATCGCCGACGTCGTCCCCGCCAGGCAACGCGGCCGGTACATGGGTGCGATGGGCGGGGTGTTCGCACTGGCTTCGGTTGCCGGTCCCCTACTCGGCGGCTGGTTCACCGAGGGCATCGGTTGGCGTTGGGCCTTCTGGATCAACATCCCCCTAGGCCTACTCGCCATCGCGAGCGCGATGGCATTTCTGCACCTGCGGAAGCCGAACCTCGGCAAGCCTCGCATCGACTATCTGGGCATGGTTCTCGTCGCGACGGCAGCGACGTGTCTGATCCTGTTCACTACCTGGGGCGGAAACACCTACGCCTGGGGATCGGCCGTCATCATCGGGTTGATCGTCGGCTGCGTCGTGACGGCAGTGGCTTTTGTCTTCGTCGAAAAGCGTGCCGACGAACCGGTGATTCCGATGCACCTGTTCGCTCAGCGCAACTTCGTGTTGACCACCGTCGCCGGCCTGATCATCGGAATCGCCATGTTCGGTGCGCTCGCCTACCTGCCGACCTACATCCAAATGGTGACCGGCAAGAACGCCACCGAAGCTGGATTGATGATGATTCCCATGATGGCGGGCCTGCTCGTCGCCTCCATCGGGTCCGGCCAGCTGGTCAGCAAGACCGGCCGCTACAAGATCTTCCCCATCGTCGGAACATCCATCGTCGCTGTTGCTCTGGTCCTGCTCTCACGTCTGACGCCGTCGACCTCACTGCTGGTCTTCGGTTGCTACATCGCACTCATGGGTATCGGACTCGGCCTCGTCATGCAGATCTTGATCTTGATCGTGCAGAACACCTTCCCCGCGGCCGAAGTGGGAACGGCCACCGCGTCGAACAACTTCTTCCGCCAGATCGGTGCGTCGTTGGGCAGCGCGATCGTGGGCAGCCTGTTCGCCTCGCGTCTGACCAATCTCCTGGCCGAGCGACTCCCGGCGAATGGCGGCGCGGTCGGTGGTGACGAGAACTCCTTGACCCCGGGAATCCTCTGGAAGTTGCCGAGCCAGGTTCGCGAGATCATCGTCGGTGCATACAACGACGCGCTGGCGCCGATCTTCCTGTACCTCGTCCCCTTGGTCATCGCGGCGGTTGTCCTGTTGCTCTTCGTCAAGGAGAAGCCCCTCGCGACGACGATCGATCGCTCGGCGCCCCCGCTCGAGTAATTGACTATCGTGGCGTGATGTCGCACGCACCGAATACGCCCAGACGCACTCTCGCTGTTCTGGGCGTATTCGGCGTTGTGGTGGTCGTAGTTGTCGCCGGCGCACTGTGGTGGTTCGCGCGCGGCGACGACGCTCTTGCCGGCGAGAATCTCGATTCGTTCCCGGCCGTCGACCACAGCATTCTCAGCGCTCAGCAGAGTGCGCTACTGGGCGTCCTCGAGCAGGAGTGGGAGTCAGGGAGTCCCGGCACCAAATACGCCGAGGGTGTCGAAGAATCGTGGTGTGCCGATTTCGTGAGCTGGTCGATGAACCAGATCGGCACGCCGTTCTCGAACCCCAACTCAGGGTCGTGGCGCATCCCCGGGGTGTACACGCTGCAGGAGTATTACGAGTCCGTCGACGCGTTTGTCCCCTACGGTCAGGACTACCAACCCAAGGTCGGCGACACGATCCTGTACGGCGACTCGAGCCCCTTCGGCCAACACGTCAACGTCGTTCTGGTCAACGACGCCGGCACTCTGACGACCGTCGGCGGCAACGAGAACAACAAGGTCATGCTCCATCGCATCGTCCCGTCGGAAGTCCCGGGGATCGTCGGGTTCGGCGTCATCTGAGCCCGAGCCCCACCGTCGTTGCTTGATGGTTCTTGCGATGTGCAGAGGTGAGGCTACAGATTGGGGGTTGCCGTTGGATGGCACTTGCTTTCAACCAATATTCGGATAATTCCGTGTTTCCGTCATTGACAGATATTGGACATCTGTGAAGAAGTTTCCCTGCCAACTAGATTCGTATCCAGCTGTCCCCCACCCAGAACAGGAATTCGATGCGCCCTGGTGAGCTCACCACTCTCGAGCAGATACAACTCATGGCCCGCGCGGCTGCTGCGCAGGCCATGAGTGCTCCGTCGATGCTCCGACTCCGGCTCGGCCGCTACCCCACTCGCACACCCGAGCTGCGCAAACGCCCACTCCCCGACACCAAGCTGTGCAGCGAAGCGCTCGATCACGCCAGAGGAACCCTCTCCCCCGCGGTCTTGAACCACAGCCTGCGCTGCTGGATCTGGGCCGACGCCTTCGCGCAGATCGATGCGATCGAGTACGACCCCGAAGATCTCTTCACTGCGTGCGCCCTACACGATGTCGGACTGGGCGCAGAAGGATCGGCCGAGCACGGGTGTTTCACCTACATCAGTGCCGCAGACGCAGAAGAACTCGCGACCCGAGTGGGAACTTCGGAGAGGTCGGTACAGCGAATCGGCGAAGCGATCCGTCTGCACATGGATCTGACCGTCGACCGCGGCGCGGGCGCTGACGCCTATCTACTGCATGCCGCAGCGCATTTCGACGTTGCCGGTCGGCGTGCGCCCGAAATTCCGCGAGCAACTGTTGATGCAGCAATCGCGGAGTACCCGCGAACAGGGTTCACCGACGAGTTCACGCAGTCGATGAGGCGCGAGGTCCAGCTCCGTCCGCACTCTCGCGCGGCGACGCTCTGGAGATCGGGCATGGCACTGCCGCTCCGAACCAATCCCCTGGATTGGAAGAGCCGCTAGCTACGTCCAGTCCTCGAGCACCGCGGTTCGTGATCCTCCGACGTTCCCGGTATTCACCACGCCCACGGGTTCGATCAACATCACCTCCGCTTCCTCTTCGGCGATGGGACAATGCTCGACTCCGCGAGGCACAACGAACAATTCACCGGGCCCCAGCGAAACATCTCCGTCGCGCAGTTGGATTCGGATCTGCCCCTTTGTCACCAGAAACATTTCGTCGGTGTCGGTGTGGGAGTGCCAGACGAATTCACCTTTGATCTTGACGATCTTGATCTCGTAATCATTGAGGCCCGCAATCTTCTTGGGCGACCAGTGCTCGGTGAACTGACCGAACTTCTCGCGGAGCGATACCGCTGTTGCCGAACTGTTCATGTTGTTCCTCCCTCGGGCGCGCCACCACTGCGATGACGACCCCGCCACTCTTCGTCACCCGAGGCAGCTGCGTCTTGTACGTTTCTGACATGGACCCCCGCGGCGCACAGATCACCGCGTGGGCACCGAGCCTCGCGGGAATCACCGAGGTCTTCCATGCCGATTTTGTCGGACACGCCTATCCCAAACACACGCACGATCAGTGGTCCCTGATGCTCGTCGACCGCGGCACGATTGCATACGACCTCGATCATCGCGCTCATGGCGCAGCACCAGAGATCGTGACTCTGTTGCCGCCAGGCATTGCACACGACGGAGTTCCGGTCACCGAGGCCGGATTTCGTCAACGAATCCTCTACCTCGACACGTCAGTTCTCGGCGAGGTCCTCATAGGCCCGGCGGTGGACAGCCCCGAGATTCGAGACCCTCTGCTGCGCCATCGCATCGATCAACTGCACTCTGCACTCGGCCCGGACGGCGAATCACTCGAGGCCGAAAGTCGCCTGGGGTTCCTCGCTGAAAGATTGAACGAGATCCTCACACCGGCCACAGGTCGATCCCTTCACACGCCGACCGTTGACGAACGCGTTGCCGATCAACTTCGGGACCTGCTCGATGCGCGACTCACAACGGGAATCACGATGCGGGAAGCGTCGAACATCCTGCAGCGGAAGCCCACGTATCTGATCAAGAACTTCGCGAAGCATTTCGGGCTTCCGCCTCACAAGTACGTGACGGGACGTCGAATCGATCTGGCGCGACGCGCAATCCTCGCCGGGCGCGAATTGGCGGACGTGGCCGTCGACGTCGGATTCCACGATCAATCCCACCTGTCGCGGCACTTCGTCAAGCATGTCGGGGCGCCGCCCGGCAAATACTCACTGAACGTGGCCAGTGGAGCGCGCTAGTCGCAGCACCTGGCACCGGTTTCGTCGAGCAGACACTGGTTCCGGTCAGCTGGAGTCTGTGTCCACTGAATAAAAACGGTGTCAGGTCCCAACGATCAAGCCGCCGTCTCGAGGTCGACCAGGAGGAAGTCCTCGCGCCGCGGCCCGTATTCACGATCGGTCAGCTGATACGAGCGCAACGCGCGAGGTGCACGGGCCAACTCGTAGAAGCGCTCGGAGCCAGGCACGAATTGCCTCGTAGCCCAACCCCAATCTGCGCCGTGCGGAATCTTCGGGTCGGGAAGCATGTCGGACTCGATCGACATGAGCCGCAGGCGCCGAACTACCCCGGTCGTGGCGGCATCTGCGCCGAAGTCTATCCACGCCTGACGCGCGTTTGGGTCGTCACGAGGAGTTCCGGCAAGTAGGTGCAATGCACCCGCGACTTCGGCAACCGCCCACCGGCGCGGGTTGTCGACATTCCAGGAGAGTCCCCACCGGACGGTCTCCCCCAATTCTGGAGGAACAAACCACCGAAAACGCAGACCGTCGATGACTACCGGCGTGATCATCGTGTCGAGGTTCGCCGACGCACCGACCATTCGACCGGCTCGACCGCATCGTCCAGCCCGAGAACCACGCGAGCTGCATTGCGCCCTTGATCGAACAGGGACTGGCGAACCGTTGTCAGGCCGGCGTCCGATGCGGCTGTTGTGTCGTCCCATCCGACGACTGCGACATCGTCGGGCAGCGCGAGGCCGAGTTCACGGATCGCGTCCAGAACCCCCAGAGCCAGTTCGTCACTCATCGCCAAGATGACATCGGGCCTTCGGCTCTCGGGAACGTCGAGCAGGGACCGAGCCATCCGCGCACCCTCGCTCCGCTCGTTGACAGTGACGACCCCTACCCGCACCGAGGGCCAATCGAGGCCCGCGTCGCGGACGGCGCGCTCGTAGCCCTCGAGCCGATGGCGGGACACCGGAAAGAACGCTTCACCTGGATCCACGTCCATCCGAATCTCGGACCGACGCTCACGATCCCACGGAAGGCTGATCACCGCGGGCCGCTGCGCCCCCGACAACCCGACTGCCGCGATCGCGACGGCGCCGGCGACATCGTCCATCCCGACGAGATCCACACCCTCGTGCAACGGACCACCCTGGATGCATGCGGGTTTTCCGGTGCCGACAATCGCGTCGAGGATGGGATCGTCGAAGACGGTGGTCCAGACGACAAAACCGTCTACTGCCGCGTCGCGAACTCTGTCGACGTCTCCCGGTTTCCCCGAGTTCGGCAGCATCATCAGCCCGGCGTTCGCATCCAGGCACGCTTCGGCGACTCCCGAGAGGAATCGCCGAGCTACTGCGTCTTCGAAGGCGTACGTCAGCTTCTCGCTGAAGACGACCGCGATGTTGTTGAATTTCCCGCTCCGCAAGGACTGCGCCGCCCGGTTCGGGCCCGCGTACTCGAGCTCTTCGGCGGCGGCGAACACCTTGGCCCGCGTTGATTCAGACACGCGCTCGGGCTGCGCGAAGGAGTACGACACCGACATCACCGACACGCCTGCGGCCTTGGCGACGTCGGCCATCGTCGGACGACTCGAACGCTGCGCACGTATGGCCATGAGCATCAGCATAGCGAGTGAAAAATATCCATTGCGCAGGCGTGTATCGATACATGTATCGTTACACAACATGAGTGCTCGACTGCCGAAGGCAACCACGCTACGGCTGATGACACTGGCCGGAGCAGCCTTCGCCTACGTGACGGCCGAAATGCTCCCCGTCGGACTGCTCAGCGAAGTCTCAACGGACCTCGACGTCACCGAAGGGCGTGTCGGCCTACTGCTGACCTTCTACGCATACGGTGTCGCGGTCTTGACGCTTCCGCTGATTGGAGCGGTCAAAACCTGGCCGCGACGACGCGTCGTCGTTCTGACGGTGGCCACCCTCGCGGTGTCGCAACTGGTCGCAGCATTGGCCGTCAACTATCCGATGCTGGTGATCGGACGATTGCTCTGCGCTGCGACGCACGGAGTGTTCTGGGCTGTCGTTGCACCGGTCGCTGCCACCCTGGTTCCGCGCGGACAACAGGGCAAGGCCATCGCGATGGTGTATGCCGGTACGTCTCTCGCTTTTGTTCTCGGAGGACCCCTGTCTTCGGCGATCGGCCAGTCCTGGGGTTGGCGGACCGCGTCGGCGGCAATCGGTGTGGTGGCAGTGGGCATTGCTTTCTCACTGTATCGTGCGTTGCCAGAAATGCCGGTCGATCAACACCATCGGAGTAAGCGAGACAAACCGAAGCCGACACCGGCGATGAAACGGGCACTCGCCGTCATCTGCGCGGCAACGCTGTTTGCCGCCCTTGGGCAATTCGCTTCGTACACGTTCTTCACACTTCTGGTGGAGGAAAGCCTCGGCTCGTCCGGTGGCATCCGTACCGCGATGCTTCTGGTCTACGGCGCCGCCGGCGCCGTCGGAGTGTGGGTCGCCGGCAAGTACTACGACCGCCGACCGCGTCTCTTCACGCTCATCTCGATCGCGACGGTGGCAGGCGCGCTGGCCATCTTCTGGCTCTTGGCGCCGTCGATGGGAGCGTTCGCTGTCGTCGCCACGATCTTGTGGGGTGCGGCGTTCACCACCGTTCCGATCTGCCTCCAGTCCTCGGTTCTGCGCGCCGTCCCTATCGGGACCGACCGTGCCTCGGCCATCTACGTTGTCGTGTTCCAGATCGCGATTGCAACGGGCGCTCTGCTCGGTGCGGCCGTCGTCGACAGTGGCGGGCTCTCACATCTGGCGGGCATCGGGGTCGCTCTGATGATCGCTTCGTTGGCGATAGTCGGGTTCGGCCGACGCGCGTTTCCCCAGGAACCGGAACGGTCTACTCACTCCCCCACCGACGCGCCGGCCGGACTCTCGTCGTAGATCAGGGTGTATCGCCAGAACAGTCGTCTCCTGATCCGACTACCTGGCAGACACAACGCGGCCGCGCGCCGGACGTCAGCCATCGACTCCCCCGGTTCCGCGGTGGGAGCCGTCATCGCCTTCAGCGGCTCGGAGGCAACCCGTCGATGCTTGACGACGCCGACGACGGGATTGCACACGGTCGCCAACACCGACAGGAGTGCGTCGGTGGCTGTGGTCGATCGATAACACCCGACCACGACGAGCCGCCCGCCCGGTTCGAGCAGGCTACTCAGCTGCTTCATCGATTCTTCGAGTGGAAGATGATGCAACGCTGCGACGACTGTGATCGCGTCGTACTTCGCCTCGGATGCAAAGTCCTCGATCCGCTGCGCGTCGATGATCACGTTCCCGTCGTCGACAAACCTTGCGCGCACGGCGGCCGAGGTTGTCAGGTCGGGTTCCACACCGACCACCACGTCGAACCGCCGACGCAAGAGGTCGATCAGATTGCCGGTCCCGCTCCCCACGTCGAGAGCGCGACCGGACCTGACCCCGCGCAGATTACGTAGAACCCACCGGCCGTAGTGATCGTTGTGACTCCACGGATGGCGTCGATTGAAACCGTCCAAGCGAGCAATCACACCCATACCCGACGGTATCAATCCGAGCCCGCGCACCGGCCGTCACAACCGCGGGTCGACCGGCTCCGATTCGAGAGCCAGCACCGCGAACACGGCCTGGTGCGCTCGCCACAAAGGTTCACGGTCGACGAGCCTGGATACCGCCTCCATGCCGAGCGCGTACTCGCGCAGCGCCATCGACTGCTTGTGTCCGAGGTTGCGGTTACGCAATCTCGCAAGCGTCGACGGTTCGAGGTAGTCGGCACCGTAGATCAATCGCAGGTACTCCCGGCCGCGGACCTTGATCCCCGGCTGAACCTTCGCGTTGTACCCCCGCGGTCCGTGAATCTGATTCGCCAGCGGTTTGACGACCATCCCCTCACCACCGTCGCCGGTGAGCGACTCCCACCACTTCGTCGCTTCGAACACCGAGTCCTCGGAACCGAGATCGACCACCAGGCGACGTGTAGTGGTAAATCGACTCGGGTCGGCCGCGGCCAGGCGGTCCGAAATACCGAGGTGCCATTCGTGATCCCGTTCCCCGTACGACTGGCCCTCGGCCGCCAGAATCTGGAACGGCGCGATGGTGACGCCGTCCAGTCCGTTCGTCGGCCACACGTACCGTCGGTACGCCTCGCCGAAGCGCTCGATACTGGCGGCCCGAACAGTTGTCTGTTCGAACATCTCCGCCACGTCCAGGCCCCGCGACCCGGCCCGCGCCAACACGGCCTCGCGAGCTGTGAGGTCTGATCGCCCGGCCGCCGCGACCGACGCGTACTGCGAGCGCAGCAGACCTTCCGCTTTGACGTTCCACGGCAACAGTTCGCAGTCGAGGAGCAGCCAGTCGGTGCCCAGCTCTTCCCACAACCCAGCGGAGGTGACTGCGGCGGCGATGTCGTCGATCAACTGCTGAGTCAGGTCGTCGTCGAAGAACTGGCGGCCGGTGCGGGTGTGCACCATCCCGGTGAGCGCATCCGGTGCGTCGAAGCGGGACTGAGCAACCGATCGATCACGGCACACGAGCACCACTGCCCGCGAACCCATGTGCTTCTCTTCGCAGATCACTGTTCCGATTCCGCCGGCCCGGTATGCGTCGAACGCGGTCGACGGGTGTTCCAGATAGTCATCGGATTGGGCGCTCGCGCAGGGCGCCATGGTCGGCGGTAGGTACCGCAGCCATTGCGGCGCGACCGCGAATCGGCTCATCACTTCCAAGGCGCCGGCAGCGTTGTCGGTGCGAACGGACACTCGACCGCGCAGTTCGGTGTCGACGCCGGTCGTTTCGAGGACGTCGGCGAGATCGAGCACATCCGGATCACGAGTCGGCGGTGCCAGCGGTACCACCGGCTCGTACCAAACCTGCTCCGCCGGAACCGACACGATCTCTCGTTCCGGGTATCGAAGGGCGGTGAGGGATCCACCGAAGACGCACCCGGTGTCGAGGCACGCGGTGTTGTTGATCCATTCCACCTCGTGCACCGGCGTGTGACCGTAGAGGACCATCGCTGATCCTCGGTAGTCCTGCGCCCACGGGTATCGAACGGGTAAGCCGAATTCGTCCGTCTCACCGGTAGTTTCACCGTAGAGCGCAAAGCTCCGGACTCGACCGGATGCCCTGTTGTGGTAGTCCTCCTTGAGACCGGCGTGCGCGACAACGAGTTTGCCGTCGTCCAGGACGAGGTGCGCGACGAGGCCGTCACAGAAGTCGACGACGCTTTCGCGGAACTCCGCCGACTCGGTGGCCATCTGCTCGAGGGTCTCGGCGAGTCCGTGACTCGGCGTGACCTTCTTGCCGCGCAGCGCCTTGACGAGTTTGTTCTCGTGGTTACCCGGAACCGCTATCGCGTGTCCCGCCGCGACCATCCCCATGACCAGACGCAGCACACCGACCGAATCCGGACCTCGATCCACGTAGTCACCGAGGAAGACGGCAGTTCGCCCGACCGGCGGCACCGCATCGACAGCTCTGCCATCCGTCCCGAAGTCGATGGTGTAGCCGAGTTTCACGAGGAGCGTCTCGAGCTCGCTTCGACATCCGTGGATGTCACCGATGACGTCGAACGGACCACGCTCGACACGCAGATCGCTGCGGAGCGGGTGGCGCAAGAATGTGGCTTCGGAAACCGCGTCCTCACCTCTGAGTATGTGAACCGAACGGAAACCTTCCTTGCCCAACCCGCGAAGCGAGCGAGTCAGCTGTTGGTGCTGGCGGCGAATGACGTCGCGTCCGAACGTCCGATCAGAGCGTGCGTCGTTGCGCGCAGAACAGACCGATTCCGGAATATCGAGCACGACTGCCACCGGCAGTATGTCGTGCTCGCGAGCCAACGCAACGAGTCGCTTGCGCGCGGCGGGCTGGACGTTGGTCGCGTCGACCACCGTGAGGCGTCCGCGTCGCAAACGCTTGGCCGCGACGAACTCCAGCACTTCGAAAGCATCGGACGTCGACTCCTGTGAGTTCGGATCATCACTGACCCACCCTCTGAATGTGTCACTCGAGAGAGTTTCGAACTCACTGAAGTGACGCGCCGCAAAGGTCGACTTTCCCGAGCCACTGACGCCGATGAGTACTACCAGGGCGAGATCTGGAATCTCGTACACCGTCATGACGTTCGTGCCTCCTTCGTGAAGATTGCCATCTGTGTCGGCCCGCCAAGGACCGGATCAATTGCTCCGACAAATTCGAACTCCACGCAATAGCCGTGGACTCGGGCCGTTTCGGATGCCCAGTCGCGGAATTGGGTTCGGGAGAACTCGAACCTGTGATCGGGGTGCCTGAACTCTCCCGCGGCCAATGCCGGATACAGCACGTTGTAGTCGGCATTCGGAGTAGTCAGCAGCACATACTGCGGTGCTGCGTCCACGAAGACCGATCTGACCAGCGCCGGCAGGCGCGCCGTGTCGACGTGCTCGACCACCTCCATCAGCACGGCTGCGTCGAAGCCTTTCAAGCGTGCGTCGCGGTACGTCGCGGACGACTGCATCAAAGACACACGTTCACGTTGGGCGTCGGACATTTCGGTGAACTTCAATCTGCGTTGCGCCCGTGTCAGTTCGCGCGCGCTCACATCGACGCCGACAAGTTTGTCGAATTGAGCGTGCGGCATCAGCGCCTCGATCAGTTTGCCTTCGCCGCAACCGATGTCGACAATCGTTCTGACGTGCAGTCGCTGAAGTGTCGCCAAAACTGCGTCGACGCGAAGCCGTGCCAGCGGCGGATCCGGTCGCGGTACTTCGATCTGCGCCTCTGCTTGTTCGGGAATCAGTCGATCGACCACCGATTCGACCAGGTCGCGTCGACGCGCCAGGTAGCGGGACATGATCAGCGCGGAATCCGGATGCGACGCCAACCACTCTCCAGCGACGCGGATCAACTTGTCTGCCTCGTCGGGTCCCACCCAGTAGTGCTTCACGTCGTCGAGGACCGGCAACAGCACGTAGAGGTGCCGAAGGGCACTCTGCACCGTGTGTTCCCCGGTGAGCGTCAACGACACGAAGTCGGAGTTTCCCCACGTCGGCAGGTGCGGATCAAGCTGCACCGGTATCGCGGTCACATCCCAGCCCAGCGGCTCGAACAACCGACGAGGCAATTCCGCATCGCCGCCGCACGGAACCACCGGAATCGAGACGGTCAACGCGAGTTCGGTTCCGACGAGTTCCGGGTGCGACTTGCACGTTCCCGTCAACGCGGTGCGAAACAGCTTCGACAGAGCAACCGAGAGTATGGACGACGCCGCATACGGCCGATCGTTGACATACTCACCCAGCGAAAAGTTGTCGCCACTCTTGCCGCGTCGATACCTACTCTGCACAAGTTCGATGGGGTCGACGTCCACAATCACTGCCACCGTGGTCTTTTCGGCTGAGGCCTCAGGGTACAGAACCGTGGCGGTGCCGATCGCCAAGTCGAAGCTTTGCACGCGGTCGGGATGTTTGTGCAGCAGGTAGCTCAACGCGGTCGCATCAGGAGTCTGCGGGGTCGGGGTGGACGTCAGTGTGAGTAGCACCAGGCGAATGTAGCCCGGCAAACGTCCGGGGCGCCTCCGATTTACGCGCCCGCGGCCGTCAGAACAAAGTGAGAGCTGCTCCCGCACCCACCAGTTCCCGGGGCGCCTCACGCGGCTCACTGCCAGCTGCACTGACGTCTCGATGCTCCGAACGACCACCCAACCCATGGCGCTCGACCAATGGCTCGACACGGCTTGCGAGCCAACGCTTGTATTCGGGAGTGACATACGCGCCCCGCCCGTACAGCTCGCGGTAGCGACGGATGAGCGCCGGATGTTCCTGAGCAAGCCAATTCATGAACCAACCCCGAGTACTCCCCCGCAGGTGCATCGGGAAGACCGTCACACTCGTCGCACCGGCTTCGGACAGTGCCTCGAACAGCCCGTCGAGATGACTGGTGGAATCGGTGAGGAACGGAATGACCGGCGCCACCATGACATTGCACGAGAATCCCGCGTCGGTGATGGCGCGGATCATCTCGAGACGCGCCCGCGGCGACGGGGTACCAGGCTCGATCTGCTTCTGAAGTGCAGCGTCGTTGATCGCCAACGACACTCCGATTCCGACGTCGACCTGCGCCGCCGCCATTTTCAACAGCGGCAGATCCCGTCGGAGCAAAGTTCCCTTCGTCAAGATCGAGAAGGGAGTTCCGGATTCGGTCAACGCGCGAATAATGCCGGGCATCAAGCGGTATCGGCCCTCCGCTCGCTGATAGGGATCGGTGTTGGTACCCAGTGCCACCGCCTCCCGTTTCCAGGACTTTCGCGCCAACTCTTTGCGGAGCACCGCGGCAATGTTCGTCTTCACGACCACTTGGGAATCGAAATCCGCGCCGGCGTCGAGGTCGAGATACTCGTGACTCGGTCTCGCGAAACAATATCGGCATGCGTGCGAACAACCACGAAAAGCGTTGACGGTGAAGCTGAACGGCAACGTCGACTCTTCGGGCATCTTGTTGAGCGCGCTCTTGCAGAGCACCTCGTGAAACGTGATTCCCTCGAACTCGGGAGTCTGCACGGAGCGAACCAACCCGGCCCGTTCGAGTCCGGGTAGCGCTCCGTCATCTGCATCCAATGCCTGACCCGACCACCTCATGGCCCCAAGTCGAACACTTGTTCTAAGGTATGTCAAGATGGAGCGAATACCCGACCGTGCCTCACCACGGCCGGGAAGTTGTTGGCAGAATTCGGTGCATGTCGAACAGAATCAATATTTCGTCCGGTTCCGAATGGGAACCCAAGATCGGTTACTCCCGTGCCGTGCGCATCGGTAACCAGATCGCAGTCTCCGGCACCACCGCTCCTGGTGAGACCCTCACAGATCAGACCCGCGCAGCGCTCGAAACTATCAAGGCAGCACTGGCCGAGGCCGGCGCCTCGCTCGACGACGTCATCCGCACTCGCATGTACCTGCGCGACATGACGCAGTGGGAGCAGGCCGCTCTCGCGCACGGTGAAGTGTTCGGCGAGATTCGTCCCGCCACGACGATCCTCGAGGTCAGCTCGCTGATCGACACCGCTCTGCTCATCGAGATCGAGGCCGACGCGGTCCTCAGCTGATCGCCAATCCGGACATTTGTGAAATGGGCGCCTAGTCTGAGCCGATGAAACCGATGCGGCTGTATCCGTTGACGCTCGCGCTCGGCATCACCGCCGCTTTCCTCTCGCCCGGTTCTGCACTCGCAGATCCGGGCGAGAGTCTTTCGACGGCTTGCGGCAGCCAGTTGAGCAATGCCGAGGTGGGCCGGATTGCCGAACTCAGCGACGTCACGACCCTGAACGGTGCCGGACTGCCTCGGCTCGAGACCGCTGTCGAACGTCATCGTGAGATCACGTCGATCCTCGTCTCACACCACGATTGGCGAGGCTTGTTCTCCATCGGCCTCGACGCTGTCGAGCACGAGGCGGTGATGCCGCTGCAGCGAGACCCTGCGGCCTTCGCCGATGACGAGTGGGCCCATTCCGTCAGCTACGAATTGCTGCGCAGGTACCTGGTGAACGTCCATGCAGAGTTCACCGGTACTCCCACCGATCCGGCGTGGAGCAACTACTTCGCCCTGACACGTCAGTGCGACGCCAGTCCAGCACGGGTCGCCATGGCCGGCTACAACGCGCATCTCACCGTCGACCTCGCTCACGCCGTCGCCACGTCCGGAACCACTGCGGAGGATGTCCCCGATTTTTACAAGATCGTCGATTCCATTGCCGTCAAGGGTGGTTCGATCGTGACCCTCACCAAGGCCGAGTACGACGCCGATCTGGGGCCGCTCTGGCGGTTCTACTTCGTCGGCGAAGGACTCGACCGATTGGCCGGAAACTCGCAGCCCTCGGAATTGTTGCTCCGCGCCGCCGACAGCGGATACAACACCATCACGCTGGCCAACGGATTCGCCCTCCAGAATCCGCAGACACGTCCGGGCGCAGAACAGGAGATCGACGCACTCTGGCGTACTACAGATTCCGCTCTCGACGTACTCTCGCGACTCGGTGGTCTGTGACATCTCACCCTCCGCTGCCTGAACCGGACACACCTGCGACAATGACCCCATGACGGGGCACTCGACGGGGCAAGGCATGCAGAGTCCCGCCATGCGCCGGGTGCGAGACCTGTTGCGCGGGCCCGCAATTGTCTGCGATGGCCGAGCAACCATCCGCGAGGCCGCGAAGTTGATGACCGACGCGGGCCGCCGCGCTGTTGTGATCCCGACGGAGACAACCGGTTTCGGAATCTTCACCGAAGGTGACCTACGTGCTCGTGTGGTAGTCGGTGGTATCGACAGCAATCAGCCGGTATCAACGGTGATGACGCCGTCAGCAGTGACAGTCGATCCGGATCGATTGGGCGCCGACGCCGTGACCGACATGCTCGAGTACGGATTGCGCCATCTCCCGGTCGTGACCGAGGCAGGCGCACTGATGGGCGTGCTCGAACTCAGCGACCTCCTGACTTCGGCCACCAATCAGGGTTTCGAACTGCGCGCAGCGCTCGCCACAGCACAGGATGACGCCCACCTCGTCGAAACAGCCCGCGCGGTCCCTGTTCTGGTGACGGAATTGGTGGCGTCACGGGTCTCACCGCTCGACATCGGTGCGACGCTGGCGGTGCTGATCGACGTGACGGTCAGGCGCGCCATCGAATTGGTGGTGGACGGAGACGAGCGACCGGATTTCGCGTGGCTGTCGCTCGGCAGCGTCGCCAGACGTGAAGCGCTCCCCTCTTCGGATATCGACAGTGCGCTGGTGTGGGGCGGCGAATCTCATCACGAGGGAGCCGACGCCGCGAAGACGATCCACGACATCCTCGATCTCTGCGGGTTCCCTCGCGACACCAAGAACGCCGTCGCGACCCAGGCCAGGTTCGCTCGGACGCTCCCACAATGGCGCACTGCGCTGCGGAAATGGGTATCCAATCCGTACCAGGACCAGGCCCTGGTCATGTTGTCGATGCTGGCGGATGCCCGTGTCGTCGCGGGCGATCCGGCGTTGGATCCTCGCCCTGCGGCGTTGGATCAACTGCGACTGCACCCGGCCGTCATGCGACTGCTCCTTCGCGAAGCCGTCGGAGACAAGGCAAAGCTCCATTCGTTCAAGGACGTGATGACGCGTCGGACCGGAACCGTCGACCTCAAAGCCAGCGCCGTCCAACCGATCGTGAACATCGCTCGTTGGGCGGGGATTTCCGTGGGCGCCCGCACGAGTTCGACACTCGAACGCCTCAAGGCTGCAGCGGGAAGCGGTTTCCTACTCGACGACGACGCCCAGGTACTGATCGAATCTTTCGAGGTGTTGCAGCAGATTCGTGTCCGCCACCAGACCGATCAGTTCGCGGCAGGTCGGCCACCGACCGACGAAGTCGTGATCTCCGAACTCACTCCGCTCTCGCGGAGCTTGCTGAGCAATGCAGTGCGCGAGGTCGCAGGTGTGCAACGACGACTCGAATATGCCGCGTCCGCGTCGGCGCTACCCGACATCGATCCGTGAATCGCACTGCGCTCGAACAGGTTCTGGCGGCGGAGCGCCTCGAAGGCTGGGATCCGAGCGATGAACAGATCGCGGAACTCGAGGCCGTGATGATCGGGATGCTTTCTCGGCGTGAGTATTTCGAGCAGGAATTGGCGCGAGCCGTCGGCCTCTCGTCTGCGATTCCCCCGCGGATCCGCTGGCGAAGATCAGCGCCGTACGTCTATCGCGGTACATCGGTGCTCGCGAACAATTTCGACGTACGAGATCCCGCCGCACTGCAATCACTCGAGTTCGCGGCGACCGCGCTTCGTCTGGGTGAGGCGCATCTCGGCAGCGACCTCGTACCGCACACGCGAGACACAGCCGAACTTCTCCTACTTCACCAGCACGTTTTCCAAGATCTGTACCAGTGGGCCGGACACATCAGAACCGTCGACATCAGGAAAGGTGCGGCAACGTTTGCTCCGGTCTCGGCGATTCGGAACTACCTGTCCGAGGTCGAAGAGATCATCGCCGCCGTCGATTGGGTAGCACTCGATCACGGCGCTGCGTCGTTCGCGCTCGCATCGGTGTACTCGACGCTCAATCATGCCCACCCGTTTCGGGAAGGAAACGGGCGAACCGGAACCCTCTTCCTGCACCGACTCGCCGCCGACACCCGGTATCAGCTCGACTTGTCGCGGGTGAGCAGAACCGAGTGGGTATCCGCGTCGAGGGATTCTGCGCCTTTCCGGCCCACCGGAACCCCGTCGCCTCGCCCGTTCATCGATCTGTTCAATCGCGCGTTGACTCGCTGACGCAGACATCTGCTGCCCGTTCCAGGCGGACTGAACACCGCTACTGCTGAGTGAGCACCGCTTCCGACACTCTGGAAGCGGTGCTCACTCTAAGACGACTGTGCTCACTCGACCATCAACCGGGCAGCGCGAACTCTCCTGCGTCGGACCAGCGCTGACGCTCGGCCCCGAACGCGACGGACTGCATCGCGCGGAACTCCTCGATCGAGCGCGAGTTCGACGCGAGGAACTCCTGATGCTCGGCCAGCGAGAAGCTGCCGTCCTCGATCTCGACGCCCCCGCCGCGGCCGGCGGCGGTGTCCGCGCGCAGATCCATCAACTCTTCCGGCTCGACGGGGTACCAGGAGATCCGGTCGAAGAATCGCAGCAACCACGGAGTGCCCTCCTCGAACGGCCCGGACTTCGCGGGGTGGCGGTGATTCCACACCTGCGTCGTACGTCCGACGAACTGGTACCCGCCTGGGCCTTCCATGCCGTAGATGCAGAGGTACGCCCCACCGATCCCGACGGCGTTTTCGGGGGTCCAGGTGCGGGCGGGGTTGTACTTGGTCGTGACCAGACGATGACGCGGATCGAGCGGCGTCGCGACCGGCGCTCCGAGGTAGACGTCACCGAGTCCGAGCACCATGTATTCGGCGCCGAAGACGGTGTCGAACACGTCGTTCACGGATTCGAGACCGTTCATCCGGCGGATGAACTCGATGTTCCACGGGCACCACGGCGCGTCGGCGCGAACCCCGTGCATGTACCGCTGGATCGCTTCGCGCGTTGCCGGGTCGTCCCACGACAGTGGCATCCGCACAGTGCGACTGGGCACAACGAGTTCGTTGGCCGCCGGCAAGGTGTCCTCCGCCTCGGTGAGCATTCCCATCAGTTTGCCGACGGGCAGCACGTCCGGGTCGACGCGGACCTGCAGGCTGCGGATTCCCGGGGTGAGATCGAGTAGTCCGGCCGGCTTCTCGGCGTCGAGTCGCTGATGCAGTGCATGAGCACGCGCACGTAACGCCAGGTCGAGATTCATGTCGCCGTATTCGACCAACACGTTGTCATCGCCTGAGCGCCGGTACGTGACCACGGTGTCGCCGTCACGACGGGCTATGACGCCGTCGTCGCCGTCACCACCGGAGGAATGAACAACCGAATTGGAGGCTCGACGCGATACTCCGAGGTCACGCCGGGAGGCTGCCCGTTCGGCGCGGACCGGCACGAAGCGAATCTTGTTCCCGGGAGCCAACTGTCCGAGCTTCCAGCGATCAGCGGACACCACCGTGATCGGGCAGACGAAGCCGCCGAGGCTCGGTCCGTCGGGTCCGAGGAGGATGGGCGTGTCGCCGGTGAAGTCGAGTGCACCGATCGAATACGCGTTGTCGTGGATGTTCGAAGGGTGAAGTCCGGCTTCGCCGCCGGTGGTTCTGGCCCAGTCTGGTTTCGGACCTATCAACCGGACACCGGTGCGGTCGGAGTTGAAGTGGACCTCGTACTCGGTCGCGTACAGCGTGTCGATGTCGGAGCGGGTGAAGAACTCCGGCGCCCCGTGCGGGCCCTCGGTCACCGCAAGTTCCCAGCACGTGTGTATCGCCGGAACATGCTCGGCGGGAACAGCTCCCGCGACCCCGGTCGCCTGTCCGAGTTTGAGAACGTCTCCTGCCCGCAGAGTCCTACCTTCGTGTCCCCCGAACCTGCCCAGGGTGAAGGTCGACGCACTGCCGAGATAGTCGTCGGTCTCGATTCCGCCCTGTACGAGTACGTAGATGCGCAGTCCCGGGCCGCTGACCGTTCCGACGTCGAGCACCGATCCAGCGGGGACGAAAACTGGTCGCCACTGACCGTGTACGACGCCGTCGACGGTCACCGACACCGGGGCACCTGTGATGCAGACCGTGGTGTCTTCGTCGAACGTCATGGCAGGTCCGGCCATCGCGCATTCGATGCCGGGGGCGCCTTCGGGGTTTCCGAGTGCGGTGTTTCCCAACCGAAACGACAGGTCGTCCATCGGGCCCGATGGTGGGACTCCGATCTGCCAGTATCCGACGCGTCCTGGATAGTCCTGAACCGTCGTCAGCATTCCGGGACGCACGATGGTCAGTTTTGCGTTCATTCGTCTGCTCCCGGCCGTGTGACGATCATGCGGACGGCCGTGGGATCGAAGCCGTTGCACGGGTTGTTGATCTGCGGGCAGTTGGACACGAGGACGAGCACGTCACGTTCGGCACGCAACGCGAGCCGCTTGCCTGGTGCCGACAGTCCGTCGACGATTCCGAGTGTGCCGTCGGGGTCGACCGGGACGTTCATGAAGAAGTTGATGTTGGACACCAGGTCCCGCTTACCGAGCCCCCATTTTGCGCCCTCGACGAGGAAGTTCTCGACGCACGCGTGCTGATGCTTGGTGTGGTGGCCGTATCGCAGGGTGTTCGATTCCTGTGAGCACGCGCCGCCGACGGTGTCGTGGTTTCCGACCTCGTCTGCGACCAGGGTCATGAGTGGAGTTCCGTCGTCACTGCGGAGCACGGAGCCTGTGGACAGAAACAGGTTCTTCTGGGCTGTGACCGTCGCTGCTGCCGAGTACCGAACGCTGTGATCGTCACCGGCGTAGACGAGGGTGTCGACGGCTTGATTTCCGTGTAGATCGACGATGGTCAGAACGTCACCGGCACGGACAACTGCGGACCACGGCCCGAATGCGTCAGCAATCTCGTCGAGGATCACCGTTCCGGGAACGAGGGCGGGGACATCCAAGGTGGTGGTCATGCGATCTCCTCCAGGTTCGAAGCCGTCCAGGCATCTTCGGTATTGAGCACTGCGCGTTGGTATTCCGGCCCGAGATCGTCAAGGCTGCCGAGTTCGTCGGCGGCCTTCCACGCGAGCACTTCGAGGGACGTGGTGGGAAACTGCGGCGCCGGATCGAGTGGGTGCGCGGTGTTGGCGATCATCACGATGACGGGCAGGTGAATCAGAAGGTCGACCGTTGCGCCTGAGCCGGCGGACCCCGTACTGGTGAGAGCGCCGTCCGCCTCGACGCGGACACCGTGGAAGAAGGACAACGGAGGCGCAATGTCCTGCGGCCCGAGTCCGTTCTTCGCGGCAGCGACGGTGAACAGTTCACGCCCGGCGGGTGAGGCACTGTGCAGCGAGCCCTGCCCGTACTTCGCCTCGTTGGTGGCGCGTGACGTCGTTCCGCAGAACGCGTCGTGGTGACCCGACGTGTCTGCGACCACGGTCGCAAGTACTCGCCCCTGATCGGAGAGCAACGGGTGCCCGACGCCGAGATAGGCCTGCCATGGCACCTTGACGGTATCGGCGACGTTGAGACGCTCCCAGGGGGCGTCGGCGCGATAGAGCAAGATGTTTGCGCAGGCGCTGCCAGCGATGTCGCGAAGTCGCAATCGGGTTCCACGTGCGAGAACCTTGGTCGTGTACCGCCCACCCGGCACTGTCTCAGCCCAGGTCAGACGTTCGGGAGCGACGTCTTCGGGTGGGTTCGGCCAACGCGTTGCCGGCAATACGGGCATGGAATCGGTGATCGTTCCAGCTTGAGACCGGGCATGCTCGCGCGCTCCGGCGGTGGTCTGAGTACTCATGGTCAGGCTCCGATCGTGACGGGATTCGGGGTGGCGCGGCCACGTGGGAAGCAAGCGACTCCCAGCCCCACGACCAGCGCTACCGTGATGGGCGCGGCCCACTGCAGAATGGGGTACTCCCCGGTGGGGTTGAAGATCTCGGCTCGTGGCCAGGACAGGTTGATCACCATCAGCGCGCCGTACACAACCGCGGCGATGTTGACCGGAATTCCCCAGACGCCCAGGGAGAAAAGCTTTTTGCCTTCGGCGTCGAACTTGGGGCCGACTGCCGTGCGAGGCCATCCCTTGAGACGCTGAACCAGCAGCGGCACGGTCACCATGAGGTAGGCCAAGTAGATCAAGATGATGCATACGCTGGACAGGGTTGCAAAAATTGCCGAGTTGCCCACGTTGACGGCCAGGACGGCAATGCAGACCAGACCGATGAGGACGGACGGCGCGATAGGTGTTCCGGTGCGGGGGTTGACCTTTGCCAGTACCTGCGAGGCAGGAAGCCGCCCGTCGCGGGCCATCGAGAACATCAGCCGTGAAGCAGCAGTCTGAATGGCCAAGGTGCACACGAACACTGCGATCGAGACGTCGATCAACAAGACCGTGCCCCACGGGGAACTGAGAATCGATGTCAGTACGTACGGCAAACCTTCCGTGGCCAGGCGTCCGTCGGTGAGTGAGGGCGCTGCCATCAACGCGCCGAGGATCATCAAGCCGCCGCCGAGCGCGGAAGCGGACAGTGCAAGCCGGATCGTACGAGGTGCGACGCGTCGGGGGTTGCGGGTCTCCTCGGCCAGTTCGCCTGCCGAACCGAAGCCGACCATGACGTAAGCAGCCATCAGTCCGGACATGATCCACGCCCAGGCGTATCCGGGCTGACCGCCGGCACTGCCGGTGTCGAAGACGACGTCCGGTCCGCGCTGAGCGTGGGTGAAGAACATCCCAATCACTGCGATGACACCGACGATTTCGCAGGTCACGCCGATGTTGTTGATACGCGACATCCAGTTGACGCCGATGCAGTTGATAATGGTGGTCAGAACCAGAAGTACCGATCCGAGCAGCACGGCGTTGGCGGCACCACTCGATGAGGTGAGTGCGCTGTCCTCGCCGATGATCTGGAACCCGCTCCACACATTGGGGAGCACGACCTGCAAGGCGATCGCGGCGGCCGATGCAGTGACGATCTGAGCGAGAATCATGAACCAACCGGCGAACCAGCCGACGATCTCACCACCCATCCGCCGCGACCACTGGTAGATGGCACCCGAAATCGGATATCTGGCAGCAAGTTCCGCGAAGTTCAGAGCGACCATGAACTGACCGATGAAGACGACCGGCCACGTCCAGAAGAATGCCGGACCCGCGAAACCGAAACCGAGGCCGAACAATTGGAAGATCGTGGTGAGGATGGAGACGAAGGAGAAGCCCGCGGCGAAAGACGCGAACTTTCCCAGCGATCGATGCAGCTGCTGCTCGTAGCCGAACTCCGCGAGGTCACCGTCGTCGTGAGGCGAAGAGGCGAGTGCGGATGCGGTGGTGGGCTGCGCAGCCGGGGTGGTTGCACTCAACGGCGTACTCCTTCGGCGAGGCGATTCAGAGGCGAATAACTGTCGATTGATAGTTTTCGCGAAATCCACTCGCCGCAGGTGACGCCCGCGTATACGATTCGCCTGATTCTGTAACAGGCTCGTTGAGTACGTTTCGAGCACGTGACCGAATGCTCACAGCGGCGGCCATCCCGCACGTAAGGCCGCAGCCTGCCACTATGGAAGGCGTGACCAACGCCGGCCCCGGACGACCCCGCCTGACCGCTCGCCGACGCCCGGGTGGCACTGCCCGGGCGGAGATCTTGGATGCAGCCGCTGAACTGTTCACCACCCGAGGCTTCGCCGCGACGTCCACACGCCACATCGCCGAAGCAGTCGGAATGCGTCAGGCGTCGCTGTACAACCATTTCGCCACCAAGGACGACATCCTGGTTGCACTGCTCGCCGACACCGTGACGCCGGCGCTCGACTTCGCGGAGAATCTCAGGCCACTCGACACCGCACCCGAGGTCAAGCTGTACGCACTTTCGTACATCGACGCGGCCCAACTGATCACCGGACGGTGGAACCTCGGCGTCCTTTATCTCTTACCGGAACTGAGAAGTGACAGGTTCATGTCGTTCCGAGCCGATCGCGATCGGCTTCGCGAGCAATACCGGGCACTCGCCCAGGATGTGCTCGACGCGATTGACGATCCATCATCAACGCACCTGGCCGAGCTTCCGTTTCGCCTGGTAGAAAGCGTGATCAGCGCGCGAGCCGACGCGCTCGAAGGCACCCCGATTCCCGACGCAGCTGTCATCGCCGGGTCGGCGCTGCACATTCTTGGGTGGCGCCAGGATCTTGACCCCATCCATACGGAAGCGGCAACGCTCATTGCGAACGCAGAAACGCCGAAATTGTCCGGGGCTGCATCAGCTCCGGACAATTTCGACGCATTGAGGACCTAAACGGCCACGAGACTAGACCGAGAGGGACTGTCCCGGGAAGATCAGGTTGATGTTCGGAACCTGGCTGGCGAGGTTCTCGAGCGAGATGCCGTGTGCAGCAGCGATCTTCGACAGGGTGTCGCCTGCCTTGACCACGTAGTTGCCGCTTCCGGTGCTTGCTGCCGGAGCCGACTCGACGGAAGCCTCAGCGGTGACGGGGGCGGCTGCGGCCTCGTAGTTGCCTGCGGTGGTGCCGGTGGTCAGGTACTGACCGCAGACGGGCCATGCGCCGACGCCCTGGCCTGCGAGAACGTTCTCGGCGACACGGATCTGCTCGGCCTGGCTGGCGTTGGCAGCGTTGCCCGATCCACCGAATGCGTTCCAGGTGCTCTGCGTGAACTGCAGACCACCGTAGAAGCCGTTTCCGGTGTTGGCGGCCCAGTTACCGGAGGACTCGCAGTTTGCGACTCCGGACCAGTCGTGGCCGGCTGCCGAAGCGGTGCCGGTGCTCATGGCGAGCGGGATCGCGACGACTGCGCCTGCGGTTGCAACTGCGCCGAGGGCGCGCTTGAAGGTGATGCTGGTCATTGGGTAAATCCTCTCCGCTACCGCGGACGAGGTCGGCCCGGACGCTTTCACGTCTCGTCGATCGACTCGTCTGTTTCACTCCTGCCCCGCGAAGGTTTCGGGAGTACCGGACCCGCGGGGCAGAAGCACGCAGTTGCGGGTCGGTGTTTGCCCGGTAGTTTCGGGCTGTCAACGACCGTAGGTGATGGTCACGGATTGGTCACGGGGCAGTTTTCCGGCACTGCTGTACCAGACTCAGTCGAAACTCGAGCAATAACCACAGGTCAACTAATTGATTCGAGCTTCAACCATACCGATCGTTATCCGTCCGTTATGTGGCAACCGTCACGGTGATTTTGTGACCCACCACACCGAAACAGGCCGTGTCGGACCGCCAACGAGGATCCTGGGGATGTTAAGTGATTCCTGGCAACGGGAAAAACCAACCGCCCCAATCATTATGGAGAATGGACTGGTGATCATCGCAGTAGAAGGACCCAGCGCCGCCGGCAAGACCACCTGGTGCCGAACCCAACTCGGTGGCGAATCCGCGGCGGAGAGATTCGTCGCCGAGTATCAGCCCACCGGGTTCGAGCCGGACGGTACGGATCTCGACCTTCAGGCAAGTTACTGGACAACGGTCAATTCGAAGCGATGGTCGCAAGCGGAAGATCTCGAAGCGAGAACCGGTATCGCGCTCTGCGACAGCGACCCGCTGAAACTGCACTACAGCTGGTGTCTCGCTGCAGTGGGCGCAGCACCTCGGGAGCGATTCGAGTACGAGCTCGCGGCAGTCGAGACAGCTTTCGAGCACCTCGAACTGGGTTTCGCGGATCTGACCGTCATCTCGATACCGTCACCGGAGCAGCTTCTACTTCAGCGCGAAGGAGACCCCAGCCGCCGCCGACGGCATTTCGAGCTTCACGCGGCGCTCGCCGAGCCCCTCACCCACTGGTACTCGGCAGTGAACAGGGTAGATCCAGGTCGCGTTGTGTGGCGCTTTCCGACACAGCTCGATCTTTCGCGCTGTCCCCCGCCTCGATCGGATCGCAGCGATCCGGGCCTCCTTCGCGCGATGATCAACGAGCTGCCGCCTCTCACCAGGTAGGGAGTGGCTGCTCGATCTCAGCGCGCTCGTTCGACCCTGGCCTCGTCCCACACCGGCGACTCGCTCTCGTACACGTTCCCATCCGATCCGAAGACGAGGAACCTGTCGAACCCGCGCGCGAACCAGCGATCGTGCGTGACCGAGATGACCGTGCCGGCAAACTGAGCAATGCCCTGCTCGAGCGCGTCAGCCGAATGAAGGTCGAGGTTGTCGGTCGGTTCGTCGAGCAACAACATCGTGGCGCCGGAGAGCTCGAGGAGCAGGATCTGCAATCGTGCCTGCTGACCGCCGGACAGGTCGTCGTACTTCTGTTCCGCAGCCTGGGACAATCCGTAACGGTCCAGCGCGCGGCTCGCCGCTTCGCGTCCCATTCCGCTGCGGTGTTCGTCGCCCATGTGCAGGATCTCGAGCAGCGTGTTTCCGGTCAGATCGGGCCTGGAGTGTGTCTGCGCAAACAATCCGGGACGTACCCGAGCACCCAGCGTCGCAGTACCCCCGTGCTCGACCGGCGCGATGTCGAGCGCCTCGACAGGCAGATGCTCGCTCCCCGGATCGGTCCCCCCACCCGCCAAGAGCCGAAGGAAATGCGACTTTCCGGATCCATTGGAGCCCAGCACGGCAACCCGATCTCCGTACCAGATCTCGGTGTCGAAAGGCTTCATCAATCCGGTCAGCTCGAGATCTTGACATACCAACGCGCGCTTGGCGGTTCGCCCGCCCGCCAACCGAACCGTCACCTTCTGCTGAAGTGGAATCGCTTCGGGTGGCCCTGCCTCCTCGAACTTCGCCAACCTCGTTTGCGAGGCGTGATACCGCGCAGCGACGCCGTCGTTGAACTTGGCCTTTTCACGCAATCGCAGAACCAGGGCACGCAGTTTCGCGTGCTCCTCGTCCCAGCGTCGACGCAGTTCTTCGAATCGAGCGTTGCGATCCTCGCGGGCCTGGTGGTAGCTGGCCAGCCCAGCACCGTGGGTCCACGACGTTGCGCCGCTGATTCCGGGCTCGAGCGTCACGATGTGGGTGGCCGCGTTGGCGATCAGTTCGCGGTCGTGGCTGACGAACAAAACCACTTTCGACGATTCCGAGATCGTCTTTTCCAGCCATCGCTTGCCCGGAACATCGAGGTAGTTGTCCGGCTCGTCCAGCAGGAGTGCGTCGTCGGGCCCAGCGAACAGTGCTTCGAGAACCAACCGTTTCTGCTCGCCACCGCTGAGGGAGTTGGCCGCGCGCCACTTCGCACGGTCATAGGGAACACCGAGAGCCGCGGTAGTGACCTTGTCCCAGAAGTCTTCGGTCTCGTAGCCGCCCACGTCGGCCCAATCGGCCAGCGCATGCGAATACTTCATTTGAGTTGATTCCTCGTCGCGCTCGATCATCGCGTTTTCTGCCGTATCGAGCGCCAGTGCTGCGTCCCGGATCCGTGCCGGCGAGACGGACAACAGAAGATCGCGCACGGTGGACTCGTCGCGAACCTGGCCGACGAATTGCCGCATCACGCCCAGTGTTCCGGATCGAGTGACAGCGCCCTCGTCGGCGACGGCGTCTCCGGCGATAATGCGAAGCAACGTCGTCTTACCAGTCCCGTTGGGCCCGATCAGTGCAGTTTTTGCACCGTTGCCGACCCGAAAGCTGACACCGCTGAGCAGTTGCCGACCATCAGGGAGAAAGTAATCGACGTCGGCGATGTTGAGGTGGGTCACGCTGTCAAGAGAACCCTACCCACGACGATCTGCCAAACCATTATTCCTGCCTTCGGTCTCGAGCTCACTACCGTCACGGGATCGACCGACCGCATCGAGCGCCGCCAGATATCCGAAAACCATTGCGGGACCGATAGTTGCACCTGGACCGGCATAGGTATGACCCATCACCGGCGAGCTGGTGTTACCTGCCGCGTAGAGCCCGTCGATGACCGAACCGTCGGCGCGCAACGCTCGCGCGCGAGCGTCCGTGTTGATGCCGCCTTTGGTCCCCAGGTCTCCAGGCACCATCTTCGCGGCATAGAACGGACCCTTCGTAAGTTCTCCGAGGCTGGGGTTGGGCTTGTTGGTGCAGTCGCCGTAGTAGTGGTCGTATCTGCTTGTCCCACGGCCGAAGTCGCGATCGACTCCGTCGCGCGCGTGACTGTTGAATCGTGTGATGGTGGCGGACAGCGCATCGCCCGGCACTCCGATCTCGGCAGCGAGTTCGGCAATCGATCCAGCTCGCACAATCGCACCCGATTCGATCCACGACCGAGGTATCGGCCTGCGCGCCGGAACCCCCGCGAACAGGTAACGGTCACGGTACGTCTGATCGAAGATCAGCCAAGCCGGGATGTTCTCAGCGGGTCCTTCACCTCGGCCGTACTTTCCGCCGAACATGGCGTGTGCCGCTTCGACATAGGGAAGTGACTCGTTCATGAAGCGCTGACCGCTGGCGTTGACCATGAGGCTGCGAGGCAACGAGCGTTCCGCCAAGGCGAACCACGGGCCTTTGGGCAGTGGAATCGACGGGGCCCACCACGCGTCGTCCATGTACGAAATTGCGGCGTCGACGCGTAGAGCTGCACGGATGCCATCCCCGGTATTGGTCGGTGCCCCGAGAGTCCACTGCGCGCTACTCGGCCGTCGCTGGTACTCGCCTCGCATGTCGTCGTTGTTGTCGAACCCGCCACACGCGAGGATGACACCGCATCGAGCGTGCATGGTGGTCTGCACTCCCCCGGACTCGAGTCGCACACCCACGACACGATCACTGTCGGTCACCAAATCCACAAGCCTCGTCCCGAGCTCCACCGTCACTCCGGCGTCCCGAACTCCGAGCATCAGTTCGGCCATGAGCGCCGGCCCGAGCCCGATCAGCTTCTTCCTCCGAGCTCTTGCGGCCAGAGATCTCATTCCTACCCGAAGCATCCGCACCGGACCCCGCCAATGCCGGATCCCCGTGCTCAGCCAACGGTAATCAGATTGTTGGACAACCATGTTGAGCGGAACCTTCATGTACGGCGGATGAAGTGTCGCAAGATCGTCGCCCAGAGCTCGCGCGTCGAACGGGCGCGGCTCGCACGAGCGGCCGCTTGCACGTCCGCCAGGTGCCTCGGGAAAGTAGTCGGAGTAACCCTTCACCCATTCGAGCTCCAACGCAGAGTGACGAATCAGGAAATCGAGGGCTTCCGGACCCCGATCGAGATACGTGTCGATTCGGTCGGCGTCTGCATCCTCTCCGACAATGCTCTTCAGATATGTTCGCGCAGAGTCGATATCATCTTTCGGTGCCTCGCGGCGAAGTATCGAGTTTCCCGGAATCCACACGCCGCCCCCGGACCGGGACGACGAACCGCCCCAGTATTCGGACTTCTCCACGAGTATCGTCGAGAGTCCGTTGCGGGCTGCGGTGATGGCTGCAGACATGCCGGCAGCCCCCGATCCGACAACAACGACATCCACTACGGGCACATCTACTACGGGCGGCACGGCGCCCTGAGAGTTCTCGTCCATCACTGGTCACGACCTTTCGTGTCATCTTCGTCCTGCGTGTGCCACCGGGATCCCCGAACTGCGTCGAGCGCCCCCTCGACGCACACGGGAAGTGATGCCCCGCGCTTGTGAGGGTTACGTATCCATTGCCGATAACCGAACTCCGCCGCTGCCAACATCAAATGAACGAGAAGTCCTGGACGGCTGTCATTTTCCGGATCGAGGTACATCCGTTGTGCCACCAACTCGACCAACCGATCACGATGCTCGGGCGCGATCAGGGCGACTCGATCCATCAGGTGCGGCGCGGTGCGGAACGCTGCTCGCCACTGATCGATCTCCGAGGACTCGAAAGCATTGGAGCGTTCCAGGATTGCCCGCGAGATCGCAAGATCAGCCGACTCGGATGCCGGGCGATCCTCGAGGAGCGTCACGATTCCGGCACCGCCCTGCCTGACCGGATCCAACAGCAGATCCTCCTTGTTACGGACGTGCCGGAAGTACGTACTCGCCGATACCCCCGCTGCCGCCGCAATCTGCTCGGTGGTCACATCCTCGAAACCGTCACGCGCGAACAGATCGAATGCCGCACGTTGAATGTCTGCTCGCACCTGCAACCGCTGTCTCTCCCGTAGTGACATCAGCAACGTCCTCCCGCCTCGGCCGAGATCCGGCCGTTCTCGATAATGCGAGTCTCACCTATTGTGACAGTCACTGTCAATATCCAATTCTCTGTCAGATATCAGCAGACCCGGGCATTTCGTTGACAGGGCATCGATGCCACGACAAGCTTCGAAGATGAAACGATGGGGACCGAATCGAGACGTTTCTCCAAGAATTTGTCGATGCGGGGCTTCAAGGCGCGGTCACCGAAGCGTATTTCGGTGGTCCGCTCTGGCGCATGACCCTGCTCGCCCGTTTCGACGACCGAGCCCTTGGCCCCGACGGCGCCGTCATCTATCGAAATCGAACAGTGCTTCTCGTTCGGACCAAGTGGGGAAAGATCATCGAGCAAGAGGACTACTACGAGGACACCGCCAGAATCGGTGACTTCGACAGGCGGCTCCGCGAAATCGAAGCCGGACGAGCCTGTGGCACAGTCGTGGAATGACAGACGTCAGGATTGAACGCCACCGAAAGCTGTCGGCGTTCCTGTCTTCCCAGAACGATGTCGAACTGGCGCGACTGGTCGACACCGTTCGAATCTCGAGTGTCGGCGTAGGTGGCGCCGCAGGAGTGATCAGGGTCTATGACAACAGGCTCAACGGCGTTCCGGTATTCACCAAACGCATCCCACTGAGCGTGCGGGAAATCGCCGAGGTGGGCTCTACTTCCAACCATTTCGATCTGCCGACGTTCTGCCAGTACGGCATTGGTGGCCCAAGCTTCAACGCCTGGCGAGAACTGGCCGCGAACCTCGTGGTCACCGATGCCGTTCTGGCCGGCGAAACACAGTCGTTCCCAATGCTTTACCACTGGCGGATACTTCCCGGACGTTCGCCCGTTGCGGTCGAACACGCCGACATCGATTCCGTTCACACCGCCGGCGCCAGCCGTGAAGTGCGGACCCGTCTCGAAGCGCTTGCCGCTGCGCCGTGCAGCCTCGTACTGTTCTGCGAGTACATCGAACACCCGATCTCGAATTGGCTGGAAGACAACCCGTCCGCCAAAGCTGCCGAAGTCGAGCGACAGTTTTCGGAGATCGTGGCGTTCTTGCGCGATCGACAGTTGCTGCACATGGACGGACATTTCGGCAACATGCGCACCGACATGGAGCGGATCTATCTCACCGACTTCGGACTGGCCACATCCCCACACTTCGACCTGTCGACTGCCGAGCACGACTTCGTCCGGCGCCACGCCACTCATGACGCCGACTACGCCGCCATGCTTCTGGTCAACTGGCTGGTGACCGAGGTCTGCGGGGTACCGAGGCCGACGAGCGGCGGACCAGTCGCCCGCAACCAGTACGTACGACGATGCGCCACAGGTCATATTCCATGTGATGTGACACCAGAGGTGGCCGCGATCGTGACACGGCACGCGCCCGTCGCTGCGAGGATGAACGACTTCTACTGGCGATTGTTCGACGGCGACTTCGATGCGCCCTACCCGCATGCCGCGCCAGTTCCGACTTCCGGTCGAGCACAGGGTTTTCCCTGAACTGCCGTATTCACATCTCAGGGTTCATGTCATCCTCGGGACCGATGTGCTGGTCAGTGCCGGTAGGGCACAGTTCTCCTCATGATTGAACTGAGGGGATTGACCAAGGTTTACGGACCGACGAAAGCGGTGGACGATTTGTCGTTCACGGTCAAGCCGGGCATCGTGACGGGCTTCCTGGGCCCGAACGGTGCCGGTAAGTCGACGACGATGCGGA